>DASSRN010000221.1:0-6606 GCA_035701785.1 Acetobacteraceae bacterium | reverse complement strand
AGGGCGTGCGCGATCCCGAACACCCGGCGCGGATGCTGCCGGTGTACGACTGCGGCGACCACCTGCATCCAAGCGACGCCGGCTACAACCGCATGGGCGACATCATCGACCTGACGCTGTTCGACCTGTAGATACAGCGAGCAACGTCTACTCTGCCGGCACCCGCGTCTCCGTGAGTTCCGCGTCCACCGCCGTCTGCACCACACCCAGCGTCTGCTTCACGTCGGCTGCCTCGTGCGCCAGCGAGATGTAGAACTTGCTCTCGCCCTTCAGGATGCCGCCCTCGCGGAACCGCACGTTGAACCGGCGCTGCATCGCCGTATCGGCGCGCAGCCAGCCCCGATAGTCCGCCACGTCGCCTGCGGCATAGACAATGTCGAACAGCGGCGGCACGCCGATCACCTGCGCCGGCAGCCCGGCCTTCTGCAGCATCGCGTCGATGCCCGACATCAGCGCGCGCCCGGTGGCGAACACCTTGTCGTAGCTGCCCGGGCGCTGCAGCACCTCGAGCGTCGCCAGCCCCGCTGCCGCAGCGACCGGGTTGCCCGACAGCGTGCCGATCTGCGTCAGGAACTTCTCGTCGCCCGCCTTGCCGCGGTCGAACAGCGACATGATGTCCTCGCGTCCCGCGATCGCCGCCAGGGGGAAACCGCCGCCGATGATCTTGCCCAGCGTGCACAGGTCAGGCGTCACGCCATAGAACTCCTGCGCCCCGCCATAGGCGAAGCGGAACCCGGTCACCACCTCGTCGAAGATCAGCGGGATGCCGTGCTCGGCCGTCGCTTCGCGCAGCGCCTTCAGGAACCCGGGCTGCGGCGGCAGCAGCCGCTGGAACGGCTCGACGATGACGCCGCCCAGTTCGTCGTGGTGCTCGTGGATCAGGCTCGCCGCCATCGCCGGATCATTGAACGGCGCGATGATCATCTCGTCGCGCACGCTGCGCGGGATGCCGGGCGAGTCCGGCACCGCCTGCGGGAAGTTGCCAGGCCGCTTCGGCGCCAGGCTCATAAGGCTGTAGTCGCTCATGCCGTGGTAGCCGCCCTCGAACTTGAGGATCTTGTCGCGACCACGGAACGCGCGCGCGACGCGCATCGCATAGGCGTCGGCCTCGGTGCCGCTCGAGACGAAGCGCACCTTCTCGGCGCAGGCCACCGCGTCGATGATCGCGGCAGCCAGCCGGATGCCGTTCTCATTGTTGGCGAAGAACGTGGTCCCCTTGGGGATCTGCGCCTGCACCGCCGCCATCACGTCGGGGTGGCAGTGGCCGATGAACATCGGCCCGGAGCCCAGCAGGAAATCGACATACTCGTTGCCGCTGACATCCCACACCCGGCCGCCGCGGCCCTCGCGGATCACGAGGTCGCCCGGCAGGTTGCCGAAGCTGCCGGCGGGCAGCACGCGCTGCGCCAGCTCGATCAGGGTCTGTTCTTCGTCGCTGTGCGTCCGTGCCATCGCTGCTACTCCGCCTGTGCCAAAGCCACACCATGCGCCCGCCGGCGCGACCGCCGATCGCCGATCAGCACCGCGAGCACCGTCATCGTCATGAATACGACCGAGCTGTAGAAGATGCCGCGCGGCGCGCCATGGTCCATGAACCAGCCGCCCAGCATCGGCCCGATCGCACCGCCAATATTGAAGCCGGTGGTGACGATGCCGAACACGCGCCCCGCCATGCCAGGCGGCGCGGCGGCGCGCACCAGCATGTCGCGCGACGGCATGATCATGCCGGCGAGGAACCCGGTCGCCGCCATCACCGGCACCAGCAGCGGCACGCCGAGATTGAATGTGCCGATCACGAACGTCAGCATCGCCGCCACCGCGAACCCGCCGGCGGCGACATCCGCGTGGCGTCGCGTCGCATCGGCGATGAAGCCGCCGGCCAGCACGCCGATCGCGGTGGCCATCAGGTAGGCCGACAGCGCGGCGTTCGCGGCCGATTGCGGCACGCCGTACAGCATCACCAGCGCTACCGCCGAGAAGGTGGTGATCGCCCCGGATGACAGGCTGAGCAGTGCGAACAGCCCGGTGAGGCTGATCACCGCCGGCGACAGCAGCCCGCGCGCCGAACCGCGGCTCGGTGCGTCGCGCGTCGCGGCAACGTGGCTGCGTGCGGTCTGGTCCATGCCAGGGGCCAGGGCAAGTGCGCAGGCGACGATCGGCCCCAGTGCGCCCGCGAAGAGGAGCGCGCCACGCAGGCCGGCGAAGCCGGCGACCATCAGCATCACAGTGGGCGCGATGGCGCTGCCGAAGAAGCCGGAGAATGTGTGGATCGAGAAGGCGCGACCGACGCGCGCGGGGTCGATCACCGAGCCCAGGATCGAGTAGTCGGACGGGTGGTAGACC
Organism: Acetobacteraceae bacterium; assembly: GCA_035701785.1. GTDB lineage: Bacteria > Pseudomonadota > Alphaproteobacteria > Acetobacterales > Acetobacteraceae > JAMXLO01. Next base: position 4,263 of record DASSRN010000221.1, on the reverse strand, counting down.
GAGTTGGCGATGCCGGCGAGTACAGAGGCGCACAGCAACCATGGGTAGACGGTGAATACGCCGACCGAGGCGTAGGCAATCCCCGACAGGCACAGCCCGAACATCAGCATCCTGCGTGGCCCGAGGCGGTCCACCAGGTACCCCATTGGCGCCTGGGTGACGGCGGAGGTGACATTGTACGCGGTGATCGCCAGGCCGAGTTCGACGAAGCCGACACCCATGCGCTCGCGCAGCAGATAGAACAGCGGCGGAAACACCAGGTAGTGGAAGTGGCTGACAAGGTGCGCGGCGGAGATCAGTCCAAGTGCCCGCGCCTCGCCGATCCGTTGGGTTCGGGGCGTCATGGCATGGTGCATACGTCATTCCGCCGGGGGCGGGAACCCGGCCGGACGCAGTGCTGGGCAGCGCCGTGCGGGATGTCAGCCAGGCAGGGTCAGAGATGCCCCAGGCCGGGCGCGAGGCTCTCCGCCAAGGCGTGCTGGCTTTACCAGAGTCGCCGAACGGCGAAGGCGAACAGGAACACCCAAACGATGCCGATCAGACCGAGCAACACCAGATACCCGGCACCGGACATATCACAATCCTCCGATACCGGGCAGCATGATCGCGCCGCCTGCGTGGTGACTCTTTGATCCAGATCAACGTGGCGCGACGTAAAGCCGAATATCAGTTGCGTGTGGCACGGATCAGCAGAGCCATGACGGGGGGCCGGGCGCATCGCTGTTCTGCGCCCGGCCAACCCGCAACCGGCTGAGCGCTCAGTAACTCACGGTCGCCCTGACCCGTGGAGTTGCTTAAGACGCCCCACATAGCCGATCAGCGACCCTGCGGGCTATTTCGACAGGCGCCTCGTCGGGGATCGGGAACACCGAACTGACGTTGATCTCGCCCAGCACGTAACTGTCGGCGCCATCCGGACCGACAGGGCCTAGCATGAAGTCGGCATCCCAGATCATCGGCAACTCGTCCGCTGCAATCTCGAGCAGCGCCGTCAGCTGTGGTGTCCACTCGTCCTCCATCAGCCGCCGTAGCCGCTGGAAGCGAGGATCCGCATTCGAGGTGTAGAGCCTCGGCCCGGCCCCGGCACGCGCCGCCGGCGCATCGACCAGGGCTTTGACCTTCTGGTGACCGAACCCCGCGCAGCGATCGCCTGCCATGTAGCAGCGCACAACGCCATCGGTGAGGCGCAGCTGGAACGGCTGGTCGATCACACTGCCATCCTGAAAATACTCCACGCAGCGGGCTAGAAAATCGTCCAGCCCGAGGTCCTCTGGCTGCTCCTGGGTGGCATCCAGCACACGCACCATCGGCAGGTTGCGCGAGCTCGCCAGGGTTTCCACTTTCCAGACACCCAGCCCGCCATTTCCGCGGCTGCGCTTTATGACGCGCGGCCCAGCACCGAGCCGCCCCGGCAACTCGGTGCGCATCGCTTCGGCCGTGCGATAGAGCGCGGTGTCACTGCCCCAGCTCATCGTGCGCGTATGGTGGAGTACCTCCTTGGTGCCCATCTTGGCAATGACATCGGGGTGGGCGCTGACCCATACACCGCGTGTTGCAACCTCGCGGAGCAGCGCGTCGAGCTTGGCGCGGCTTCGACCCTGGTGGATGGGGTTCACCCACACGAGGACGCCGTCAAACCCAGTGAGCTGATCATGGACGGCATCGGCGACCTCGTCTTCATAGACGACCGGTTCGGCGATGACGCCAACCTTGGCAAGTGCCGCGAAGACAGCTTTGAAACGACTGGCCTCGGGAGTGGCGCCGGTTCGCTCCTCGACATCATCGCGCCATAGAATACCGATGCGACCGAGGCGAGAGGTGGGCTCAGACATGCGGAACGCTCCCTCCTTCAGCGTCATTGCGACCGCTCAAGGCGCCGGCCGATAGACCGCGATCGCGGCATCCGACCCCAGCATGCCAGCGCGCTCGGCGAGAAACAGGCGATCAAGCTCTGGAACGAACAGGGACGTTCGCGCACCCGAAGCGGTCTTGATCGAACCAACGCTGTGCCAATCAGCGCTGCCACGCTCCATGATGGCCAGTTCGCCGCCGCCGCAGCTGATGTAGATACGTCCCCGGCGCTGATCGAAGAACACGTCGTCTGCGTCGTCGCATGTCGGGATCTTCTGCTGCACACCGCCGCTATCCGCGTTGGTCAGGAGCAGCACTGGCCCCCGCCGGAATACGCTGGCGATCAGCCTCTCCTTCGGGTCCAGCGCCATCGGGAAATTGGCCCGCGACTCTCGCGTGAACCGTGGGGGCAAGACGCTTCGCCCATCCAGGTCGACGACCGCGATCTGGTCGGCGTCCGGGATATTGACGTAGGCATGTCCGTTGGTGGCGTCGATCTGAAAGCCTTCAGGATGCCGCGGCAGCCTGATGTCCGCGACCTTGGCATGGGAGGTCACGTCGATCAGCGCCAGACCGCCGCTGCCGTAGCCGACGACGGCGAGTCCGTTGCGCGGATCGATGCGAACGTTGTCGGCATCATCACCAAGGGCAATGGTGCCTGCCGGCGCAAAGTCCGCCCCCTTGAACAGACGCACGGAGCCGTCGCCAGCGTTGGCGACAAGGATCATGTCGCCGTTCTGTGCATACCCCACACCCTGAGGTTCTTTCAGGCCGCCGATGCGGTGAACAACCGCCCCAGCGCCGACGTCGATGACGTCCACTGTGTTATTGCCGAGTTCCGCAACCATGAGACGTTTGCGTCCGGCGTCATACGCCATGTGGTCAATACGACCGCGCACATCGTGCAGCGGCATGGTCCGTTCCAGCACGAGTGGCGGATCAGCCGCTGCATGGGCTGAGCTTTGCCACCCGCATACCGTCGCCAATGCTGCTGTCGCAGCGCAAAACCGACGCCATTTCATTTGGGGCCTGCCTGCCTGGTTCATGCATCGAACTTCGTTGTCAGCTCTTGGCGATATTCACCTTGTCAAGCGCGGCACGGACGCCATGCGCCAGCTTGACGGCATCGTCATTCGCCCAGAAATGCACGAAGAATGCCCGCGGCTCGTCATTCAGCATGTGGTTGTGCAGCGCCGTCACCTCGATACCCGCACTGCGCAGCGCTGTCAGCACCGGCTCCACTTCACTCGCCACCAGCACGAAGTCGCCGGTGATCGCGGCCTTGCCCCCTCCGGTCGGCTGGAAATTGACCGCGGTCGCAGTCCCCATGGCCGGCAGCACGGCCATGCCGGTATCGGCAATCGCATCGCCACGGGGAATGCCGAACTGCAGCACGCCACCCACTGCGTTGCCCTTGCGGCCGATGACCTGTTCGACCTGCTCGACGTCGATGTCAGGCTTGGCCTGTGCGGCGGCCGCGGCCGGCGGAGTGAGCGGGGTATGGCTGGCCGCAAGCGCGTCGTGCAGCGTCGTCGCCAGCGCGACGGGGTCGCCGTGCCCGTCGACATGCATGTAGAACGTCGCCGGCTGCGCGCGCAGCAGATGGTTGTGCACCGCCGTCACCGCGATGCCGCCCTGCAGCAGCTTCGACATCACCGGATTGATCTCGTCCTCGGTGAGCACGAGATCGCCCATGACCATGGCACTGTCGCCCTCCGCCTTGAAGGCGAGCCATCCACCAAGTGCGAGTGCCGGGGAGATCGTCACCCCATCGACCGTCACGTGCAGGTCTGATCGTGGAAAGCCGTAGCGATGTACATCGCCCGGCATCGTTGGCGCGGAACAGCCAATCGCCTGATCGACCTTGCTCCAGTCGGGCGCGGCCAGCGCCGAGGTGGATACCGTCGCAGCGAGCACGATGAACGGTGCAATGCGCATGAGTTCTCTCCTATCTGTTCGTTGCTTTCCATGCGTAGTGGCCGCGGGCCATTTAGCGCATGTCGAAGCCTGCTTTGCGCAGGGCCTCGGCTGTCTTCGCAGCCGATAGGGAACCCGTAGACACAGATGTGATGACGGGTTCACGGCAGGAAGTTCCGGCCATGCTCGAGCAGCAGCAGTCAAGCTGCGACTCCGGTCGCGCCCGGCGTTCAACGGACGAACACCCAGGCAGGTTGCAGGATTGGGAAGGCGATCATGCCGATCACTGCTGTCGCTCCGACAAGCATCGGGTTGCTCACCTTGAATCTGAACAGCACCGCCAGGCTTCCGGCCGCGATGAGCACCGTCAGCCAATCGCCGACGGCAATGCGGCCCAGCAGAACGCAGGCACCGAGGATCGTGCCGATCGCCGCCGCATAGGCCCCCTTGATGAACCCCTGCACATTCAGGTTGCCGCGATGGCGCTTCAGGATC
>DASSRN010000220.1:0-4920 GCA_035701785.1 Acetobacteraceae bacterium | reverse complement strand
CGAGCGTCCGGCCAACGCGTTCATCGCGCGCTTCATCGGCGGCCACAACGTGCTGCCGACCGAGCACGGACTGATCGCGGTACGTGCCGATCGCTGCCGGCTGCTTGGTGCACCCGATAGCGGGCCGTCGGTGTCGGGCCGCGTCGCCGCAGTGGAATATCAGGGCGCGATGGTGCGCGTAGCGGTCGCGATCGATCATGGCGAAGAAGCGTCGGCGCTGGTGCCCGACAACGACTTCTATGCGTGCCCGGTGCAACCTGGCGAGGCTGCGACGCTGATCTGGTCGGAGCGAGACGCACACGTGCTGGCCGCCGCCTGACGCGGCATATAGCTTGCATAGTCCGGTAGGCAGCTGGAGGTCGCACAATGGCGGCAAAACCATTCCATCTGGGTTGGTTCCTGCAAGGCTCGAGCGTGCAGGCGTGGGGCGAGAGCTGGACCGGCCATATCGGCACCAGCTGGATGATGCCGGAGCTGTTCATCGACATGGCACGCTCGCTGGAGCGCGCCTGCTTCGACTACCTTCTGCTGGAGGATTCCTCCTATGTCGGCGAAAGCTGGGGCGGATCGACCGAGCTCTATCTGAAGCACGCGATCGCGGTGCCGCGGCAGGATCCTTCAGTGGTGGCCTCGCTGATGACGCAGGCCACCTCGCGCATCGGCATCGTGCCGACCTTCGGCACCTATGCCTATCCGCCGTATCTGCTGGCGCGGCTGATCGCGACGCTGGACCAGGTGTCCGCAGGACGCATCGGCTGGAACGCGGTCACCGGCAGCTCTGACTTCGCGGCGATGAACTTCGGCATGCCGGGCATGCCGGAGCACGATCTGCGCTACGATATGGCCGACGAGTATATGGAGGCCTGCCGCCGTCTGTGGGCGTCATGGGAACCGGGCGCGATCATCGCCGACCGGCAGAGCGGCTTCCTGGTGGACCCCACCAAGGTGCACGCGGTGAACTTCGAAGGCCGGTTCTACCGGACGCGCGGGCCACTGAACTCCGGGCCGTGTCCGCAGGGCCAGCCGGTGATCGCACAGGCCGGCGGATCACCGTGCGGGCGGCAGTTCGCCGCGCAGTACGCCGATACGATCGTCGCGCACACCAAGGGTGTGGCAGGCATGAAGGCATATCGCGAGGACGTGCGCGCACGGATGGTCGCGCATGGGCGCGATCCGGAGTCGTGCAAGGTGCTGTTCCTGGTGGCGCCGATCATCGGCGAGACCGAGGCCGAGGCGCAGGACAAGAAGCGGCTGCGCGAGCTGCGTGCGCTGGCGCAGATCCCGCAACGGCTGGCGCATCTGGGCAAGGTGACGAACATCGACTTCGGCCGGTTCGATCTCGACCAGCCGCTGCCGGAGGATGTCACGACCAACGGTCATCAGCAGACGTTGGACGAGTTCCGCCGCAAGTACGCCGGCAAGACGCTGCGTGAGGCGATGATGGACCACAACACCTCCGCACTCTCCATCGAACTTGTCGGCACACCAGATTCGCTGGCGGCGCAAATGCGCGAGGTGATGGAAGAGGTGGGCGGCGATGGTTTCCTGTTCTCGCTGCCTAACGTGACGCGCCGCAGCTTGGCCGAGGTGGAGGATGGACTGGTGCCGGCGCTGCAGGCTCGCGGACTGGTGCGCGCAGCATACACGCATTGGCACTTCCGGGATAACCTGCTCGAGTTCTGATCGCGGAGGGGGACATGGCGTTGGACCAGACGCAGCAAGCCGCCATCGCCTGGATCGAGGCCAATCGCACTCGGCTGTCAGAGTTCAACCGCACGATCTGGAACTTTGCCGAGCCCGCGTGGCGGGAATACAAATCGGCACGCGCCTACTGCGAGCTGCTGCGCGCCGAAGGGTTCACCGTCGAGGAAGGCTCCGGCGGTATGCCGACGGCATTCGCCGCCAGCTGGGGCAGCGGGTCGCCGGTGCTGGGCAGCTACGCGGAGTATGACGCGGTGCCTGGGCAGTCGCAGCAGGTGGCGCCACACAAGGCGCCCCGTGAAGGGCTGCATCCATGGACGGCAGGGCACACCGATCCGCATTCCTCGCTCGGTTCGGCGGCACTCGCCGGCATCCTGGCGACCAAGGCGGCGATGCAGCAGCACGGGCTGCGTGGCACGCTGAAGTTCTTTGGCGAGCCGGCCGAGAAGGTGTGCGGCTCGAAGCCGGTACACGCCGCGAAAGGCTACTACGACGGTTGTGACGCGTTCATCGCCTATCATCCGCACAGCACCAACACGGTGCAGGGCGAGACGCAGTGCGGCGCCTATTGGAGTGTGGTGATCACCTTCGAGACACTGGCGCCGGAGCAGTGGATCGACAAGTCACTGCTCCCGATCCGGACCTCGGCGCATGCCGCGGCGCGCTGTCCGGGCGCGATCGACGCGCTGTGCCTGATGTACACCACGACGAAATACACCAAGGAGGCGATGTATCCGCATGCCGGTGCCTGGACTCTGAACGAGTTCATTCTCGCCGGCGGCGATGCGACGTCGGACAACCTGCCGCCGCGGTTCAGTCAGATCCAGTATTCCTGGCGCTCGCCGTCGCTCGCGGTGCAGCAGCAGATCTACCAGGTGCTGGCAAACAACGCGCGCAACGCGGCCGCGTCATGCGGCTGCCAGGCGTCGGTGCGCTGGGTGACCAAGACGCGCGTCGGCCTGCCGAACAGCACCATGGTGGACCTGGTTTACCGCAACATGGCGGCGATCGGTGCGCCATCGTTCGGCGAAGAGGCGCGGGCGTTCGGCCGGACAATCCAGAGCAATCTCGGGATCGCCGCGATGGACGATCCGTTCACCGCCGACAACCAGCGCCTGACACTCCCGGCGGAGTTCGAGGCGACCGTGCGGCGTAGCCTGCCGCCGTCGCAATTCCATATCGGCGCCGACGACTACGTGGAGTACAGCTGGCACGCACCATCGGCACGGCTGTTCACCATGCGGCCGGCGCTGCGGCCACCGGACGATAGCTACGAATACCCTGCGTGGAGCCGTAACGCGCTGGGTGGACTGCCGGCGGCGATCGATCCAGGGCTGTTCCTGGCAGCCAAGACGCTGGCTGCATCATTCCTCGAGCTGTTGGCACATCCGGACCTGCTGGAACGCGCCAAGGCCGAATTCAATGAGCGCACCGGCGGCGGTGTCGCCGGCAGCAAATGGGTGGCGCCGCTGCTGCCGCATGACTTCACGCCGCCGGTCGATCTGCGCTGGCCCGAATACGTCACCACCGCGCGCGGCGAGGAGTGGTGGATACCGACGCCGATCGCCGGCTCAGGTGCCGGCGAGACATTGAGCTGAACAGGAGCGCTGCCATGATCCGATCGGACCACAGCCGTCGCCGTTTCCTCGGTCTCACCGCCTGGGCCACGGCGGGCATGACCGCAGTCGGAGGCACGCGTGGCTTCGCCCAGCCGGCTCCGGCGACCATGCCGGAGATCACCGCGATCCCTGCGAAGATGAAGGGCAGCGGCGAGGTGCGCATCGCCGCCTATGGCGGCACGGGTCAGGATGCGGAACGCACCGCGTATTACGTTCCGTTCGAGAAGCTGAGCGGCATCAAGACACTCGACTTCCCCGGCGCCGACATCAACAAGGTGAAGGCGATGGTGGATACCGGAAACGTCGAGTGGGACGTGGTGCAACTCGGCCAATCCACCGTAAAAAATCTGATGAAGAAGGGCGACTACTTCGAGAAGATCGACTACGAGCTGGTCGACGTCGACAACATCGATCCGCTGTACCGCTACGACTATGCACTGGACATGCTGGTGTGGTCGCAGGTGCTGGCGTACCGCACCGACGCGTTCAAGGGCGCGGCGCCGAACGGATGGGTCGATTTCTGGGACACCAGGAAATTTGCGGGCGATCGCGCATTGAGCGGCGCCGGCCCCAATACGCCGGAACTCGAATTCGCCCTGCTGGCCGCCGGCGTACCGCCGGACAAGCTCTACCCGATCGACATCGACAAGGCGTTTGACAGCTACGACCGGATCAAGGCCAGCGTGGTCAAGTGGTGGGAGACCGGCGCGGTCCCGGTACAGATGCTGACCGACCGCGAGGTGGTGCTGACCTCGGTGTGGAACGGCCGCGTGGCGGCGATCCAGGCGGCCGGCGTGCCGGCGGCGATCAGCTGGAACCAGGGATTGCTGAAGCGCGACTGCTGGGCGGTGCCGAAGAATGCGCCGAACAAGGCCAACGCGATGAAGTTCATCGCCTTCAGCACGCTGGCGATCTCCCAGGCACGGCTATCGATGCTGATCCCGTACGGCTCGGTCAACAACAAGTCGGCCGAGTACCTGACGGAAAAGCAGCTGGAGATCCTGCCAAGCGCGCCGGCGATCCGTTCACAGCTGATCCCGTACAATTACGACTGGTGGGTGGACAACCGTGACACGGTCATCGGCCGCTGGAACAAGTGGATCCTCGCCTGAATGGACGGCACCGCGGCGCTCGCGGCCGAGACGAAGCCGGCGCTGCACGGTGCGTCCGTCATGCTGTCCGGTGTGGAGAAGCGGTTCGACAGCGTAGGCGCAGTGTGCGGCGTTTCGCTCGACATCCGCTCCGGTGAGTTCCTGACACTGCTGGGCCCAAGCGGATCGGGCAAAACCACCACCCTGATGATGATCGCCGGCTTCGAGGCGCCCACCGCGGGTGACATTGCGATCGACGGCCGCTCGGTCATCGGCCTGCCCCCGCACCGGCGTAACATCGGTATGGTGTTCCAGAATTATGCGCTGTTCCCGCATATGACGGTGGCGGAGAACATCGGCTTTCCCCTGAAGCAGCGGGGTGTGGATCGCGCCACGCGAGCACGCCTGGTGGCGGACAGCCTGGAGCTGGTGCGGCTGCCCGGCTACCAGGCGCGCTATCCGCGGCAGCTCTCGGGCGGGCAACAGCAGCGCGTGGCGCTGGCGCGGGC
>DASSRN010000219.1:0-3555 GCA_035701785.1 Acetobacteraceae bacterium | reverse complement strand
TTCGTCGCCGCAGCGCTGGTCATCGGCGGGATCCTGCGCATCGTGATCGGCGTGCAGCATCGCCATATGCCTGGCTGGGGCCTGCTGCTGGCCGGCGGCATCATCAGCCTGCTGGTCGGCATCATGCTGTACATGATGCTGCCATGGTCCGGCCTGTGGGTGGTCGGCACACTGATCGCCGTGGAGCTTGTGGTGCATGGCATCTCATGGATCCAGTTCGGACTGGCGCTGCGCCGAACCGCGTGACCTCCGCCACTACGGCCAAGCCGTCGCAAAGGACTCCGGCCCCGCGTCCTTGACGGTCAGTGACTTGCCCGGCGTGAGCTTGTGGCCATCCCAGCGGAACACGTTGATTTCGCGATCCGCCATGCTCTGCACCAGGATCGTGTGGCCCTCGCGTGAGAAGGCGATCGCCTCGTTCCACGGACCGATCGGCGCCTGGGCCAGCCGGTGCAGTGTCTTGCCTTCCACGGCGAACAGGGTCAGCAGCCCCTTGTCGTGATGGAACGGATGTGACGATGGCTTGGTCGTGCCGTATTCGGCGCCGACCGCCAGAAACCGACCGTCGGGCGAGAACTTCAGCGGCTCTGGGCTGCTGGGCACTCCAACGGTCTCCACCACGCGGAACGGGGTCGATGTCAGGTCGATCAGGCTGATCGAATCCTCATCGCCATCGCCGCGGCCCATGTTCGACACCACAGCCAGCGTTCCTGCCGCGTTGATGTCCATCGTGTACGGCGCCATGCCGGTGGTGACCGGCCGGGGATCGACGGTCACGCTGCTGCCGTCGATGTTCAGCACGCTCACCATGTTGTCGCCGCCGCGGGTCAGCAGCGCGTGCCTGCCGTCGTGGGTGAACACGATGCCGCTGGGCAGCGCGCCTTTGTTGCCTAGATCAAGCTTACCCACCGCCGTCAACTGCCGGTCGGCGACCGTGTAGATCGAAACGGTGCCCTCCGTGCGATTGGCGATCAGCGCCAGCCTGCCGTCAGGTGACACGCGCACGGTGGTTGCCCCAGCGCCTGCCGTCAGGCTCTGGATCACCTTCGGCGGCCTGGCCGTAAGGTCGATCACGCTCACCCGGTCGTCCGGAGCGATGCCGTCCTTGGCCTGCGGATCAGACTTCGTCGCCGAGGTCACGATCGCCCAGCTCTCGTCCTTCGCCACCCATGCCGCGGTCGGCGGACCGACCACACTGCCCGGCACGTCCACCGTCGCGGTGATGGTCGGCGGATAATGCGACACGTCGATGATGCTGATCGTGTCGGGATGCACCTCCTTCGGCGCGATCAGGCGCTTCTGGTCGTCCTGCACGGTGTGCCCGTCGTTCGACGACAGCACGATGTCGGCGCGCGCGGTCGCCGGCGCGATCAGCATGGCGGCCGCGAGCAGGCGATAAAGGTACGACATGGTTCTCCCCACTTTGCGCCATGTGATGTTGACCGCCGATGCTACGCCATGGCGCCCCGATGCCAAGGCAGCCGTTGCGCCGCTTGCCGAGAGGGCTTCGCGAATGCAATCGTCGTTGCAACCGAGGAGACCGTCATGGCGCACGGAACCGCAGGGGCTGAATCGACCCAGCGTCACATCATCGAGGTGATCTTCGAGGAGTTCCGCAAGGTCCTGCCCCCGACGATCTTCTTCGCGATCGGCTTCAACCTGATCGTTCTGACCCAGCGCATCCTGCTGTCGGACTACCTGCTCCAGTTCGCCGGCTTCATGGTGGCGACGACGACGGCGCTGGTTGTCGGAAAGGCGGTACTCGTCGCCGATATGACGCCTTTGCTGCGCCGCTTCGACAACGCACGGCTGATCTGGACGATCCTGTCCAAGACGGTGTTCTACTGGGCCTGCGTGTTCATCGCCCGCCTGCTCGAAGGCTACGTGCACTTTATTATCGACGAAGGTCGCCTCGTCGGTTTCTTTCCCTTCGTGCTTGAGCACTTCTCGTGGCACCGCTTCCTGTTCATCCAGATCTGGATCTTCGTTCTGTTCCTGCTCTACACGACCGGCGCCGAACTGAACCAGGCGCTTGGCAAAGGCGAGCTACGCCGCATCCTGTTCGCCCGCGGCGGCGCCAGGCATCGGCCGCCGCATGAACTGGGAGGAGTGTCATGAACTTCCTGCTGGTGGTCATGGTGCTGGCGATCTGGTTTCTGATGAACCACCACGGACTCCTCTCGCCGGCACCATAAGCTTCAGCCGGCGCGCACCTGCCGGATCAGGTCAGCCCAGCGATCCAGGATCGGCAGGATCTTATCCGCGCCTTCGGCCGGCAGGGTGGCATTCACCCGCACCACACCGAGCTCGCGGAACCGGCGCAGTCGCGCCAGATCCTCGGGCGCCCCGCCAAGCGTCACGGGTAACGATTGCGGATCGCGCCCAGCTTCGGTCGCCATCTGGCGGAAGCGCGGCAGATACTCTTCCGGGTCACCACTGGTCGCATTGGGATACCAGCCGTCGCCGTAGCGCACCGCGCGCCGTGCCGCCCACGGAAACGCGCCGCCGAGCAGGATCGGCGGATATGGCTTCTGAGTCGGCTTCGGCCAGGTCTGCATCGACGGCACCTTGACGATCTGGCCGCTGTATTCCGCGGTGTCCTTGGTCCAGATCTCCTTCATCGCCTCCATCTGCTCGCGCATCTTCTGCATGCGGGTGACGAACACCGTGCCATGCGCCTCGATCTCCTCGGCGTTCCAGCCGCCGCCGATGCCGAACAGGAACCGCCCGCCGCTCACCTGGTCGAGCGAGGCGACCAGCTTCGCGGTCTGGATGGTGTCGCGCTGGATGACCAGGCAGATGCCGGTGGCGACCTTCAGCGTGCGCGTTGCCGCTGCGGCGACCGCCAGCGTGACGAACGGATCCATCACGTCGTAGTAGCGCTTCGCCAGTTCGCCGCCGCCGGGCGGTGGCGTGCGCCGTGGCACCGGGATGTGCGAATGCTCCGCCGCCCACAGCGAATCGAAGCCGCGCTGCTCCAGCGCCACGCCGAGTTCAGCCGGCGAGATCGAGTAATCGGTGAAGAAGATCGAGGCGCCGAATTGCATTGTGGTCCGCCTTCACTGCCGATGCTGCGCGGGTGTAGCATGACAGCCACGATACAGACAGGAGGGACGTTCCGTGGCTCGTCTCGTCGCCGCATTCGGTTCGTCACACAGCCCGATGCTGGCCTCGCGCGTCGAGGATTGGCAAACCGTCTTCCTCGCGCGTGATCAGGCAAGGCAGTTCGTCGACTTCGACGGCAACGCCTGCGACTACGATACGCTGCTGGCGCGCGCCCCGGCGGACGCGCTGGAGCGCATTGCGACCCCGCAGCTTGAGCGCCGGCATGGTGAAATGACGGCGGCGATGGCGCGGCTGCGCGACGATGTGGCGACGGCGCGGCTGGATGCGCTGATCGTGGTGGGCGACGACCAGGAGGAGCTGTTCCACCACGACAACATGCCGGCGATCGGCATATACTACGGCGAAACGATCCGTGGCCGGCTGCCGTACCAGAAGGAGATCGTCGAGGCGGATTATCCGTGCGACGCGGCGCTGGCGCGGCATCTGATC
>DASSRN010000218.1:0-2404 GCA_035701785.1 Acetobacteraceae bacterium | reverse complement strand
CGCCGGCGAGGTACTCGGCATCGTCGGAGAATCCGGTTCGGGCAAGAGCCTGACGCTGCGAGCCATCCTTCGTCTGCTGCCGCGCGTCGTGCAGGCCAGCGGCAACATACTTTGGCGCGGGCGTGACTTAACGCAGCTAGGTGAACCGGCATTGCGCGCGCTGCGCGGTGCGGAGATCGCCATCGTGTTCCAGGAGCCGATGACGGCACTGGACCCGGTGCTGAGCATCGGACGACAGATCACCGAAAGCCTTGCAGAGCACCTGGGCCTGCGCGGCCGATCCGCCCGTTCGCGTGCCGTCGAACTGCTCGACATTGTCGGCATCCCCGACGCGCGGCGGCGTCTCTCGAGCTACCCGCACGAGTTCTCCGGCGGCATGCGGCAGCGGGCGATGCTCGCCATCGCGCTGGCCGGCGGACCGAAGCTGCTGCTGGCCGACGAACCGACGACGGCGCTCGACGTCACGATACAGGACCAGATCCTGAAACTGCTGCTCCGCCTGCGCCGCGAGTTGTCGATGAGCATCGTCCTGGTCACCCACGATCTTGGTATCGTCGCGGAAACCTGCGATCGGGTGGCGGTGCTGTACAGCGGGCGAATGATGGAAACAGGGCCGGTCGAGACAGTCCTCGCGCGCCCGGCGCATCCCTACACGCTTGGTCTGATCAATTCAGTACCGCAGGCGAGACAAGCGCGCCAGCATCTGGCAGCGATACCCGGCGCGCCGCCTGATCCGTTCGCGCTGCCGCCTGGCTGCCGCTTTGCGCCGCGCTGCATGCTGGCCAGTCAGGATTGCCTGAGGGGATTGCCTGAGTTGCGCGCGCTCGCCACCGATCGCGCGACTGCCTGCCTGCACCATGATGCTGTGATGCGGTATGAGCTGAATTTCGCATCATGACCGCCGATGCGCTGCTGCGCGCGGACAACCTGGTGCGCAGCTTTCCTGTTCGTGGCTTCGCCTGGCACGGCAGGCGCCCCGTCATCCGGGCGCTTAATGGCGTATCGCTTTCGGTTGCGCGCGGCGAGACCCTGGCCGTGGTAGGCGAGTCGGGCTGCGGCAAGAGCACGTTGGCGCGGGCACTGGTGCGGTTGATCGAACTCGATTCCGGGCAGATCCTGTTCGCCGGCGAAGACGTAAGAACCCTGCACGGCGATGCGCTGCGGCGATACAACCGCCGTGTGCAACTGGTCTTCCAGGATCCGTACGGCTCGCTGAACCCACGCATGACTGTTGGCGAGATGCTGGCGGAGGCGCTGCGGGTACACCAGATTGTGGAGCCGCCCCACCGCGCCGCGCGGATCACCGAACTGCTGTCACTGGTACGCCTGCCGAGTGATGCCGCCGAACGATTTCCGCATGAATTCTCTGGCGGCCAGCGTCAGCGCATCGCTATCGCACGCGCCCTATCGGTCCAGCCGGACATGTTGATCGCCGACGAAATCGTATCTGCACTCGACGTCTCGGTACAGGCACAGATGCTGAACCTGCTGCTGGATCTGCAGCATGACCTTGGGCTCGCCATCCTGTTCGTGTCGCACGACCTGCGAGTCGTGCGACACCTCGCGCACCGTGTCGCGGTGATGTACCTGGGACGCGTCGTCGAGGTCGGCGATGCAGATTCGGTGTTCACTTCGCCGCTGCATCCTTACACGCAGGCGCTGCTACGAGCCGCCCCGCAGATGCGAGTGCGCCGACGTACCGAGACCGCAGCGTTGGCCGGAGAGTTGCCATCGCCGCTGGCCATTCCCTCAGGATGTGCATTTCACCCGCGATGCCCGCTGGCTTTCGGTCACTGTCGGATTCAGGCCCCGGTACTGTCCGGCGAATTGAACGGTCACAAGGCTGAATGTCACTTGCTCGACCATCCCTAATATGGCTGGCCCATGCCGACCCCCAGAATGGCACGGGACGTGTAGCGAGACGCGATAGGGACCAAGCCGCGGTCGCCCGGGAAGCGTCCTCAGAAGCGCGTGAGCATCATTCTAAATCTCTACCTCTAATCTGAAGTTTTCACTTGGAGTTACTGGAATGCCGAGTCTTTTGAATCGCTTAGGTTCGAAAGCCTTTCCCGAAAGTGTCCATGTAGCTCTTCACAGAATGGCCGGTCTGTGATTCGATTCGGCGTACCGAAGCGGCCATCGGCTACGGTCACGCGTGTGTCCAGTAGAGGAAAAGGCCAAAATCGACATCTGCGAGTCAGATCAGTGGGTTGCTGAGTTCGACAGCGCAAACTTCGGAATAGGACTATGCCAGCAGTTTTGATGACTAGGCAAAGACTGCCAGTTGTCAAATCAGCTTAGGGGCATCCACACTTCTATTGTTGGAAACAATGAACGAGGCGGACGCGACCGCTCCAGCGGGACGGCATCCCGCTGTCGTAAAATGTGCCATATGGCAGTCGGT
>DASSRN010000217.1:0-15916 GCA_035701785.1 Acetobacteraceae bacterium | reverse complement strand
TCCGGTCACCATGAAGAACGCCAGGCTGAACTCGACAAAGCCCGCAGTGCACATGAACTGCTCAAAGGTCAGTCCGAACGTCAGTTGCGGATGCGCGGCCAGCAGCGGGAACGTCCAGTACGGATAGCCGAACTTCTCGATCGCTCCCCACATCATGGTCAGCGCGATGCCGGTGTAGAGCAGCGGCAGCCGCAGTGCGCGCACCTGCGGATGTTCCGCCCCGGCAAGGGCGAGATACAGCGCGACTGCCGGGAAGATTGGATAGTCCATCAGATGGAACGCGCCGTACGCCTGCACCGCATAGATGTAGAGCGCCATGATGCCGGCAGCGCCGAATTTCATTGTGGTCCGCGACGCCATGGATGCCGCGATCGCAAGCTGCACCCAGGGAATCAGCGGGCTGGTGGTCTTCAGTTCTGGCGTCAGGATCGTGGTGCCACCATCCCACAGCACGACGAACAGGATGGCGACCGACACGCGGATGATGGTGTTGGTGGTCGCCTCGGAGCGGAAGATCCGTTCGTCAAGCCGCCTCGCCCAGTCCTTGGTGTTCACCGCGCGGTCAATGACGAAGGCGGTGAAGATCACCCCGCTGAACAGCACGGCAACCGCGATGAATGTCGGCGTCAGGACCTCCACGATCGGCAGTGGCGGCACCGTCGTGTCGTAGGCGCAGAACCATTTGATGTGCGCCTGCGACTGAGCGGGCAGAAGCAGCAGCGCCACTCCGACGAGGGCCGACAGCGTTCTCATCGAAAACCTCCAATGGAGGCTGCCAGCCGCGAGGTGGCGGGATCAGCCGGGACGCACGATCGAGGAATCGCCGATCTCACGCAGCGTGGTGCGCATGCGTTCGATGGAATGGCGCGCGGAGCGCAGCGCCAGTGCGGGGACCGAGGGCTCGCCTTCGCTTCTGGGCATCAGCCACAGACCGGTCATAACCGGGAGTGAAATACCAATAGCGGCAACAAAAGTGGGCCCGAGCATCATGTCTGTCATGTCCTTCAGGGCTGGAGGGCTTGGCCGGCGGGAGGTCGTTCACGTTCCTGTGAGCCTACGCTCACGGGTCCGTGAACTCAAGCATTGAATTTGGGACAGCGCTGCCATGTCCGCCACGCGTGCCCTCGACAGCCAGGAAAGGCTACGTTAATTCAATGAGTTAAGTGCTCGGGTGGAGAGCGACGCTCCATTCGCGTCGTGGACTATTTCCGGGGCCGTACCGATGAAGCATACATTCACCGAACTTGCGCGTCGCATTGCGGAGGCGCTGGAGCGACTCGCGCCGCCGCCGATGGCCGCCGCCGATCTGACCGCGGCCGATGCCTTTGTCTGGCATCCATCGCCGCCGCACCTCGGGCCGGTCGCCCGCGTGTCGCGGGTGGATATCGGGCTGCTCAAGGGGGTGGAGCGGCAGAAGCAGATCCTGCTCGACAACACGCGCCGCTTTGCGCGTGGCCTGCCGGCAAACAACGCCATGCTCTGGGGCGCCCGCGGCATGGGCAAATCATCCCTGGTGAAGGCGGTGCACGCGGTGGTCGGCGACGAGGCACCGGGCAGCCTCGCGCTGGTCGAGATCCACCGCGAGGATGTGCGCTCGCTGCCCGACCTGCTCAACGTGCTGCGCGGTCAGCCGCGCCGCTGCCTGATCCTGTGCGACGATCTGTCGTTCGAGCGCGAGGACTCCGACTACAAGGCCTTGAAGTCGATCCTCGAAGGCGGCATCGAGGGCCGTCCGGACAATGTGCTGTTCTACGCCACCTCGAACCGCCGCCACCTGATGCCGCGCGACATGATCGAGAACGAACGTTCAACCGCGATCAATCCAGCCGAGGCGATCGAGGAGAAGGTGTCGCTGTCGGACCGTTTCGGCCTTTGGCTCGGTTTCCACAACTGCGACCAGGACACGTTCTTCGCCATGGTGGAGGGCTATGCGGCGAGCATGCGCCTGCCGATCGAAACCGAGGCGCTGCACGCCGAAGCGATCGAGTGGTCCATGACGCGCGGCGCGCGCTCGGGTCGTGTCGCGTGGCAGTTCATCCAGGACCTCGCCGGCCGGCTGGGCGTAGCGGCGCGGTGAACTTTCCGAATCGTATCGACGGCGGCTAGCGTCCCGGTTGCAGCCGGGGGAAACGCAAGGAGCCCGCCATGTCGGAATTCCTGTCGTTCGATACCTTCATCACGCCGCGCATCATCCGCATCGTCTTCGTCATCGGCCTGCTGCTGATCGCTCTCGGCACGCTGGTCCGCGTGCTGTGGGGGATCTGGGAACTGAGCCTGTTCACCGGTGTGATCCTGCCGCTGCTTGGCGGCTGCGTGGTTACGCTGCTGTGGCGCATCTACTGCGAGTTGCTGCTGGTGTTCTTCGACATGCGCGACAAGCTCGCCGATATCGCGGCGCGTCCGCGGATATAGGACCGAGGCTGTAACCTGGCTCAAGTCCCTTCGATCGTCCCGAACACGCCGCCTCCTTCCGCTTCTTCTCGCCTGGCGTTTCGGCGTTCATCATCATCGCAAAGTTCCGCGAGGAGAACCGCGGGTGCGCGCGCATGCTGGCGACGGCCGCCAGACTATTTCCGGTATGGCAAGGTGAGACAGCGGATCATGCTATAGCCCTGGCGGAGCCTGGTGCGCCACATCGGGCATTCGGGACACCTGTGCGCCACACTCACGATGCCGGCTGCCGAATTATTCCGGGTCTGACGAAATCTTCACGCCCGGCAGTGGTGCGCTGTGTCACTTTTCCACAGTCGAGCAAGCCGAGGGAATTGCAAGCCGGTCGCATTAGGGTCGGAATATTCATCCCACCCGGACGTTTGAAGAAGTGTTGGGGCCGCGTTCCGACGGGACCGGCGGGAATCTTCGGAGACTGAACAATGAGCCAGGGTAGTGACTGGCCTCTCCATCTTTGGGTTGGCGGATTCGCAGTGGCCTTGATGGTCGGTGCCGCCAGTTTGGGCGGATCAGCCTGGGACTGGCTGGAACGCACGCGCGGCCACGTGGTCGTGGTCGATCACTGGCAGGGCGTCCATGTCTCGCGCTCGGTCGAGGCTTTTATGCGGGACCCTGGCGCTGGCTGACCGCCCGGAACACTCACATGGCGGTGGCGGCTACCGCTCCGACAATAAACGCGAGGACGGCGAACTGGACAACCAGGAAGGTCGCCACCACGACGCCCGTCAGCCGTAGCCAATAGCGGGCTGGCCCCTCCAGATTGCCAGCTTCAACCATTCGGATGGCCAGACAGATCAGAGCAATCGCGATGAACGCGCTCGACAGAACCATGCAGGACTTCCCCCAGAACGGCCACTTAGGCCAGACCTGATAGTGTGGGGACGCCGGGCCAGGCAGGATTATTCCGGCCCGGGAAAGCCTTGGATGGGATCAGCCGTTGGCCAAAGAAAAATGGCGGCGCTGGGCGCCGCCAAGTTTAGGGAGGAAACGTCCAAGAAAGCAGCCAGCGCAGTCATGTGACCGCATTGCTGCGACGCACAATATACGGATCAGGTCGTTCGTATGCAAGCGAAATTTCGCGCTGCAGCATTAAGTTCGGGATGGACCGCTGGATGAGCGGCTGGTAGGGCAGGCGCCGCAGCAAGTTTAGGTTGAGGAAACAGAAACGTCCCCGCACCCCGCTTCGGCGGGGTGTTGTGTTTCCGGCTTTCTCCCCGTATCGCTCAACGGTATCGCTTGTTGCGCAACTGGTCCATTGTGCAGGCTTTCGGCTCCTTGTCGTCACGCCAGCGGAGCAGGCGTGAGCCGTGACGGAATCGGCCATTCTCGATGTGATCTGCGCTGACCTCGGCCACGAGTTTCGGCGCCAGCGGAATTGGTTTGCGCTCGCGTGCGGACCAGCGGCTGATGCCGCCAGGTGCATTACCGGTGAAGCCGGAACCGCCGATCAGCGGCTGCAACCGTTCAGCGATATCCGTACCACGGTCACCTATTCCGCATCGGCCCACATAGTTCAACCTGCCGGCCGCATCGTACAGCCCCATCAGCAGATACTCGATAATCTGCGTGTCTCGCCGGTAGTAGATACCGCCTACAACACAATCGACCGTCTGCCACAGCTTGAACTTCTGCATGGCCCGTTCGCCGGGTCGATAAGGAAGGCCCAGGGGTTTGGCGACGATCCCATCCAGCCCATGGCCCACGTGCCGAAGCCAGGCACGTGCCGTGCTTCGCGAGCCGCTTGTCTTCGACAGGACGAAGGTCTCGTTCTGCCCGATCCTGTCGCAGGCAGCTTCGAGTGCGGAGCGTCGCTCACTGAACGGCCTGTCCAGCAACGACCGCCCGTTTTCGCTGGCCAGCAGGTCGAACAGAATGATCTGTGCCGGGTGCTGACGCGATAGCAACTGCACGCGAGACGTAGCCGGATGCAGGCGAAGCTGGAGCGTGTCGAACGGCTGATCCGGGATAATGAGCTCACCATCGAACACAAAGCGCTCGATCGGCAGTTCACCGGCGGCACGTATGATCTCCGGGAAGTAGCGACCCAATGGGCGCTGACGCCGCGACTGCAGATCCACCGCATCGCCATCGCGGAACAACAGGCAGCGGAACCCGTCGTATTTGGGTTCGAACAGCCAGCCGCCTCCGGTCGGCAGATCGTCCACTGGCGTCGCCTCCATAGGCTGCAGCGAAAGCGAGACCTCCAGTGTCATGCTGGTACGACTACTGCTTTGGCTGCTTCGCTCGCTGCTCGAAGCTCGCCACCCCGCGCTGGACCAGCTTGCCAGCCTTGCTGCGGCCTACGCGTCGCAATGGCTTGAACTTCTTGCCTCGCTGACTGTTATAGTAGCTGAAGAACGCCTCTATCTCTTCCAGCAGGTTTGGTCGCAGGCCGTCCAGATCCTGCACATGTCCATGTAGATGGGATTTGCAGGCGACAGCGAGCAGCCGATCATTGCGTTCCCACTCTCCGTCCTTCTCCCGCTGCTCCGCTTCGATGGCGCCGATCAGTCGTACAGTCAGGACGCATCCTACTGGTGCCGGGTCGTCCATGAGCACCAGCACGTCCAGCGGATCGCCATCCTCGCCGCGCGTGGAAGGAATGAAGCCGAAGTCATATGGAAAGTAGCTGCCTTTGGGTAGAACAATGCCCAGCCGGAAGAAGCAGCCCTTCTCGTCGAATTTGTACTTGTTTGGACTGCCTTTCGGCGTCTCGATCACCGCGGTCACTTCCTGACTTCCGGGATCGATCGCGGGCAGGAGGGATAAAGCCGTCATCGGTGATCAGACCGAGATTGTGTTCGCGTATGGCTGACGACCGTCCGCTGTCATCCGGTCCACCGCCCGCGGCAAGTGCTCGCTCAGGCGTGACAGGAAATCCTGATGCGACATGCCTGCCTGCTGCGCCAGCGCCTGAGTCCGCTGCGAGCCGAGCGCGGATTGCAACTGGCCGGGCGAGACCGGCTGGTTCGGCTCGTTGCCGATCCACGAATGCGCGATGTTGCCAAGCCCCGCGCGCTCAAACGCCCCGACCAGGCCCGAGAGGCCGCCGGAGCCCCCCTGCTCACCGCCGCCCAGCAGACTGGTCAGTGCGCCCTGCATGCCGGAGTTATTGGCCGATCCGCCCAGCACTCCACCAATGACGTCCGTGAGCAGGCTCATGCAGGCTTCCTCCACATTGTGGTTGCCATCGGCAACGTGCGGAGGTGTCGGGCGGATTGCCGACTGACGGGTATGTGTGCGATCAGGCAGCCTGGCGCAGTCCCAGCCGTGCAAGCCGCGGCAGCACCTCCTGCACGAAGAACGGGATCTCCTTCAGGTAGTCGAGAAAGGCGACCGACGTGCCGGCCAGTCCCATCGCGCTCATCTGCGCCATGTCGGCGACGATATCATCGGGCGTGCCGACCAGCGGAAACGTGCCGGGATACGCACCGTCATAGCGCTCGCCCGACGCGCGCATGAAGCGATTGACCAGCGGTCGGCGGATTTCGTTCCCCGCAGCATCCTTCACCACCGGCCCACGCTGGCGCCGGTAATAGGCCTGGCCTTCCGCATCGGCCATCTCCTCGGCAAAGTAGTGATAGAACTCCTCCGCCTCGCGCCGGGTCGGCCGGCAGACCACGTGCGACATGGTATAGATGTCGACACGCCGGCCGTGACCTGCGACGTGGCGGTTGATGTCGGCGAGCAGGGCAGGGGCCTGATCCAGTTCGCTCATCGTGGTGAACAGCACGTCTGCCACCTGGGCCGCGAAGTCGCGGCCTTTCGGCGAGAAGCCGGCCGACATCACCGCGGGCCAGGGCCGCTGCACCGACACCGGGTCGGTCTGCAATCGTTTCAGATGAAAGAACTCGCCGTCCCAGTCGAACTCCGCGCCGCCCTCGAGCATGCGCGACCATACGCGGAACCATTCGAGACCATGATCGTAGCGGCGGTCCTGGTCGATGGTGACGCCGTGCAGGTCGAACTCCTCCTGGTTCCAGCCGCAGACGATGTTGAGGCCGGCGCGGCCATGCGTGACGTGGTCGATCGTGGCGATCGCCTTGGCGCCGAATGCCGGCGTGACCAGTGGCACATGCACGGTGGAGAAGATCGCGATGCGCCGCGTCAGCGCGCCTAGTGCCGCGCCGTGCGTCAGCGTCTCGAACGAGCGCCCGTAGATGTTGGCCTTGCCCTGGAAGCCGCGCCACTTCGCTACCGGCAGGATGAACTCGATCCCCGCTTCATCGGCGATGCGCGTCATCGCCGCGATGTCGTCCCACTCCGCGCGCCAGCGCTCTGGCGCCAGCGACATGGTCAGCCCGCCGTCGCAGTTGGCGCTGAACACGCCGAGTTTGAAGCGGTTGGGTCCGAACAGTGGATTGTTGGCGCGCGATGGGTGCATGGGTCAGGTCCGGTGCAGTTCGCCAAGCCGCGTCAGCATATCCGCACGCGCCGGCGAGTCCTGATAGCTGCGTACCAGCGCCTCGGCTTCGTCCAGCTCGGACCTGGCATCGCAGCCATGCGAGGCGAGCCATTGCAGCGCCTCCAGGGGCTTCCCCGTGCCCAGCCGGTCGAGCAGTTCGTCGTAGGGTCGCGGATCATTCGCATCGGGCTGATAGATAGCCGCCATCTCCGCGTGCAGCGCGTGAAGCGCCGCATCGCACAGCTCTGGCGTGGCAGCGAGATCGAGCTGCGGCATGTACGCGAGCACCGTCCGCGCCCCGAATTCGTCGCCGCGCAGCATTTCGACCGCGTCCGTTGTTCGATGATCGAGCTGGCGTGCACCGGCCAGCGCCCGGTCGCGCAACTCGTCGGCGCCGGCAAAACTCAGCCAGGCCTTCAGGTGCGCCTGCGGCGTCAGCATAGCGAAGCGCTCGGGATGTTCACGCAGGCTGCGGCCCAGTTCCGCGGGATCGCGCAGTTCGCGCAGCCGCACCACGTCGAAGTTTGGGTCGCGGTAGGCGTTGGCCATGGCTTCCCAGGCCTGAGCTTCGGCGTCGCACGAACAGCCGTAGCCGACCAGCCACTCCATCGCGCTCACCGCCCCCGCCACGTCATTGGCAACGACAAGATACGATGCGGCGTTCGCTCGCTGGGGCACTAGCGGTTGGACAAGCCGGCGCAGCAGGCCGCGTGCCTTGTCGCAGATGGCAGGCGTCAGATCGAGATCGAAGGCGCCGAGATAGGCCAGCGGGAGGTCGCCATGATCCAGCATGGTCTCCGCGTCCGACTGCCGGCTGTCCAGGTGACGGATGCGGTCCAGCACCGCCTGCTCGCGGGTCGCATCGCGCGTGGCAAGGAACGGTGTCAGTTCCCACAGCGGCGCGTTCGTCGCCAACCGGGCGAAGCCGTCCGCCCAGTCCTGCCGTCTGGTGGCTTCGCGCTTCTCGGCACGTCCGCGGATCTGGTGCATCGGCAGCATCGCCGCGCTCAGCACCAGCATCGCGAGCACCGCGCTGACCGCGACGGCGGGCGACCGGCTGCGTGCACCGGCCAGCATCGTCCAGCCGCAGAAAGCGAGCACGACAAGCGGTGTGAGCGCCGGCGTCAGGATGGGCCAGAAGAACGGCGGCACGCTCTGGTCCGCCAGCAGGTCCACGGAACTCAGCGCGGCGACCGCCGAGGCGACCAGCAGCGCGGCAACCGCCATCGCCGCGATCCACGACATCGCGCCGCTTGCCGCCACGATCGCCAGCAGGACGCCAAGAAGCAGCCATAGCACGATGACCTCGATGCTGGCGAAGCCCTTCGCCAGCGCCTTGCCCATCGCATCGCTGGCATCGAGGTCGGCGAGCGTCGCGATCAGCACCACCCAGGCCAGCAGCGCCAGCACGCCGAATGCGGCAGCGGCGATCATCGATGGCCTGGTCTGGCGCGGCATGCGCGCCTCTATAGCATCTGGATCAGCTGCGCCTTGAGATACGCGGTCTCGGGCAAATGCGGGTGAACCGGGTGGTCGGGACCGGCGCCGCCGGTGAAGACGATGCGCCCCTCGCGCCGCGCACGGTGCAGTCCGAAGGCGATCTGCGCGCTCCACGCCTCCAGCGGCGCATGATGGCTGCACGAGGCGACGAACAGGAACCCGCCCGGTGCCACCAGAGGCGCGGCCAGCCGTGCCATCCGTCCATAGGCACGCAGCCCCGCCTCGGCGTCCTTGCGCGAGCGTGCGAAAGCCGGAGGATCGCAGATCACGATGTCGAACCGCTCGCCGGCCAGTCCCGCCATGACCTCGAACGCGTCGCCACGCCGGGTCAGCACGCGATCGGCCGCGCCGTTTCCCGCGGCGGCAGTTTCCGCCAGCGCCAGGGCCGGTGCGCTGCTGTCGACCAAGGTCACCTCGCGGGCGCCGGCAACCGCGCAGCGCAATCCGAATGCGCCGACATGGCTGAACACGTCGAGCACGCGCGCGCCGCTCGCGAGCGCCGCGATGCGGTCCCGGTTCGGCCGCTGGTCGAAGAACCAGCCAGTCTTCTGCCCTTCCAGAGGGTCGATCAGGAACCCCACCCGGCCTTCCACGACTTCGGCGCGGGCATCCTCACCCAGCAGCAGCGAGACCGCTTCACCCAACCCCTCCTGCCGCCGCGCCGCCGAGTCGTTGCGGGCCACCACGGCACGCAGCGGCAGCAGGTCCGCAAGCGCCTGCACGATCAGCGGCGTCAGTGCATCCATGCCCGCACTGTTGGCCTGAAGCACTGCGATATCGTCGTAGCGATCGATGATCAGTCCCGGCAGCCGGTCGCCTTCGGCATGCACCAGGCGATGGAACGGCGTGTCACACACCCGCTCGCGCAACGCGATCGCCTCGCGCAGCCGCTCGCGCAGCCACCCCACATCGATCTCTGCGTGCGGATCACGATCCAGGAGCCGCGCCGCGATCAGGCTGTGTGGATTGAACATGAAGGTGCCGAAGCTGACGCTACCGTCGCCCTCGATGCGCACCAGCCCGCCAGGCGGGAACTGCCGGTACTCCGGCTTCATCGCGATCTCGTTGGAATACACCCACGGCGCGCCTGCACGCAGCCGCCTTCCCTGCTTCGGATTTAGGCGCAGCGTGGGGCGGTCAGCCCTAGAGCCCTCAGGCTGCGGCACGTTGCTCCGGACGCAAAATCGCGGTCAGCGCCGCCACCAGACGCTCCATCATCGCGTCGGTGTGCAGCGGCGTCGGAGTGAACCGCAGCCGCTCCTCGCCGCGCGGCACCGTGGGGTAGTTGATCGGCGTCGCATACATCCCGAACTCGTCGAGCAGCCGCCGGCTCACCGCGCTGCACCGCGCCGCGTCGCCGATATGCAGCGGCACGATATGGCTGTCGGACGCCAGCACCGGCAGCCCCGCCGCGGCGAGCCGCCCCTTCAGCGCAGCGGCGCGCTCGAACAGCGTCGCCCGGCGTGCCGGATTGCCGCGCACATGCCGCACGCTGGCCAGCGCGGCCGCAGCGATCATCGGTGGCAGCGACGTGGTGAAGATGAAGCCCGGCGCGCAGGAGCGCACGTAATCCACCACCCTCGCATCGCCGGCGATGTAGCCACCATGGCAGCCGAACGCCTTGGCCAGCGTGCCCTCGATCACATCGAGACGCGCCGCGACGCCGTCTCGCTCCGACACTCCGCCACCGGACGCCCCGTACATCCCGACCGCATGCACTTCGTCCAGGTAGGTCATCGCGCCATAGCGGTCGGCGAGATCGCAGATCGCCGCGATCGGCGCGATGTCGGCGTCCATCGAATACACCGACTCGAACGCGATCAGCTTCGGCGCCTCGGCTGGCGCGGCACGTAGCAATTCGTCCAGATGCGCCACGTCGTTGTGGCGGAAGATATGGCAGGTGGCGCGCGATCCCTTGATGCCGGCGATCATCGAGGCGTGGTTCCGCGCGTCGGAGAACACGTGCCACCCGGGCAGCGAGTTCAGGATGGTGGAGAGTGCCGCCTGGTTGGACACAAACCCCGAGGTGAACAGCAGTGCCGCAGCCTTGCCGTGCAGGCTGGCCAGTTCCGCCTCCAGCGCGTCATGCGCCGGACTGGTGCCGCTGATGTTGCGCGTGCCGCCGGCACCGGCGCCCATCTCGCGCGCTGCCTGGCACGCCGCCTCGACCACGACCGGGTGCCCGCCCATGGCGAGATAGTCGTTGGACGACCACACCAGCACCTCGCTGCCATCGGGGCGTTGGTAGAGCGGAAACCGCTCCGCCTGCTTGCGCAGCGGCGTGAACCGGCGATAG
Organism: Acetobacteraceae bacterium; assembly: GCA_035701785.1. Lineage (GTDB taxonomy): Bacteria > Pseudomonadota > Alphaproteobacteria > Acetobacterales > Acetobacteraceae > JAMXLO01. The sequence continues at coordinate 5,264 of DASSRN010000217.1, read as the reverse complement.
CGGCCCTGCGCCTCGATGTCGGCCAGGGCGTCGCGGCAATGCGCATGGAACGGGTGCATGCTGTTTGGCCTCCCCGATGACGGCGGCAATCTATCGAGCGCTGACGCCGCGTGTCATTGGTACAATCCCTGACGCGGGATTAACGATCGGTCACCGGACGTAGACCCGGACCTGCTGCGGCCCGCCCGCCGGCTCGGTCCGCAGCCCGAGATGGATCCGCGTGTCGGACACACCTTGCGCCATGATGTCGCGCATCACCTCGGTCACGCGCTGCTGCGCGGCCGCCGCATCGGCGCCCGCCGGCAGCATCGCCACCACGTCATACTGCACCCCAGGCATCCGCGTCTCGGCCTCGCGGACGGCGTAACGCAGCATGTCCTGGTAGTCCGGAGCCGGCGTGCCGTAGCCGATGGTGACCAGCGGCGTGCGCGGATCCGCCTTGGGCGCCTCCGGCTTGGCTGCCGACGCCTCCGGCGAGGGCGCGAACGTGGTCTGGTCGATCAGCTTGCAACCGGTCAGCAGCAGCCCCGCCAGCAGAACCCATCCAGCTCTCATGCCGACACTCTCTTGCAGCAAGCCGGGTGGCGGGCAAGATGCCGGCCTCACCGCAGGGACGCCCGGCATGCCTCCGCAGACCAATCAGCGCATCGATGGCAAGCGGCTGTGGGACAGCCTGACGGGCATGGCAGAGATTGGCGCCACGTCCAAGGGCGGCGTGCGCCGGCTGACGCTGACCGATGTCGACCGTCGTGGCCGCGACCGGTTCCGCGCCGAGTGCGAGGCGGCCGGGCTCACGGTGCGCGTCGACGCCATCGGCAACATGTTCGCCCGCCGGGCCGGCCGCGACCCGAGCCGCCTGCCTGTGCTGTTCGGCAGTCACCTGGACAGCCAGCCCTCCGGGGGCAAGTTCGATGGCGCCCTCGGCGTGCTCGCCGGGCTCGAGGTGATGCACACGCTGGACGACCTGGGTATCGTCACCGAGGCGCCGCTGGAACTGGTGAACTGGACCGACGAGGAGGGCAGCCGGTTCGGCCACTCGCTGATGGGCTCCGGGGTCTGGTCGGGCGTGTTCCCGCTGGAGAAGGCCTACGCGCTGACCGATGTGGAGGGCGTCACCGTGCGTACCGCGCTGGACGGCATCGGCTATCGCGGCGCCGAGACCGCGGCGGCGTTCCCGGCCGACGCCTATTTCGAGCTGCACATCGAGCAGGGGCCGATCCTGGAACGCGAGGCGAAGCAGATCGGCATCGTCACCGGCGCCCAGGCGATGGTTTGGTACGACGCGGTCGCGACCGGCCAGGACAGCCACGCCGGCACCACCCCGCCCTCCGCGCGCAAGGACGCGCTGGTGTGTGCGGCACGGATCATCGACCTGGTCGACCGCATGATGCGGGCGCGCGGCGAGGACGGCCGCGGCACCGTCGGTCAGCTTCTTGTGTCGCCGAACAGCCGCAACGTGGTGCCGGGAGAGGTGCGGTTCTCGGTCGAGTTCCGTAACCCGTCGGACGCCGAGGTGGACCGGCTCGACGCACAGTTCCCTCGCGAGGCCGGCTTCATCGCCCGGGATTGCGGCGTGCGCCTGGAACTGACGCAGCTGTTCAAGATGCCCGCCCAGCCGTTCGATCCCGGCTGCGTCGACCTGGTGCGCCAGGGCGCGGCGAAGCTGGGTTACGGCGCCCGGGAGATCGTATCCGGCGCGGGCCATGACGCCGTCTACGTCGCGCGTCACGTTCCCACGGCGATGATCTTCACACCCTGCAAGGACGGCCTGTCGCACAACGAGGCAGAGAGCATCGAGCCGGAAGAGGCCGCGGCCGGCGCGCAGGTGCTGCTGGAAGCGGTCCTGGCACGGGCAAACCGAGCCCTCTGAGCTCGGCCCCAGAGTTGCCGCCCGGCATGCATGCTCCTATAGGCGCCGGCAGCCCCGAGGAGACCCCATGGCCGGACCCGACGTAGCCGTCAGCGACAATCCGGTGCTCGCGCACCAGGCGGAGATCCTGGCCCGGCCACCCACCGAGGCCTGGCGCATGGCGAATGCCATCCGTGCTTTGGCGATCGACGCGGTGGAGGCGGCGAAGTCCGGTCATCCGGGCATGCCGATGGGCATGGCCGATGTCGCCACCGCGCTATGGACCCGCTTTCACAAGTTCGACGCCGCCGACCCGCGCTGGCCCGACCGCGACCGCTTCGTGCTGTCCGCCGGCCACGGCTCGATGCTGCTCTACGCGCTGCTGTACCTCACTGGCCATGACGGCATGGGCATCGAGGAGATCAAGCGCTTCCGCCAGTTGCATTCGCCCGCCGCCGGACACCCGGAATATGGCGAGCACCCGGCGATCGAGACCACCACGGGTCCGCTGGGCCAGGGGATCGCGACCGCGGTCGGCATGGCGATAGCCGAGAGGCTGCTGGCTGCGCGCTTCGGCCGCTCGCTGGTGGACCACCGGACCTGGGTGATCGCGTCCGACGGCGACATGGAGGAGGGTATCAGCCACGAGGCGGCGGCGCTGGCCGGCCACTTGTGCCTCTCCAAGCTGACTGTGATGTACGACGACAACCATATCTCGATCGACGGCGACACGGCGCTGGCCTACTCGGACGACATCCTCAAGCGCTTCACCGCGTATGGCTGGGCGGCCAAGCGGATCGAGGGGCACGACCCGCAGCAGATCAACGCCGCACTATCCTTCGCGATCCGCTCCAAGAAGCCGACGTTGATCGCATGCCGTACTATCATTGGCCTGGGCGCGCCCACCAAGGCCGGCACCGCCGCGACGCACGGCTCTCCGCTCGGTGGCCAGGAGGCCGCCGGAGCTAAGGCGGCGCTCGGTTGGCACGAGCCGCCGTTCACTGTGCCGGACGACCTGCTGGAGAAGTGGCGTGCCGCGGGCAGCCGCGGTGCCGGCACGCGGCGCGCCTGGCTGAAGCGTCTGGCCCACAACAACATGCAGGCCGAGTTCGATCGCGTCATGGCCCGCCGGCTGCCCGACAACTGGCACGAGGCGGTGGCGGCGCTGAAGCAGGAGATCGCCGAAACCAAGCCGAAGATGGCGACGCGGCAGTCCAGCCAGAAGGCGCTGGAAGCGCTGGTACCGGCGACGCCGGAGCTGGTCGGCGGGTCCGCCGACCTCACGGGCTCGAACCTGACCTTCGTCAAGGCGATGGGCCAGGTGAACACCGGGAACTTCACCGGGCGCTATCTGCACTTCGGCGTCCGCGAGCACGGCATGTGCGCCGCGGTGAACGGCATGGCGCTGCACGGCGGTCTGATCCCCTACAGCGGCACGTTCTTCGTGTTCACCGACTACATGCGCCCGGCGATCCGCATCGGCGCCATCGCGCGGGCACACGCGATCCACGTGCTGACCCACGATTCGATCGGCCTGGGCGAGGACGGCCCAACCCACCAGCCGATCGAGCACCTGGCCAGTCTCCGCGCCATGCCACACCTGCACGTGTTCCGCCCGGCCGAGGCGATGGAGGTGGCGGAATGCTGGGAGCTGGCGATCCGGCGCAACGACGGGCCCAGCCTGCTGGTGCTGACCCGCCAGGGGTTGCCGACCATGCGCACCGACACCGCCGAGAACCGTTGCGCCCGGGGCGGCTATGTGCTGGCCGAGGCGGAAGGCGGCACGCGCGCGGCGACGCTGCTGGCGACCGGCTCCGAGGTGTCGATCGCGATGGACGCCCGCGCCGCGTTGGCCGCCGACGGCATCCAGGTGGCGGTGGTTTCACTTCCGTGTTGGGAGCTGTTCTCCCAGCAGGACGAAGCGTATCGTCGGGCCGTGCTGGGGGTCGCGCCGCGCATCGGCATCGAGGCCGCCAGCGGTTTCGGCTGGGAGCGCTGGCTGGGTGATGACGGGATTTTCATTGGCATGACCGGCTTCGGGGCGTCCGCGCCTTATGAAGATCTTTACAAACACTTCGGTATCACCCCGGACGCCATCGTCGCGGCCGTCCGCAAGCGGCTGGGTTGATCCACGTCAATGCCCGCCCTCTCGCCGCACGGCAGGAGAGGCTCGAGAGCAGGAAAGGACAATGACCAATGCCCGTGAAGGTCGCCATCAACGGTTTCGGACGTATCGGCCGCCTGGTGTTGCGCGCCATGGTCGAGAGCGGTCGCGACGACGTTGTGCCGGTCGCGATCAACGACCTCGGCAGCACTGAGGCCAACGCGCACCTGTTCCACTTCGACAGCGTGCACGGCCGCTTCCCCGGCCAGCTTGAGGTTTCCGGTGATACCATCACCATCCGCTATGGCGGCCGCGTCTGGGGCCCGATCAAGGTCTCGGCCGAGCGCGATCCGACCAAGGTGCCGTACCAGGGCGTCGACGTCGCGATGGAGTGCACCGGCATCTTCACTTCAAAGGAGAAGGCCTCCGCGCTGCTGACGGCGGGCGCGCGCAAGGTGCTGATCTCGGCGCCTGGCGATCATGTGGACGCCACCATCGTCTATGGCGTGAACCACAAGTCGCTCACCAAGGAGATGACGATCATCTCGAATGCGTCATGCACGACCAACTGCCTGGCACCAATGGCCAAGGTGCTCCACGACAGCTTCGGCATCGAGCGCGGCTACATGGTGACGATCCACGCCTATACCGGCGATCAGAACACCGTCGACACGCTGCACAAGGACCTGCATCGCGCGCGTGCGGCGGCGGTCTCGGCGATCCCGACCTCGACCGGCGCCGCGCGGGCGGTTGGCCTCGTGCTGCCGGAACTGAAGGGCAAGCTGGATGGCACTGCGATCCGTATCCCGACGCCGAACGTGTCGCTGGTGTCGCTGGATGTGAACCTGAAGAAGCAGGCCACCAAGGACGCGATCAACGCGGCGATGCTGGACGCGTCGAAGGGCGCGCTGCGCGGGATTCTGGAGTACAACACCGAGCCGCTGGTCAGCATCGACTTCAACCACTCGCCGGCGTCATGCACATTCGATGCGACGCAGACCACGGTGGTGGATGGTGCGCTGGCCCGGGTGATGGGCTGGTACGACAACGAATGGGGCTTCTCGAACCGTATGTCGGACACCGCAGCTTTGTTCGGCAGCCTGTAGCAGCAGAAACAGAAGCCAAGCAGATCTCCCCCTCCCCTCGCGGGAGGGGGCCAGGGGAGGGGGCCGAACCCGGTCTCCACCCCCTCCCCCAACCCCCTCCCGCAAGGGGAGGGGGAGGAGCAAGCGCCATGTCCTTCCGCACCCTCGACGATCTCGACGCCGCCGGGAAGCGCGTGCTGCTGCGCGCCGATCTCAACGTGCCGGT
>DASSRN010000216.1:0-11589 GCA_035701785.1 Acetobacteraceae bacterium | reverse complement strand
CCGGCGCCGCGGCGCGCGGCTGGTTCGGCACAAACCACTGTTGGTTCTGCTGCGCCGCAACAGGCAGCGGCTGGCTGGAAAGGACGGCAGCCACCAGCGTGGCGGCCATGATCAGGCGGGGTGATGTCACTAGAACCTCGTGCCGAATCCGAAGCGGAAGACCTGCGTCTGGTCGAACTTTTGCTTCACCACGAACGGGGTCAAGTCAACGTTCAGCAGGCCGAACGGCGTATGCCAGGAAATGCCGACGCCGATGCCGAGCCGCGGCGCGGGCGAGGCGGCGATGACGCAGGGAGCTCCGGTCGTCTCGCGACAGACCTGGCGGTTCTCGAAGCTGGCCTGGGTCAGGCCGCCGATATCGACGAAGGTGCGGCCTGACAGCCCGATATCGGCCGAGATCGGCAGCGGGAAGCGCAGCTCGGTGGACTGGGTCCAGATGAACCGGCCGCCCAGCGGATCGCCGGTGACCGCATCGTGCGGGCCGGCGCCGCCGATCTGGAAACCGCGCAGGTTGTCGCCGCCCAGGAAGAACCGGTCGATGATCTGTTCCTGCTGGCCCTCGTTCCACAGGTAACCGATCCCGCCGGTGAGCGAGACGCCCCAGTCGCTGTTGCCGGTGAACCGGTCGAGCGGGATGAAGTACTGCCCGTTCACGTTGGTGCGGACGAAGTCGGCGTTGCCGCCCAGGCCGGCGACGTCGTTTCCGAGGGTCAACAGGTAGCCGGTGTGCGGATCGGTCTTGCTGTCGCGGTGGTCCAGAGTGATCGCCTGACTGACCTGCGACAACAGGGTATAACCGGCAAGCTGCTGGATGAAGAAGCTGGCATTCGGCGCAACGTTGAACACGGTTCGCCCGACCAGCGAGTAGCTCCAGACCTGGCGGAGGTATTCGTTGAAGTCGTAGCCGGCGCGCACGTCGAAGCCGACGCGTTTCTCGTCATACGGTTCGGTGCCGAGGAAGTTGGTCTGGATGAAGAAGATGTCGCCGCCAACCACCAGGTTGCGGTCGAGGAAGTATGGATCGGTGATCGAGCCGGTGATCGAACTTCGCTTCTGCGCGAGCACGCCGTTGATGCCGGCGGAGATGCCGGTGCCGACCAGGTTTCGCTCGCTCAGACCGACATCGAGCAATGCGCCGGCGTCGGTCGAGTAGCCGCCGCCCAATGTGAGTTCACCGGTCGCCTTCTCGTCGATCGAGGTGGTCAGCACCGCCTTGTCCGGTGCTGAACCCGGCCCCGTGTTGATGGCCACGTTGTTGAAGTAATTCAGATCTTGCAGCCGCGTGCGGGACCGTCGCACCGCCTCGGTGTTCAGCGGATCGCCTTCGGCGAGACGGAACTCGCGGCGGATCACCTTGTCCTCGGTGCGGGTGTTGCCGACGATGTCGATGCGCTCGACATAGACCCGCGGGCCCTCGCCGACGTCGAATGCGAGATCGACAGTGTGCTGCTCGGCGTTGCGGGTGATCCTGGGCTTCACCTCGACGAACGGGAAGCCGCGCCTGTGGACATCCAGCTCCATCGCATCGACGCTGCGGCCGACCGCATCGCCATCGTACCAGTCGCCCTCGTCGACCTCTAGATCGCCGCGCAGCGAGTCGCCATCAAGATTGCGCAGCGTCGAGTTGATGACGATCTTGCTGACCCGGTAGCGATCGCCTTCGCTGATGTTGAACGTCAGGAAGAAGCCGGAGCGGTCGGGTGCCAGCTCGGACTTCGCCGTCAGCACATCGAAGTCGATGTAGCCGTTCTTCAGATAGAACCGGCGCAGCAGTTCCTTGTCGAAGTTCAGCCGCTGCGGATCGTACTCGTCCGAGGTGGACAGGAAGCGCCACCAGCGCTCTTCGCGGCTGTTGATCACCTCGGACAGCCGGTCCTCGCTGAACGCGTGGTTGCCGACGAATACGATCTTGCTGATCAGCGTCACAGCGCCATCGTTGATCTGGAACACGACGTCGACGCGGTTCTGGTCGAGCCGGATCACCTGCGGATCGACACGCGCGTTGTAGTAGCCCTTCTTGGCATACATATCGAGGATGTGCTGGCGGTCCTGCTCCGCAAGTGCCGGCGTGAACACCGCCCTTGGCTTCAGCTGCATCTCGGGACGCAGCTGGTCGTCGGTGAGTTTATGGTTGCCCTCGAAGGCGACGCGATTCACCAGCGGATTCTCGACCACATGCACCACCAGCGTGTCGCCATCGCGGGTGATCCGCACGTCCTGGAACAGGCCGGTGGCATAGAGCGTCTTCAGGCTGCGATCCAGCCGGTCCGGGTCGAACGGATCGCCCTGCTGCACCAGCATGTACGAGATGATAGTCCCGGTCTCGATTCGCTGATTGCCCTCGACCTTGATGGCAGCGATGGTATCGCCACTGCGCACCGCTGGGGTTGCCCGTGTGGCTCTGGCCGAAGCTGGCGGCGCCGCAGGCCTTTGCGCAACCGCAGAACCGATGGTCATCGACATCAGCAGGCACACGGCAAGCAGCCGTGCGGCGCGGGTAAGAATCAAACGCCTCCCTCCTCAGCGATGCGCCATACCAGGATCGCGGCGGGCAACCTAGTGGGATATTCGTGCGGCGCAATACTGGCAGGCGCCGGGCGCCGGGTTGCGGATCGGCGCCAAGTCCCACAGGATGCCTCGGCACGCATAGCGGAGATCACGAATGTCAGCAGCGCTGAAACTGCCCAAGATGACCGAAGCCGAATGGCAGACACGCTGCGACCTGGCCGCGCTGTATCATGTGGTGAACCACCTTGGGTGGACCGACCTGATCAACACCCATATGTCGGCGCGCATCCCAGGCGAGCCGAACACGTTCCTGATCAACAACTACGGCGAGATGTTCGACGAGATCACCGCGTCGAGCCTGGTCAAGATGGACATGGACGGCAACGTCTTCAGCGACGGCGGCAGGTTCAACAACGCCGGCTTCACCATACACAGCGGTGTCTACAAAGCCCGTCCGGACGCCATGTGTGTCATGCATACGCATACACGCGCCGGCGCCGGTGTTTCGATGCTCCACAACGGCATCCGGCCGATCAGCCAGGACGCGCTGCAGGTCTATGATGATCTCGCCTACCACGACTACGGCGTGCCCGCTTCGCCCGAGGAATGCGAGGCTCTCGGCAGGACGTGCAAGAACGGCAGCCACGTCGTGCTGCTGAACCATGGGCTGCTGACGCTGGGGCCGACCATTCATGGTACGTTCTTCCGGATGTACGGGCTGGAGCGGGCCTGCGAACTGGAGTTGATCGCGCGGACGCTCGATTCGCCACCCGTGCCGGTCGAAGACTTCGTGATCGGCAAGGCGGCAGAGCGTATGCGCAAGCGGCGTGATACGCCGGAATACGGCCTGGCCGAATGGCGTGGCCTGATCCGCACGGTCGACCGCAAGGGCTTCGACTACCGGCGCTGACGGGCATGGGCCACCTCGAGGGCCGGATCGGCATCGTCACCGGCGCGGCGTCCGGGATCGGCGCCGCCTGCGCCCGGGCGCTGTCGCGCGAAGGCGCCAGGCTGGTGCTGACCGACCTGGACGCGCCCGCGGGCGAACGGCTCGCGGCCGAGACCGGCGGTGCGTTCGTGCATCACGATGTGACCGACGAGGCGGGCTGGCCCGCGGTGATCGCCGCGGCCGAGAAGCTGGGCGGCCTGCACATCCTGGTGGCCAATGCCGGCATCGGCATCATGGGATCGGCGATCGACATGTCCCTGGCCGACTGGCGGCGGCAGATGGCGGTGAACGTCGACGGCGTGTTCCTCACGGTGAAGTACGGCATACCGCTGATGCGGCGTTCCGGCGGCGGGTCAGTGGTGATGATGTCGTCAGTCGCCGGGATCAGGGGATCGGCCAATCTCGCCGGCTACAGCGCGACCAAGGGTGCAGTGCGGCTGTTCGCCAAGTCGATCGCACTGGAGTGCGCGACGGCGCGCGACAACATCCGCGTCAATTCGGTGCATCCCGGCATCATCGACACGCCGATCTGGACCAAGCTGCCGCCGGGCGCGAATGCGCCGCTCGATCCCAACATGATCGCCGCAGCGACCGTGCCGATCGGCCAGGCGGGACAGGCCGAGGACATCGCCAATGGCGTGCTGTTCCTGTGCTCCGACGCCTCGCGCCACATGACGGGATCCGAACTGGTAATCGACGGCGGCATGACGGCTGGGCGCGTGGGACGTCTCGGCGGCTGAGACAGCGCCGCTCTGGCGTCGCGTTGACCCAGGTCAATGAATGGGCGCGCTGCCTGCGATAGCGTCCGGCTCTCCAATAGGAGATAGCGGATGCCCCAGTCGATGAAAGCTGCCGTCGTGCGCGCGTTCGGCAAGCCTCTCGTTGTGGAGGAGCAGCCGGTGCCGACGCCCGGACTAGGCGAGGTCCTGGTGAAGCTCGTGGCGACCGGTGTCTGCCACACAGACCTGCATGCCGCCGATGGCGACTGGCCGGTAAAGCCCACGCCGCCCTTCATTCCGGGGCACGAGGGCGCTGGCCACGTGGCAGCGCTGGGAGCCGGTGTAACCTCGCTGAAAGAGGGGGATGCGGTGGGCATCGCGTGGCTGCACGATGCGTGCGGTGCGTGCGAACACTGCATGACCGGCTGGGAGACGCTGTGCGAGGCACAGCACGACAGCGGCTATAGCGTCAACGGCAGCTTCGCCGAGTACGCGATCGGCAGCGCCGCTTACGTGGCGCGGCTGCCGTCGCAGGCTGACTTCGCCACGCTCGCACCGATCCTGTGCGCCGGCGTGACCACCTACAAAGGACTGAAGGAAACCGAGGCACGTCCGGGCGAATGGGTCGCTGTCTCCGGTATCGGCGGTCTCGGCCACGTCGCCGTGCAGTACGCCAAGGCGATGGGCCTGCACGTGGTGGCCCTCGACGTGTCCGCAGAGAAGCTCGCGCTGGCGCGCACATTGGGAGCCGATGCCGCGGTCAATGCGCTGGCGCCTGATGCGATCGAACAGGTGAACAAGGTCACCAGCGGCGGCGCGCACGGCGTGCTGGTGACGGCGGTGTCGCCCGCGGCATTCGCGCAGGCGATCCATATGACCCGACGCCGCGGCACGGTCAGCCTGGTCGGTCTCCCGCCGGGTGAGTTTGCCACACCGATCTTCGAGGTGGTGCTGAAGCGCATCACCATTCGCGGCTCGATCGTCGGCACGCGGAAGGATCTGGCCGAAGCGGTTGCCTTCGCGGCAGAAGGCAAAGTGCGCGCCCATATTCACCAGGCCAGGCTGGAAGACATCAACGACATCTTCGCCGACCTCAAGGCGGGGAAGGTCGACGGCCGGATGGTGATGACGTTCTAGTTCTAGTCTGGAGGAGTTGCTTCGCCCCGAGTGGTTATAGCCTTGGCCCCGCGCTGCAGCGCTGTCGGAATTCTTTACGTATCACCAACAATCTGGTGATGATTGGAACATTCTCCGCGTAATTCCAGAATGTTACGATATGGCACAGGAATTGCTGCGCATAGCTCGAAAGCGTTGCGTCTCAATCTGAAGGACAGTTCCCATGCGTAACATCCTTTTCGCTTCGGTGGCCGCGGCGGCATTGCTGGGGCTGACCAGTGCCGGAATGGCGACTCCGTTCACGATGGGCAACAACTCGATCGGCTCGATCGGCGATGAAATCGGCAGCGGTTTGGACATCTTTGCCGTCAATGGAACCAGTGGCGATGCATCAGGACTGCAGTCGGTGGCAGGGCTGAGCTTCGACGTGGGCGGCAACTGCATTGCCTGCACTCTGACGCCAAGCGGCTCGTTGATGGTTGGCCTGACGATCGGCCTCGTGACACAGCAGGTCAACCTACCTTGGGGCTGGTCTTCGACAGGGCCTTTGGACACCTTGACCTTGGGCCCCATTGCTCCACTCACGTACGATTTGGGCAGCGGAGAGATCATATCGGTCAACTTCGCAACACCCGCCCCGATGCAGTCGGGCGGCGGCCAGATCACCGAGCAACTGACCGCGGAATTCGACGTTCCTGAACCGGCGTCGCTGACGCTTCTGGGCGGCGGCCTCGTCGCGCTCGGGCTGCTTCGGCCACGCCGCGACACGCGTTAACGCCACCGTTCGACCGCCGGATTCCGGCCTGAACTGGCCCGCGCCCCGCTCCGGGCGCGGGATTTGGCGCTCTGGCTGCTCTCGCTTTCGGCGTCGGATGTCCCAGCCGCAGCTCAACGGCCATAAATCGCGGCCTCCTCGCCCAGGCAATACACCACGAAAGTGCAGGCCATCTCGGTGCAGGACGCCGGGGTTTTTGACCGGGCCAGAGTGGCTCCCTCGCTGCGACATGCCTCCTTGGTGTCAAAGCCTTGCACCGGGACAAGCCCGTGCGAGGTCGGCATCAGCAGCGTCCAAGCGGCCTGCGTCGCGACTTGCGCCGGAGCCTCGTGACCAGGCCCCAGGATGGCGGCCGACACGATGACGAAGGTTGCCGTCTGTCGAGCCATCATGTGATGGTGTCCATCACACACGGCCACGCCGCCGGAGACGCGGAAGATAGTGCTCGTGCAGCCAGCGCGAGGTGGTGTCCGCGAGATAGGCGAGCGTCTCCTCGGTCGTCTGGGCACCACCGCCATGGTTCTCAATTTCGGCCATGACCAGCTTCATGCACTCTCCGTCGATCTCTCCCGGCGGCCGCTGGTGTCGCTTGCGACGAACGCCGACAGTGACTGGGCCGCTCATGCATCCTCCTTGACCGGAATACCGTGTGGTTCTCTGGCCGATCGCATAGGCTACTCGCCCCGTGCAAGCAGTTCGGGGCGGTACTCGAAGTGCATGGTGTCGTAGTGCGACCACCTGCCGCCCCAGATGAAGCCGTGCCGCTCGAAGATCGTCACGATGTTGGCGGGGATGCGGTTCGCATAGGGCGGGGTGCCGGCGCCCGCCCGGTGCCAGAGCCAGTAGTCCGAGTAAGCTGTGTTGATATCGATCGCAGCGCCCCACGCGTGCATGCTGGTCTGTCCGGTGTCGGCGACCGAGCGGCACGCGTAGGTGCCGGCGGGCGGATAGAGATAGCGCTTGTCGTCGGCCGGCAGCGCATCCAGTTCGCGCGAGACCGCGTCCAGTTGCCGGTCGACGCCGTTGATCGACGTTACGCGGACGACATGGCCCCAGGTGGCGGGTAGCCAGACGACCGGAACCAGCGCGGGCGTGACCTCGCCTGCGCGGCAGTTCCCGTACATCTTGTCGAAGAACGCGCGGCTACGCACGCGGCCCGGATCCTGCTGCGGCGCCGGCACCAGTGGCGCACCCGCCGGATAGCGCAGCCGGAGCTGGTCGAGGATTGATCCACTGCGCAGTTGCTGTTCCAGCGGCTTGTCCGGCAGCCCATCGTCCACCGGCATGCGCGTGCCATCGCGCCAGATCAGGTTGGCACCATCGAAGCCGGCGAGCTGGTCGGGGTAGGCATGAAGCAGGTCGTCGATCGAGGTCGCAACGCTGCGGCTGATGGGCGCGAGCAGCAACATGATCGCTGTCGCGAACCGACGATAATGCATCAAGCGGCGGCCTGCGCGATCGCATCGCCCACACGGCGGCGCAGCGCATCGATGCCGGTGTCGCGGTGGCGCGTCGGATGCACGCGGTTGGTCAGCAGGGTCCAGGCGATGCCGCGCCCGAAGTCGATCCACAGGCCAGTGCCGGTGAAGCCGGTATGGCCGATGGTCTGCTCGGAGCAGGCGTTGCCGCCTGACCAGCCTTCATGGCGCGCCTCCCAGCCGAGGCAGCGCGTCGCTGACTGGCGTTCGCGCACCTGCGCCATCCAGGGCTCCGCGCCTTGCAAAAGGCTTTGCGCTGCGTCCAGCACGCCGTCGACGGTCCCGAACAGTCCGGCATGGCCGGACGCGCCGCCCAGCGCAAAGGCGTTCTCGTCGTGCACCTCGCCGCACATGATGCGGCAGCGCCAGGTGCAGCGCTCCGTCGCGGCGGTGTTGGACGTGTCGGGACGCCAGGTCAGGTTCGGCGGCAACACTTGGTCGCCGAGAATGCAGCCGGTCAGACGCTCGATCGCGATGCCCAGCAGCATGAAGTTGATATCCGAGTAGACCGGCGGTCCTGCCTGCCACACTCGCTGGAGGATGAAGGCGCGCAGCGTCGCCGGGTCCTGCCCATAGGTATACAGCGGCTCGACCGCGGGCAGGTGGGTCTGGTGGCTGAGGCATTGGCGGAACGTCAGAGCCCGCTCGCGCGCTGCACGGTCGTATTGGCGCAGATCGGGGATGGCGACCGTCAGCGGATCGTCCAATGCGATGCGCCCCTCTGCGACGAGACGCAGAATCGTCGGCGTGGTGAACAGCACCTTGGTCAGCGATGCGAGGTCGAACCAGGTATCGCACTGCATCGGCGCTGGTTCCGGCTCGCGCTGCGCCAGGCCGAACGCCCCCACATCACGCTGGCCCGTCACCGCGACCACGCCCAGCACGGCGCCGGGAATGCTGGCTGGCACCGCATCGGCAATAAGATCGGTCACGGCGGCGGGAAGTGCGGCTGCGGTCACCTGCAACTCTGGCTGGCAAACAGACGAGGTCCTCGACTATACACAGAGCAGCAGACACCACCTACCAACGCTTCAGGCTTTTCACCTCGCCGCCTGGATGCACACGCCCGATGCGGTTTCGCCTTTCCGTTCTTATTGCGATACTTGCGCTGTCCGGCTGCGCGCCACAGGAAGCGGCGCCGGTCGAGCCGGCAGAAGCGGTGCCGGACAATGCGCATTTCGTCGCGGTGGCAGGACACTCGCCGCCGTTCGCGCGCACGCCATACGAGAAATTCAGCCGCGTCGAAGCGGTAGCGATCGCACAGCAGGAGTGGCTGCTGTTTGGCCAGCGTGTCGATGACAATCCGCCACACAGCGATGCGGACTCCGAGACCAGCGATCGGCTGCAGCGCTTTCCGGGTCTGTGGCGGCGCGTTGGCGAGTACTGGTGGCTGGGCCAGGATGCCGACCGTCGCGAATCCGCCTGGACCGGCATGCATGACGAGAATGGGCAGGAGATCGACGACAGCCGGGCGGACTACTACGCCTGGTCGGCGGCGTTCATCAGCTATGTCATGCGAACGGCGGGCGCGGGTGCGCGCTTCCCGTATGCGCCGTCGCACTACATCTATATCAACATCGCCAAGGATATGAAGCTGGAGCGCACGACCGGCTGGGCGGTCGTCGCCGAATCGCTCGACGAGTACGCGCCATCACCGGGCGACCTGATCTGCTATTGGCGCGGCAAGCGCCGCGTAAGCTACGATAAGCTGCCGGTGCGCCGGTTCCCCGCGCATTGCGACATCGTCGTGCAGCGCGACAAGACGCAGCTCAGCGTGATCGGCGGCAATGTCGATGCCGCGGTGACGATGAAGCACATCCCGGTCACGGCCGATGGGCGATTGGCCGAAGGCGGACAGGTGCTCGACGACCGCTACCACTGGTTCGTGGTGCTGCGCGTGCTGTACGAACGATAGGTCAGGCTGCCGGGGGGACTCCCGCTTCGGCCAACGCCGCCGCCTGGCGCTGCGCCAGCGCCGCCTCGTCGAAATCGTCGATCAGTTCGTGGAACATGCGGCTCCAGTTCAGCTCGGCCTTCAGCCGCAGGAACACGCCGCCCAGCCCTATCGCCGAGCGGTCCATCAGCACGAACTCGCGCGGCGGCCTGACCCCGCCCGTGCGCTTCAGCCCGGCATGCACGCGTTCGGCAACCTCGCGGCCGAACTGCGGGTCGTCGGTCTCCTGGATGCGACGGACGCGGTCCTCGCACAGCGGCTCATAGAGGAAGCGCGCCCACAGGTTCAGCGTCGCCATCTTCTCGTGCGACAGATCGGTGAAGCCCCAGGTGCTGTAGGCGTGATGCGCCTTGGCATCGTCGTTGTCGCGCACCGCCTCGTAGAGATCGATCACTCCGCGCACGAACTTGGCGCCGAACACGCGGATGGCGCCGAAGTCGAGCAGGTTCACCGAGGCGTCCGGTCGCACCTGGTAATTGCCGAGATGCGGATCGCCGTGGATCACGCCGTAGCGATAGAACGGCACATACCAGGCGCGGAACAGCGCGGCGGCGATCTGGTTGCGCTCCTCTTGTGGCGGGTCCTCCTCGAGCCGACGCATCAGCGGGCGGCCGTCGAGCCACGTCATCGTCAGCAGACGTCGCGTGCAGTAGCCGGCGATCGGCCGCGGCACGTGCACCGTGGGGTCGTCGGCCAGCATGCGTCCATACAGTCGCATCTGCGCCGCCTCGCGCTCGTAGTCGAGTTCTTCGCGCAGGCGCTCGCTCAGTTCCTTGTAGATCTCCTCGTTCTGGATGGCGTTGTCCATCCGGTGGTAGATCGCCATCGCCAGCCGCAGCTGACGGAGGTCGGCTTCCACAGTACTGGGCATGTCGGGGTACTGCAGCTTGCAGGCGATATCGGTGCCGTCGTGCAGCAATCCCCGATGCACCTGGCCCAGGCTGGCTGCGGCCGCGGCTTCGTGGCCGAACCTGGCGAACTTGGACTGCCAGTCGGCGCCGAGTTCGCTCGCCATGCGACGGCGCACAAAGTTCCAGCCCATCGGCGGGGCGTTAGACTGGAGGTGGGCGAGTTCGGCGGCGTATTCCGCGGGCAGCGCGTCGGGCACAGTGGAGAGGAACTGCGCCACCTTCATCAGCGGGCCCTTGAGGCCGCCCAGGATGGTGCGCAGGTCCTCGGCGTGCGCCGCGCGGTCGGTCTTGATGCCGAACACGCGCTCGCCGGCGACGCGCGCGGCGATGCCACCGACCGCGCCGGAGGTACGCGCCATGCGGCGGATCTCGCCGAACAGGTTGCTGCGGTCAGACATGGGAGTGGGCGAGGTGGATGGCCCCACCAGACTCCCCCTCCCCTTGCGGGAGGGGGTTGGGGGGAGGGGGCGCCGATGCAAGCTGCGCGATCGCGATCAGCACGCCTTCCAGATTGCGCAGCACTTCGCCATTCGGCACGCGCACGACGCGGATCCCATGCCGCACCATCCAAGCATCGAGCGCAGTGTCCGCGGTGGTGTCGATGTGGGACACGCCATCGACTTCGACCACCAGCGTCGCAGATGGGCAGTAGAAGTCGGCAATGTAGGGGCCGAGGGGCACTTGTCGGCGGAACTTCAGGCCGCCGAGTTGATGCTTGCGCAGGCCTTGCCACAGCTTGCGCTCGGCCGGCGTTGGGTCGCGGCGCATGGAACGGGCGTGGGAGAGCAGCGACGCCCCCTCCCCCTGCCCCCCTCCCGCAAGGGGAGGGGGAGATTCTTTGGCGTCCTGCTCTGGGGCGTCCTGCTCTGGCGTCACTCCGCCTGCTCCAGTTCGTCGATGAAGCCGGCGATCACATCCAGGCCCTTCTTCCAGAACGCCGGGTCCGACGCATCCAGTCCGAACGGCGCCAGCAGCTCCTTGTGACGCTTGGTGCCGCCGGCGCGCAGCATGTCGACATATTTCGCCTGGAACCCGGGATGACCCGACTGGAACACCGAATACAGCGCATTCACCAGGCAGTCGCCGAAGGCATAGGCATAGACATAAAACGGCGAGTGGATGAAGTGCGGCACATAGGACCAAAATACGCTATACTCCGGCGTGAATTCAAACGCCGGT
>DASSRN010000215.1:0-8990 GCA_035701785.1 Acetobacteraceae bacterium | reverse complement strand
CACCGCGGCGAAGATGCGACAACTCGGCATCGAAACCGGCGCCGATCTGCGTGCGAAGCCGCTCGATTGGCTCCAGCAGCATTTCGGCAAGTCGGCGGCCTGGTATCTCGGCATCGCCAACGCCGAGGACCATCGGCCGGTCGTTGCCGATCGTCCGCGCAAGTCGTCGGGATCGGAGACCACGTTCGCACGCGACCTGGTCGCGGCCGATGAGATCGAGGCCGGTGTCACGGCGATGGCTGACGAGGTGTGGACCTGGTGCGAGAAGGCGCGGGCGTTCGGTCGCACAGTGACTGTGAAGGTGAAGTTCGCCGACTTCCAGCAGGTCACGCGCAGCCGCAGCTTCCCCAACACCGTCGCCAGCCACGACGTGCTGCGCCACGCGAGCATCGATCTCGTGCGAACGCTGCTGCCGACGGCGAAGGGGATCCGCCTGCTTGGGGTGACGGTGTCAAACTTCGATGGCGCGCCGATGCCTGTCGCTGACGACCTGCCGCTGTTCGCTGGCGACGCGCCAGCCGTGCGCTGATGGCGCAGCGCGCAGGCAGCGCCGACCTGCCGCTGCACGGCGGGCATGTACCGAAATGGCTGGGCGATCGCATGACCCGATTGGGCACGGTGATCGTCCAGGCGATCATCCTTGAATACGGCCGCGACGAATTGCTGCGGCGCCTGGCGCACCCCTTCTGGTTCCAGTCATTCGGCGCGGTGATGGGAATGGACTGGCACTCGTCCGGCATCACCACCAGCGTCATTGGCGCACTGAAGCGCGGTCTGGCGCCATTGTCCGGCGAACTCGGGCTTCATGTGTGCGGCGGCCGCGGCCGGCATTCACGCCAGACGCCACAGGAACTGCTGGCGATCGGCGATCGCACCGGCGTCGATGGCACAGCGCTCGCCCGCACCAGCAGGCTGGTTGCCAAGGTCGACAGTGCGGCCGTGCAGGACGGGTTCGAGCTTTACCTGCATGGCTTCATTGTTGCCGATGACGGGCGTTGGGTGGTTGTGCAGCAGGGCATGAACGGCGATCGTCGCCAGGCGCGTCGCTACCACTGGCTATCCGAGGGTCTGCGCAGCTTTGTCGAGGAACCACATGCCGCGATCGACGGAATCGAGCAGGGTTTGATTGTCAACCTGACCGACCGTCGCGCGGCGGACTCGCGGCAAGCGCAATTGAATCTACTCGACCAATTCGGTCCGGATGGCATTCAGCGCCGGCTTTCCGCGCTGCAATCACCGAGCGCCGAACCGGTGCTGCCGCACCTGGTTATGCCGGCGCATCATGACGTGCGCCCCGAGGACATCGTCACGCGTCGGCTGCACGGAAATCTGGTGGCCGCCGCCGAATGCGGGCCGCGCGATTTCGCCGAACTGCTGCTGGTGCCGGGTGTTGGCGCGCGGACCGTGCGCGCACTGGCCCAGGTAGCGGAGGTCGTTCACGGCGCGCCATATCAGTTCAGCGATCCGGCGCGTTTCTCCCTCGCGCATGGCGGCAAGGACCGGCAGCCCTATGCGGTGCCGCTCAAGGTCTACGACCGCACGATCGATGTGCTGAAGACGGCAGTGCGCCGGGCAAGGCTGGGCCACACCGAGGAACTCGCGGCGATCCGACGCTTGGACGAGCAGGCGCGGCGGCTGGAACGGCACGCGAATGGTCCTTCGGTCGAGGCGCTGTTCGCCGAGGAGCGCCACAACTCGCACCACTACGGCGGACGCAGCGTGTTCGGCCTCGAATCACCACCGCGACAGGTTCGCGGCACCGGGTAGTTCGGCCATGTCTTATCGAAAGAAAATCAACGCAGATGAAGGCGGATGCACGCGGACACACGCAGATCCAAGGCATGCTGCATTGGCCTGATCGTTGCGCACTGACGTGGCAGCCGGCACAGGCCCACTCCGCGCGCATCTGCGTTTCATTCTTCTTCCCGCACAGCGCTCAGCCATGTCGGTAGAGGTCAGATGGCGATCGCGCCGCCATCCACGTGGATTTCCGACCCCGTGATGTACGATGCCTCATCGGACGCCAGGAACAGGATGGCATGGGCAACCTCATCCGCCTCGCCCGGCCGGCGCATCGGGATCACCTTCATCCGTTCGGCGCGAATCGCAGGATCGGCGGTGCGGCCCGAAGTGCGCATCGGCGGCATAATGCCGGGATGCACGGAATTGGCGCGAATGCCATCCTTCGCATGCTGAACCGCCGTTGATTTGGTCATCAGCCGCACCGCCGCCTTCGACGCGTTGTACGCCATGTGCACATGCTCACTCCCGATGATGCCCGCAATCGACGACAGGTTGACAATCGAGCCGCCGCCGCTTGCGGCCATCGCCGGGATGGCGTGCTTGATGCCGAAGAACACGCCCGTCGCGTTCACCGCCATGATGCGATGCCAGGCATCCGTGCTGAACATGTCCTGCTCGGCACTGCCGGAGATGCCGGCGTTGTTCACCAGCACGTCGAGCTTACCGAACCGCTGCACCGTCGCCGCCACGACGGCGGCCCAGTTGTCCTCGCTGGTGACGTCGAGCCTTTCGAAATGCGCTGCCTCACCAAGCGCGTTGACCTGCTGCCCGCCCTCATGCTCCAGCACGTCGGCAATCACCACCTTCGCACCTTCACGCACAAACAGTCGCGCCGTAGCAGCGCCCATGCCGGATGCTGCGCCGCTGATGATGGCGACCTTCCCCGCAAGACGCATGGACCTCCCTCCCTTGCTGCATCGCGTTCGACGTTGCCATGCTGCCCGATCGGACGAAAGCAGGAGGAACCCATGCGCTTTCAGGATCGCGGCGTCGTGGTCACCGGCGGTGGCAGCGGCATCGGCCAGCAGGTCTGCTATCTGGCCGCGGAGGAGGGCGCACGCGTCGCCATCGGCGATCTCGACCTGGAGCACGCCGAAGTCACCGCAGCCGAGATCCGCCGGCGCAAGGGCGAGGCGCACGCGTTCCAGCTGGATGTCGCCGATCCTGCGTCTGTCGAACGCTTCATCGCAGCGGCGGATTCATCGCTCGCACGCATCGACGTGCTGGTGAACTCCGCCGGCATCCGCGAGATCGTCAGCGTGCTCGATCTGTCGTTCGAAGAATGGCAGCGCGTCATCAACGTCAACCTGACGGGAACGTTCCTGGTCAGCCAGGCGTTTGCCCGCCGGCTGGTGCAGCAAAGCAAACAGGGACAGATCGTCAACCTCGCATCCACACTTGGGCTGATGGCAGCGCCGAACCGCGCCGCCTATACCGCGTCGAAGCACGGCGTTGTCGGGCTGACGCGCGAGATGGCGCTGGAGCTTGGCGACAAAGGCATCCGCGTGAATGCCGTTGCGCCGGGCGTGGTGCGAACACCGCTGACCGAGCGCTACTTCCAGGACCCAGCCTACGCGCAGGCAATCCGCGACATCCACGCCCTAGGCCGCTGGGCGGAGCCGCAGGAGATCGCGCGCGCCATCCTGTTCCTGGCCGATGAGCAGAACGGCTTCATCACCGGCAGCATCCTGACCGTCGACGGCGGCTGGACCATCGGGAAGCGCATGTGATCGTCACCCGGTTTCCGCATGCGGTACGGGAGATCGAGCACACGCTGATCCCGCTGCGCGACGGCACGCGTCTCGCTGCACGGATCTGGCTGCCAGTGGACGCCGAAACGCATCCCGTACCGGCGATCCTGGAGTACCTGCCATACCGCAAGCGTACCGGAACCTACGAGCGCGACGCGCTGACCCATCCGTATTTCGCCGGCCATGGCTACGCCGCGGTGCGCGTCGATATCCGCGGCAGCGGCGAATCGGAGGGGCTGCTGACCGACGAATACAGCCAGCAGGAACACGACGATGCGCTGGAGGTGATCGCCTGGCTCGCGGCACAGACATGGTGCAGCGGCGCGGTCGGCATGATGGGCATCTCCTGGGGTGGGTTCAACGCGTTGCAGGTCGCAGCACGGCAGCCGCCTGCCCTGAAGGCGATCATCACCCTCTGCTCCACCGACGACCGCTACCGCGACGACGTGCACTTCATGGGCGGCGCGCTGCTGGATGCCGGCTTCGGCTGGGGCTCATTCCTGTTCGGCGCGATGTGCCAGCCGCCGGACCCGGCGCTCGTCGGTGGCCGCTGGCGTGCGATGTGGCTCGAGCGGCTGAACCACATGCCGCTGTTCCTGGAACGCTGGCTGCGGCATCCATCGCGCGACGCGTATTGGCGGCACGGTTCGGTGTGCGAGGACTACGCCGCGATAAGCTGCCCGGTGTTCGCGGTTGGCGGCTGGACCGACGGCTACACCAACACGATCCCGCGCCTGCTCGAGCATCTGACCGTTCCGCGCAAAGGTCTGATCGGGCCATGGGCGCACGGCTATCCACACGTTGCGCTGCCGGGGCCACAGGTCGGCTTCCTTCAGGAGGCACTCCGCTGGTGGGAACACTGGCTGAAGGGGATCGACACCGGGGTGGTGGCCGAGCCGATGCTGCGCGCCTGGATGACCGAAAGCGTGGCCCCGGCGCCGCATCACGCAACGCTGCCGGGCCGCTGGATCGCCGAAGCATCGTGGCCGCCCGCTGACCGCCTCATGCACCACCTGCACCTGACGGATGCGGGGCTGACGCCAAACCCCCAGGGGCTGACGCCATGCAATGTGCGCTCGCCGCTGACTTTGGGCCGGCACGGCGGCGCCTGGTGTCCATTTGGACAGGGCGCCGATCAGGCCGGCGACCAGCAGGATGACGATGCGGGCTCTGTGGTGTTCAACACCGAGCCGCTTGCCAACCGGCTCGAAATCCTCGGCGCTCCAGTCGTCACGCTGGAGCTTGCCGCCGACCGGCCAGTCGCCAACCTGATCGTGCGCCTGTGCGACCTGCGCCCGGATGGGACATCGCTGCGCGTCAGCTACGGCGTGCTCAATCTCACCCATCGCGATGGCCACGAGGTGCCGCGGCCACTGGAGCCAGGGCGGCGCTATCGCGTGCGCATCCAATTGAACGACGCGGGATCGGTGTTCCCGGCAGGGCATCGTATCCGGCTCGCGCTGTCCACGAGCTATTGGCCGATGATCTGGCCGCCACCCGAGACAGCAACCGTCACAATGTTCGGCGGCAGGCTCGACCTGCCGGTGCGCCGGGCACAGCCGGCCGACGATCGGCTGCCTGCATTCAAGGGACCTGAGACCGCGCCGCCGGAACCGACCACCAGGCTTGCGGATGGAACCGTCCGCATTGACCGGCTGGGGCTGGAACTGAAGACCCGGAGCAGCTTCGACTCGCATATCGACCCGGACGACTCGCTGAGCGCCGCCATGGAAATGCGTCAGACCCAGACCGTGGCGCGCGACGGATGGCGCGTCCGGATCGAAACGACGATGCGGCTCACCGCCACGCGCGATGGATTCCAACTACGGGCCTCGCTGCGCGCCTATGAGGCGGACGTCGAGGTATGTCGCCGCGACTGGGACGCGCGCGTGCCACGGAAGCTGGCCTGAGCTCGAACCAAAGAACTGGCCCCGCCGAGCTTCGCTGTGCCCTATAATCCCGCGCGTGGGACTGGTGCCATCACCGACGGTGCTGAGCGTAGACGAGATGGGTCGCATCGCGCCGCCGATCTTCAGTTCCGTCGGACGCAACGCCACCAACGCGCCGGGCGATGTGTTCGTCATCCAGTCGCTGCTCAACGACCGGCTGCCAAAGCCGCACGCCCCGCTTCCGGTGAACGGCGTGGCAGATGTCGGCACAACGCTCGCCATCGAGACCTATCAGGCGGCGATCCTGCAGATGACGCCCCCGTCCGGCCGCATCGATCCCGGCAGCCCGACCTACTATGCGCTCGCCGCCCGCCCGCTGGTCACCAACGCCCCGCCCCCTGCGGTCGGCCATTTCGGCCAGGTTCCGGCTGATGTGGCCGATGCTGCCGTCGCCTCACGCAGGAGGTGGACCGTGCCGGCCTCGGTGACTGTGGCGCAGTGGGCGGTGGAGAGCGCCTGGGGCGCCTCGATGCCGCCTGGCAGCAACAACCCGTTCGGCATCAAGGCGGTTGGCGAGCAGCCATCGGTGGAGAGCCCGACGCGGGAGGTGGTCAAGGGTGAGACCATCACCATCAGCGCACGCTTCCGCATGTTTGATTCGCTGACCCAGGCGTTCGACGAACACGGCCGGCTGCTGGCGACGGCTTCGGTCTACAAGGAGGCGATGAAACAGGTGGACAATCCCGACGCCTTCGCCGATGCGCTGACGGGCGTCTATGCCACCGACCCCAACTACGGCTTCACCCTGAAATGGGTGATGCAGAACTACGGCCTCAGCCAATACGACCACTAGGCGCCCGGTGAGCGACAACCCGTTTTCCGAACCAGGCGACAACGATCGGACCGTGATCCGCCCGACGCCGGGCGGCCGCCGGCCCACGCCCGCTGCACGTCCCCCCAACCCGCCACGCTCCCTGCCGCCGGCGGATCCTTCGGCGCCGCCGGCGGTCTCGGTATCGCCGCTGACCATTGCCGCCTCGCCACTGCTTCAGCTGCTCGAGCGGCTGCGCGCGGTGCGCCGTCCGCCCGAGGTACAGGCGCTGCGCGAGCGTGTCATGCAGGATCTCAGCGCATTCGAGCGCAAGGGCCGCGAACTCGGCATGGGCATGGAGCTGCTGCGCCCGGCGCACTATGCCTTGTGCGCCAGCATCGACGATGTGGTGCTCAACACGCCCTGGGGGGCCGCGAGCAGCTGGGGCAGCCAGACCCTGGTCGCGGCACTGCATCCAGGCGCCCGTGGCACCGACCAGTTCTTCGACCAGCTGCTCCGGTTGCTGGAGAGGCCTGGCAGGCTCCTGCCACTCGTCGAGCTGATGTCGCTCTGCCTGTCGCTAGGCTTCATGGGCCGCTATCGCACCGGCCGCGGCGGAGGAGAGCTGGATCAGATCAGAACGCGGGCGCACGCCGCCATCACCTCGCTGCGTGGGAAACCCGAGCCCGGACTGTCGCGCCGCTGGCGCGGCGTCGCCGCGCCCCACCAGCCAGGTCGCCGCGGCGTCCCGGTCTGGGTTGCGATGGCGGCCGCGCTGGCGTTGTCCGGCGGTCTGCTGTTCTGGACGTCGGTGCGCCTCAGCGCGGCCTCCGACGGCTTGCAGGCGCAGGCGCTTGCTGCCCCACCGGCGCACATGCCGCGGCTGACGCGGGCAGCGCTGGTGCAGCCAGTCCCACCGCCACCCGAGCCGTCCGCCCTGGACCGCCTGCGGACCGCGCTGCACGCCGAGAGCGAACAGGGCCTGCTGAGCGTCGTGGGCACGCCGGCGGTGCCGGTCATCCGCATTCCGGATCGCCTGCTGTTCGCTGCGGGCGCGGCCGTCGTGCTGCCATCAGCGCAGCCGCTGATCGAACGCATCGGCGTTGTGCTGCGCGGCGAACGCGGATCGGTGCAGGTTCTCGACTACGCCGATAACCAGCCGGTCCACACCGTGCGCTTTCCGTCGAGCTTCCGTCTATCCGCTGCGCGCGCTGACGCGGTGCAGGCCGTACTTGGCCGGACAATCCTCAACCCGACGCGCGTATCGGCTGAGGGCCGCGCGGACGCCGAACCGATCGCCGCAAACGGCACGCCGGAGGGCCGCGAGCAGAACCGGCGGGTCGAAATCGTGCTGCACCGCCAGGACTGACGCAGCGTGCGACCGGTGATCGACGTCGTGCTGTCGCGCTGGTGCCTCAGCTTCATCGGCGCGGCGCTGCTCACGGCACTGGTGTGGGTGTTCGGCCCGCTGCTGCCGTGGCTGGAGGACTGGGCGCAGCGGCTCGTCGTGGCGATCGTGCTGTTGGCCCTGTGCGCCGCCGGCAACCTGTTGCTCGATGCTCACCGGCGACGGCGCGACGCCGCTTTAGCGCGCGGCATCACCTCCGGCGCCGAACAGCAGGCCGAGGCGCAGGCGGTTCAGGCACGGCTCGCGCAGGCGCTCGAGCTGCTGAGGGGTTCGCTGCGCGGCCGCGAATACCTCAGCGAGCAGCCGTGGTATGCGATCATTGGCCCCCCAGGCGCAGGCAAGACGACCGCGCTGCTGAACGCCGGCCTGCGCTTCCCGCTGGCCGAGAGGATGGGACAGGGCGCGGTCGTCGGCGTGGGTGGGACACGGCTCTGCGACTGGTGGTTCACCGAGGACGCGGTGCTGATCGACACCGCCGGTCGCTACACGACGCAGGATTCCGATGCCGCGGTCGATCGCGCAGGCTGGGATGCGTTCCTCGGGCTGTTGAAGGACACCCGTCCGCAGCAGCCGCTGAACGGCGTGCTGGTCGCATTCCCGCTGAACGACATCGCCCAGGCGACTGCCGCCGAACGCCAGGCGCACGCAGCCACCATCCGCGCGCGTGTTGCCGAGTTGCAGGTCCGATTCGGCATGGCGATCCCGGTCTACATGCTGTTCACCAAGGCGGACCTGCTCGCCGGGTTCACCGAGTTCTTCGACGATCTGGATCGCGAAGGCCGCGCGCAGGTCTGGGGCACGACCTTCGACCTGCGCGGCGATGATCCGGCCGCAGGCCTCGCCGGAGAGTTGCGCGCCCTGGTGGACCGGCTGAACGCGCGCCTGTTCGATCGCCTGTCGGCCGAGCGAAACCCGGACCGGGCGTCGCGGATCACGATGTTTCCCGGCCAGTTCGCCAGTCTCGAACCGGTGCTGGCGGAGTTCGTGCAGGCGGCTTTCGGCCGCAGAGGGCAAGAGGCCGCAGTGCTGCTGCGCGGCGTGTATTTCACCTCGGGCACGCAGGAGGGCACGCCGGTCGACCGGCTGACCGGAGCGCTGGCCCGCGCGCTGGGCGTCGAGCAGACCCGGACGCTGCAACCGGTGCACGGACGCAGCTACTTCCTCGAGCACCTGCTGAAAGACGTGATCTTCGGCGAGGCTTCGCTGGTGGCACGCCGCACGCCGGCGGCGCGACGGCGTTCCGTGCTGCAGATCGCAGGATACGCGGCGGCCTGCCTGCTGGTCGTGGCGAGCGCAGCTGTGCTGTGGCACGCCAGCACCACCAGCGC
>DASSRN010000214.1:0-29046 GCA_035701785.1 Acetobacteraceae bacterium | reverse complement strand
TGCCTCCGCGAGTGATGTCCAAGGCAATCTTCGCTCCCGCCGGGATACACGCTGCGATGGCGGCAATGCCTGCCGCGCAGAAGCTCAACCAACAGACCCGCGCGGTGCACGCAGCGGCTTTCTGGCACCCGCAGGATGGCCTGGTTGCGCTGCGGGAAGATGTCGGACGGCACAACGCGCTCGACAAACTCGTCGGCGCGCTGGCGCGCCAGGGCGTCGCGGCAACTGACGGGCTGCTGTTGCTGTCGAGCCGCATTTCGGTCGAAATGGTACAGAAGGCAGCGATGCTTGGTGCACCGATCATCGCGGCAGTCTCGGCACCCACCGCTCTGGCGCTGCGCATCGCTGAACAGGCTGGGATAACCCTGGTCGGCATAGCGCGTCACGACGGTTTCGAGGTCTTTACCCATCCCGATCGCATCGCATCGCAGAAGGTGAGGGATGTCGCCTGAAAAACTGGCCTACATGGCCAACCAGATCGGCAAATTCTTTGCCACGCAGCAACACGACCAGGCGGTCGCCGCCATAGCGGATCACCTGGAGAAGTTCTGGGACCCGCGCATGCGCAGCACCATTCTGGCACAATATGACGGGATCGAAGGTCGGCTCGACCCACTGGTGAAGGAGGCTATTGGGAAGCTGCGGCAAGCCAGCGCTTGACTTTACGCTGCCGTACCTAATTAGGCTTACACCAGAAAGAATCCGGGAGCCGTCCATGAGTGCCACCACTTTGCCGAGCCAGCGGGCAGGGTTACTGAGCCGCGAGCGAACCATTGCCGGCGTTGGTTTCAGTCGCTGGATGGTGCCGCCCGCCGCGCTCTGCGTGCACCTATGCATCGGCCAGGCGTACGCTTTCAGCGTATTCAATCTGCCGATGACGAAATTGATCGGCATTTCCCAGTCAGCGCCCGAAGATTGGAAGCTCACTGATCTCGGCTGGATCTTCAGTATCGCGATCTTCTTTCTGGGGGCCTCCGCCGCTGTGCTGGGCCGCTGGGTCGAGGAAGGGGGGCCGCGTCGCGCGATGTTCGCCTCTGGCGTGTGCTGGGGGGCTGGGTTTCTAGTTTCGGCATTTGGCGTCTATGCCCACAACATCTGGATCGTCTATCTCGGCTACGGCGTGTTGGGCGGCATCGGACTTGGCCTAGGCTACATTTCGCCCGTGTCCACGCTGATCCGCTGGTTCCCCGATCGCCCTGGCATGGCGACCGGGATGGCGATCATGGGTTTTGGTGGCGGCGCTTTCATCGCCTCGCCCCTGTCGGTGTGGCTGATTCGCCAGTTCTCCACCGACACCCATATCGGTGTCGCCGAAGCGTTTATTGCGCTGGGTGCGATCTATTTCTGCTTCATGATGGTTGGCGCAACGATCGTCCGCTTGCCCCCGCCAGGCTGGGCGCCGGCCGGTTATGTGGCACCGACCCAGTCCAGCAAGCTGATCACCACGAAGAACGTGTTCGTCTACCAGGCGTTGCGGACGCCGCAGTTCTGGCTGATCTGGTGGGTCCTGTGCTTGAACGTCACCGCCGGTATCGGCGTGCTGGGTCAGGCATCGGCGATGAGCCAGGAGATGTTCCCCGGCAAGGTGACTGTGACTGCCGCCGCCGGCTTCGTCGGACTGATGAGCCTGTTCAACATGGGCGGGCGGTTCTTCTGGGCGTCGGTGTCCGACTTCATCGGCCGCAAGAGCACCTACTTCGTGTTCTTCTTCCTGGGCGTGCTGCTCTATTCATTGGTGCCGCAGACCGGCGAGCTCGGCAGCGTCACGCTGTTCGTGCTGTGCTTCTGCATCATCATGAGCATGTATGGCGGTGGGTTTGCGACCGTGCCGGCTTACCTGCGCGACATGTTCGGCACGCGCTATGTCGGTGCGATTCACGGCATGCTGCTGACCGCATGGTCGATGGCAGGTATCTTCGGCCCGGTACTGGTGAACTATATCCGGCAGTACAACCTCGAGCATGGCGTGGCGAAGGCGGACGCCTACGATGTCACGATGTATGTCATGGCCGCGCTGCTGGTGATCGGGTTCTTCTGCAACCTCTTCATCCGCGCGGTGGACGAGAGGCACCACATGCGGCACGAAGATGCCGACGCCTTGGGCGTGTCCAGCTGAGAGGAGGCCGAACATGTCGCATGCAACGACACCGCTGCACCTCGCCCTGGCGTGGGGCTTCGTTGGAATTCCGCTCGCCTGGGGCGTGATGCAGACGCTGTTGAACGCGCTGAAGCTGTTCCAATAGCCCCCGCCAGCCTCGGCGTATGACGGTCCGGTCCGGGACCATTGCGCGTGCAAACCAGCACTAGGCCGTGAACGACGACGGTCCGGGCCAAACCGCCGTAATGGCGACCGATCCGCCCGCGCCCACCGAAGCGGATACCGAGCGGACCTTCCGGCTGCTGCTCTACGACGCTCTCGCCAGCGAGGCGATGGGTACGCTCGCGGCCGGCGTGTTCCTGACCGCGTTCGCTGTGGCGCTTGGCGCCAGCAATCTGGCGATCGGCATCCTGGCCGCCATGCCCTCGGCCGTGCAGTTCCTGCAGTTTCCAGCTGTTATCCTGGTTGAGCGCGTAAGGCGGCGGCGCGCGATCTGCGCCTGGGCAGCCGGCATCGGCCGGATCTTCCTGATAACCGCGGCCGCGGCACCGCTGTTCGGATCGTTCAGCGTCATCGTACTGATTGCCTCGATCGCGATCTGGCAGGCGCTGGCAGCGGTCGCCGGCTGCGCCTGGAATTCCTGGATGCGCGACCTGGTGCCGGCAGGCTCTTACGGACGCTTCTTTGGCCGGCGCGCCGCGGCAAATACGGCCGTGGCCATGGCACTCGCCTTGGTCTGCGGCGTGCTGATCGATCGCTGGCGGCAGTTCAGCCCCGATCATGCCGTCGGCGCCTATAGCGGGCTGTTCCTCGTCAGCGCTGCAATCGGCCTGTTCGGCGTGCGCTTGCTGTCGATCACGCCGGATCATCCGATGGCGCCAATCGCCCCGCGCACCCATGTCGTCGCGATGTTGGCGGCGCCATTCCGTGACAGGAACTTCCGCCGCCTTATCGTCTTCCTGTCCCTGTGGAGTTTTGCAGCGAACCTCGCGGCACCTTTCTTCGCGGTCTACATGCTGAAGTCGCTCGACTACCCGGTCACCGCCGTCGTGATCCTCACCACCGCGAGCCAGCTCAGCAACCTCGCTGCTGTGGGGTTGTGGGGCAACCTGATCGACCGCTTCAGCAACAAGGCCGTGCTCAGCTACTCGGCACCGCTGTTCCTGCTGTGCACACTGGCGTGGACTTTCACCGGCCTGCCGTGGACCGCGCCGTTCACCTTCCACATGCTGCTCGCGATTCATGTATTGATGGGCGTGGCGACCGCCGGCGTCGCGCTCGCCTCGGGCAATATCGCGATGAAGCTATCGCCGCCCGGCCAAGCCACCTCGTTCCTGGCCGCAAGCGGCGTGGTGAGCGCCAGCTGCGCCTCGCTGGCGCCCGTGATCGGCGGCCTGTGCGCCGACTACTTCGCGGCGCACGAACTGTCCCTGGGATTCACCTGGAAGAGCCGGATCGACGCGGTCACGGTGCAGGTGCTCAATCTGCACGCCTGGACATTTTATTTCGGTTTGGCATTCCTGGTGGGCCTGCTGTCGCTGCATCGCCTGTCATTCGTGCAGGAGAGCGCTGGAACGACAAACCCGCTGCTGATGCGCGATCTGCTGCTGGAGGCGCGTCAGGCTATGCGCGGACTGTCCAGCGTCGCTGGCCTGTTGCGCATCAGCCGGGTGCCGCCCTGGCTCGCGCGCTCGGGCCGTTCGAATGGTGGCTTCACGCGCAGCCGCACCACCGATTGATGTGCCACTCGGTGCGTGCCAGCGCCGGGCAGAAGTCACCGATGATCGGCGCCAGTGCGTCGAAGCGCCGGCGGCTGCCGGCCGCCCTCTCGTCGATCGCGGCCCGCAATTCCGCAGCGCGTGCCGCCAGTGCCGGCAGATCGATCGTCAGAAGCCGACGGTTGCGCACCACGAAGCGGCCATCGACCATGACGTCCACCACGCTGGTGCCGTCCTCACCCATGACCAGCTGGATCGTCGGCTCATTCAGCGGGATCAGCGTCGGCGCATCAAGGTCGAGAAATACGATGTCGGCGGCGAACCCCGGTGCGATGCGGCCCAAATTGGCGAAACCCAGCGCCTGCGCGCTGCCCATGGTCGCCGCGGCGAATACCTGCGACGCGCTGATCCATTGCGCCGGATCGGGACCGCGCGCGTGCGAGGCGGCGGCTGCGAAATGCATCGACTGGAACATGTTGAGGTTGTCGCTACAGGTCGTCGCGTCGGTGCCGATCCCGAGGTTCACCCCCGCCGCCAGCATACCCACGGCGTCGGCAACGCCGCTGCCTAGCCGCATGTTGCTGGCAGGGTTGTGCGCGACCGATGCGCCATGCGCACCCAGCCGTCGCATGTCCTCGTCATCCAGCCACACCCCGTGCGCGGCGACAAAGCGCGGGCCCAGCAGGCCAAGCTGCTCGATATGCGCGGTGAGCGAGCGGCCATAGCGCCGCGAGCCCGCCACCGCCTGTACCTTGGATTCGGCGAGATGCGTATGGATGCCGACATCATATTCGGCGCCGAGATCACGACAGCCCAGCAGGAATTCGTCGCGGCAGTGCAGTGGAATCGTCGGTGCCACGGCCGGCCTGACCTTGGCGTGGTCACCTTGCCAGTTGCGCAGGATCGCGCGCATGCGTGCCAGTGTCTCCTGCCAGGGCGGCAGGGCCAGCGTTCCGACCGCAGTGCGCAGGTCCGGCGTCAGCGCATCTATCAGGCCGGGGACGGCCTCGTACAATGTCGTGTCGGCCATCATCGGCGCGATCACCGCCCGCATACCGGCATGTTCGTAAGCCCGCGCGACAGCGGCGATACCGTCCTCGGTTGGCAGCGGGAACTCGACGAACAGGTCGTAGCAGGCGGTACAGCCTTTCAGGAGCATCTCAGCCGCGCCAATGGTCGCGGAAATCTGCTTCTCCTCGACGCTTTGGTAAGGTGACATGTGTGGGGCGGCGGCGAGCAGCAGTTCCAGAGTCCAGCGGTCGCCCATCGATCGTGCAAGATTGCCGTGTCCGTGGGTGTGGGCGTTCACCAGTCCCGGGTGCAGCAGCCGGCGTGATGCGTCGACGATGGCGGCATCGTCCGGCGCCGCCATCCCGGGTGTGCCGACCGCGACAATCGTCCCGTCCTGCACCAGTATATCGGCTGCTCCGGTAAACCCGCTCGCGTCGAGCACCAGGCCGCCTCGGATCACCAGCGGCCGATGCGGATCATGCGTCCCGTCGTTCATGCTCATCTCTCGATGAGGCTGACATGCGCGGCGACGATGCGCCAACCGTCGGGCATGCGGGCCCAGGTCTGCATCTGCCGGCCGAGTTTGTCAGGCACGGTGTCACGCTCGAACAGCGTGGAGGCGGTGGCAAAATCGCGGCCATAGGTCGTGATGATAGTGCGTGAAATGCGCCGCTCCAGCCCGACCGGCGAGCGCGCCGTGCGGAAGGCGCCAATCTCGTCCCAGCCATAAAGGTTCTCGGCGATGCCATAGCGAATGGTGTGCTCGCTGCGCCAGAACAGCTCCTGCAGGGTCGCCACATCGTTGCCGACCAGAGCGGTCTCGTAGCGGGCGAATGCCGCCTCGAGCTCGGCCCGAACGTCGAGCAGGTTCACCTCCATCAGCCGCCTCCAGCAGTGTCGCGCGCGCGCTGACCATAGGCGATCTTCGCTGCCCCGTCGCCGCGCCGGGTGAAATCGCTGCAAGGCGGCGTAACAAGACTTGCCCCGGCTGGCCCCCGCAGACGACAATGCTGCGATGCAACCGCGGAATGTCCAGCTCTTGGCCAGTCCGGGCGCGCCGCGACGGTTTGTCGAGCCGGCGTTTGCCGCGCTCGACCTTGGCACCAACAACTGTCGGATGCTGGTCGCGACGCCGTCGGGCGGCGGTTTCCGTGTGCTCGACAGCTTCAGCCGGATCGTTCGTTTGGGCGAGGGCTTGCACCGCACCGGCGAGCTCAGTGCCGCTGCCATGGAACGGGCTATCGTGGCGCTGCAGGCGTGTGCGGCACGGCTGGAGCGGCGCCCCGTCCGGCGGCTGCGCGCGGTCGCGACCGAGGCATGCCGGCGAGCGGCAAACGGCCCAGTCTTCCTGGGCCGGGTCAAGCAGGAGACCGGGCTTGAGGTCGGGGTCATTTCCTCGCGCGAGGAAGCCGAGTTGGCGCTGGAAAGCTGCGCGCCACTGCTCGCCGGCGGTGGGCGGCGGGCGCTGCTGTTCGACATCGGCGGCGGGTCGACCGAACTCGCCTGGGTTCGCATTGATCCCTATGGGCAGCCGGAGCTGATCGGCTACGACTCGCTGCCCGTGGGCGTCGTGACACTGGCGGAGCGGTTCGGCCAGGCGGGATTCGATCCAGACGGGTTCGAAACCATGGTGGAGGATGTCGCTGCCCGACTCGAAAGCTTTGAGTCGGTGCATTGCATCCGCCGGGAAATTCACGCCGGTGGCGTCCAGCTGCTGGGCACCAGCGGCACTGTGACGACCCTGGCTGGCGTGGCGCTGGGGCTGCCGCGCTACCGGCGTCCGCTGGTCGACGGCACGGTGCTGAGCGCCGACGCCGCAGACGCGGCATTGTCCAGCCTGCGGACGCTCGGGCGGTCGGGACTGGAGGCACATCCCTGCGTTGGCCCTGACCGGGTGGACTTCGTGCTGCCAGGCTGCGCCGTGTTCGCCGCTCTGGTGCGGCTGTGGCCGGCGCCGCGGGTCATCGTCGCCGACCGTGGCCTGCGCGAGGGCATGTTGCTGCGCATGATCCGCGCCGACCGGAGGCGCGGCCGCGGGTGAAGCGACCAGGAACGCCGGCCCCGCGCGGACTTGCCGTGCCTGTGCGAACCGCCAAGGGGCGCAGCTCGGCGTCGCAGCGCTGGCTGGCACGCCAGTTGAACGACCCCTACGTGGCGGCGGCGAAGCAGCAGGGCTGGCGATCTCGATCGGCGTTCAAGTTGATCGAGCTTGATGAACGTTTCCAGCTGATCCGCCGCGGCGCTCAGGTGGTCGACCTGGGGGCTGCGCCAGGTGGCTGGTCGCAGGTCGCCTTAGCCCGCGGCGCGGAGCGCGTGGTCGGGGTGGATCTGCTGGCAATGGATCCGGTGGTTGGTGCCGTGATGTTGCGAGGCGACTTCACCGATGCCGCGGTGCAGGAGCGGGTGATGGCCGCGTTGGACGGCAAAGCGGATCTCGTGCTGTCCGACATGGCGCCCAATACGACGGGGCACGCAGCCACTGACCATCTGCGCATCGTCGCGCTTGCCGAGTTGGCGCTTGCGTTTGCAAGAGACGTGCTGGCGGAAGGCGGCAGCTTCGTAACCAAAGTGTTCCAGGGCGGCGCAGAGCGCGCGATGTTGGACCAACTGAAGCGTCACTTTCGCTCGGTGCGGCACGCCAAGCCTCCGGCAAGCCGCAAAGAATCGAGCGAGCTCTATGTGGTTGCGACCGGCTTCCGCCTCAGTCGAGACTGAGCGGCAGCCCCTCCAGATCCTCGGCTCGTTCCACTTTGATCAGCACGGCGAAGCCCTTCTTGTCGGGGTCCCGGTCCTTCTCCGGCTGGACCAGGCGTCGCCACACTTCCTCGTACTGTGGACCGGACTTCACGATACCGGCGGTGCCGTAGAACCTTGCAATGCCGCCCTTCGGCAGCACGCCATCGGCTCTCAGCTGCGGCTTGCGGAAGTACACCGTGACCTTGGTGCCGTTTTGCAGCGCGGCAGTCGTAGAACCTTTGCCGCGCTCCCACAGCGCGATGTGGTCGTCGTCGAATACCATGGTGCTGCCGCGCGGCGTAATCTGGGCATAGCCGTCAGGCAGCACGCTGCCGACCAGGCAGACGTGCTCTGGGAACGCTGAGTTGATGTGCGGCTGCAGGGTCTTCGGTATGGTCGCCACGTCGCTGCTCCTTCGGCGTTTGTCGACCCAGCTTCAGGAGAAACGGCATGCGGGTAAAGAGCAGCTGGCCGAGGGGGGCGTGGCTGTTCGCGCCACGCCCCGGCTTGCGTCAGCGATAGTAGTACGGATTATTGCCGTAGTATCCGCGATTGTAGCCATAATTTGGATATTGGTGCCAGCGGCGTTCTTCCCAACGACGGTGGCGCCAATATTCGCAGCGCGGGCCACAATACCAGTCGGCCTGCAGAATGTTCGTCGTCACCTGCGTTGGCGCGTGCGCCGGAACCACCGGCGCAGCCGACGCGCCGCCCGCGCCCAGGGCAATCAGGCCCGCGGTAGCTGCGAGGGTGAGCAAGGTCTTGCGCATCGTTCGGTTCCTCCAAGTATGACCGTGCGCAGACCTTGGCGTTTCCTCGCGACGGGATGGCGGCCGGAACGCGGCGGAACTTTGGTCGGGAATGAAGAATTCGTAATGTCGCGCCCGACGAGTTAGGTTTCCGGGTGCTCGGTGGTGGGATCGATCATTTTGCGTACCTCGGTGATCTTAGTCGCGGGAAACCCGCTGATCTCCGCGTGACGACGGATGATGTCCTCGTCTTTCGCGAGATAGACGCAGAATGTCTTGTCGGCCGCGACATAACTCTCAACCCACTGAATGTCTGGACCAAGCTGGTTCAGCACGGAGTTGGATTTCGCCGCAGCCCCACGCAGCTGCTCACGCTGGAGCGATCCGACCGCAGGTATATCACGTTCGATGATGAACTTGCGCAGAGCCATGGGGTTTCTCCGTTATCGCGACGTATCATGGCACCAAGCCACTCTCGCCGCCATGTCGGCCCAGCCTCACACCAGCGGTGAGGGCTGCGGCCGCGACCCGTCGGTAAAGCGACTGTAGCGGAAGGGTTTTGGATCGACCATTGGCGTTTCGCCGGTGACGATCTGCGCCATCAGCCGCCCCGCCCCCGGCCCGATGCCGAAGCCATGCCCGGTGAAGCCGGTGGCGATGAAGAATCCCGGCAGCGTATCCACACCCGAGATCACCGGCACGCCGTCCGGCGTGACGTCGATCAGGCCGCCCCAGCTTTCGGCGATCTTCATGTCGCGGAACACCGGGAAAGTCGCCACCAGGTTCTCGCGCCCCTGATCGAGGATCGGCGCATGCGGGGCGGGATCCAGCGTGCGGACCTGCTCGAACGGCGATGGCTGGTCCAGGGACCAATGGCGTGGCACCTGCCAGTCCTCGATGAACTTACGGCCGACGCGCAGTCGCAGGTTGCTCCACTGCAGGCGCAGCGACGGCAGGAAGTCCATCATGTAGCGGAACGTGTCGGGCACGATATCGACGACGTTCGCATTCCAGTTCGCCACGTTGTAGCCGCCGTCGAGCCGTTTGCGCAGACCGAAACCGAGGCCGCTGCATGATGCCTCCGGCCCGCCCTCCAGCGGCTCGGTGCGCATCACCGAGGACAACACTTTGAGCTGCGGCAGTCGCAAATCGAGGTTGCCGCAGAACAGCCGCGACCACGCGCCGCCGGCAAGCACCACACTGTCGCAGGCGATGCGGCCCTTCTCGGTGACGACCGCCGCGATGCGGCCGCCCTGTGTCTCGATGCCGCGCACAGCGCATTGGGTGAGAATGACCGCGCCATGCCGCTGTGCCGCCGCGGCAATCGCCGGTGCCGCCTTCTGTGGCTCGGCGCGCCCGTCGCTCGCCGTGTATAGCGCGCCTTCCCAGTCGCCACTGAGCCCGGGCAGCACCTCTGCTGCCTCGTGGCGCGACAGCAGCCGGGTGTCGAGCTGGTAGGGGCGCGCCTCCTCGAGCCATGCCTCCCGCTTCGCCAGATCCTGCCTGGTCTTGCACAGATAGACGATGCCGCACTGGCGGAAGCCGGTTTCCGTCTCGGTCAGCGCGTTCATCTCGGGCCAAAGTCGCAACGCCTCGATCGACAACGGTATTTCCCGCGGATCGCGGCCCATCTTGCGACACCAGCCCCAGTTGCGGCTCGACTGCTCGCCGGCGATGTGCCCCTTCTCGCACAGCACCACGGGCACGCCCTCGCGCGCCAGAAAGAACGCGGTGCAAGTGCCGATGATGCCGCCGCCGATCACCACGACGCCGGTGCGGGTTGGCGCCTCGGTGTCCGAAGTCACAGGATCGACGCGCGGCGCCATGATCATACCTCCTGATGGTTGGTGGCAGGCTTCGCAACCGGCATGCCGAATTGCCGGATAAAGGCGCGAACCTCGTCGGCGGAACCGAGTGATGGCTGCGCGCCAAGCCGCGTCACTGCGAGCCCAGCGGCGGCGGCGGCGAAGCCCAGGGCTTCTGCGATGTCGAGGCCTTCGGCCAAAGCTGCCGCAAGGGCGCCGACATATGCGTCACCCGCCGCGGTCGTGTCGACCGCCTGCACCGGCACGGCGGGGCAATGCAGCGCCACGCGAGTGTCGCGATAGTAGGCACCCTGGCTGCCCAATGTGACGAGGACCGCCCGAGCCCCCTGGGCGATCAGATGCTGCGCTGCTGCGGCCGGATCGCCGGAGCCGGTAAGAGAAGCGGCCTCGGTCTCGTTTGGCGCAACCAGATCGATCAATGGCAGCAGTTCCGGGGCGATCCTGCGCGCCGGCGCCGGATTGAGGACGATAAACCATCCTGCGCGGTGCGCCGTGCGAACAGCCTGTGCGTTTACCTCATCCGGGATCTCGTGCTGGAGCAGCAGGATGCCTGGCCGCCCGATTGCTGCCAGCGCATGCTCTGCAAGCGCAGGTTCGCCGACAACATTTGCCCCAGAGGCAACAACAATGGTGTTGGCGCCCTGCGCGTCGACGGTGATCAGTGCCGTTCCGGTCGGCCGCGGCATTACCCGGACATTGTCGCTGCAGATGCTGTCGGCTCGCAGAGCGGCGACCAGATCGCGGCCGAACGGGTCGTCGCCGACGCAACCGGCCATCGTGACGGAGGCACCCAACCGTGCGGCGGCTACGGCTTGGTTTGCGCCCTTTCCTCCGGCAGCGGTGAAAAAGTCTGTGCCGAATATGGTCTGCCCTGGCTGCGGCAGATGCTCGCATCGCACGACCAGATCCATATTCAGGCTGCCGATGACCAGGACAGGCTTGATGCCTCGCATGGCAGATCGGCACCTCCTTCACGACGCTGTGAGACTGATATCGCGGGCTTTCTGGCAACGGCTTCCGTACTATGACATCAATCGATGCGGCAACTGGGGCCAACATCGGGGAGACGGGCGTCAGGGATGAGCGAGAGCAGCGGCAGAGCCGGTGCCCCCTGGGCGTTGCGGGGCCTGGTGGTCGCGTCGGTGCTGCTGCCCTTGCTGGTGTTCGCCGGCGCGGGCTGGCTTGCCTGGCGGGCAACGCTGCGGGAAACGCGCGAGAATCTGCTAAGCGATCTCGCTGTCGCCGCCGAGCAGGCTAACCGCGTTTTTGACACGCATCTGCTGCTCGCGGCACGGGTCAACGACCTGCTCGGTGACCTCAGCGACGAGAGCATCGTGGCGCGAGAGGGGTCACTTCACGATCGCCTCGCCGCGATGATCGCTGGATATAGCCAGGTCACGGCCATTGTGGTTACCGGACCGGACGGTCACCCGTTGGTGGCGAGTTCACGGTTTCCCGCTGACCGGGGCATCGGCTTTGGTGATCGGGATTACTTCACCGCGGTGCGCGACAGCGGCGCCGCGTTCTATATCGGCGGGGTCGTGTTCGGCCGGTTGACGCAGGCCAACGTATTCACCGTGGCGGTTCGTCGTGGCAGCGACCCGAACAGCTTCGACGGGGCGGTCCTGGTTGGCGTTTCACCCAGCTATTTCGACAAGTTCGACAGCGATCTGTTCGGAGGCGACCGCGACTATTCGGCCAGCCTGGCGCGCGAAGACGGCACGCCGCTGGCTCGTTATCCGGTCTCGGCGGGCGAGCAGGCGAAGCGCGATCGGCTCCTGGCCGATGCCATTGCGCAGGCGCCGCGGGAAGGTCTCGTGCGTGGTGCATCGTCGTTCGACGGTGTGGACCGGATGATCGCCTATCGCAGACTGACCAACTATCCGGTGTATGTAACCATCGGTCGCGAATGGAGTTCGATCACCGGCGAGTGGCGCGACACCATGGCCCGGCACCTGATCTTTGGTGTCCCGGCGACTGCCGCGTTGCTGGCGCTGAGCCTGCTCGCGATGCGGCAGTGGCACAGGCTTCACGATACGCTGGC
The DNA here is from genome assembly GCA_035701785.1 of Acetobacteraceae bacterium. Lineage (GTDB taxonomy): Bacteria > Pseudomonadota > Alphaproteobacteria > Acetobacterales > Acetobacteraceae > JAMXLO01. The sequence goes on along the minus strand of DASSRN010000214.1, from coordinate 16,864 downwards.
CCGTCTGCAGGACGAGGTCCGGCGACGGGAGATGGCGGAAGAAGCACTACGCCAATCGCAGAAGATGGAGGCTGTCGGGCGGCTCACCGGAGGCATCGCGCACGATTTCAACAACCATCTCACGGTCATCAGCAGCAATATCGAGTTGCTCCAGCGGCGCATGCCGTCTGAGGGTGCGTCGCTGCTCCGACTGGCCGAAGCGGCCATGGCCGGCGTGCAGCGCGCATCCACCCTGACGCACCGGCTGCTGGCATTCTCGCGCCAGCAACCGCTGGAGCCGGAACCGCTCGACGTGAGCGAACTCGTGTCCAACATGTCGGACCTGCTGCGTCGGACTCTGGGCGAAGACATCAGCATTGAAACGGCGCTCGAAGGAGCCGTATGGCAGACCCGGGTGGACGCGAACCAACTGGAAAATGTGCTGCTCAACCTGGCGGTCAACGCGCGAGACGCGATGCCGAATGGCGGTCGGCTGACGATCGCGACCGCCAACATCTCGTTGGATGCCGCCTATGCGTCGGCGCATGACGAGGTAAGGGTGGGTGACTACGTGACGCTTGCCGTGATCGACACTGGTATCGGCATGTCAAAAGAGGTGATTGACAAGGCATTCGAACCATTCTTCACCACCAAGCCGATCGGGCAGGGGACCGGTCTTGGACTCTCGATGGTTTATGGCTTCGTCAAGCAATCCGGCGGCCATGTCGCGATCGATAGTGAGCCAGGCAGAGGCAGCACGATCCGGGTTTACCTGCCGCGCTACGTCCAGCCGGCGGCGCAGGCTTCCGCCGATGCGATCAGACCAAGACCGGCGCGAGCTCCCGGGGCGGGCGAGACTATCCTGGTGGTCGAGGACGATGAAAGCGTCCGCCGGTCGTCGGTCGAGGCTCTGCGTGAGATCGGTTACGAAGTTCTCGAAGCAGGTGATGCGATGGAGGGAGTGCGGCTGATCGTTGACCGCGGTGGGATCGACCTGCTGTTCACGGACGTTGGCCTGCCCGGCGGCGTGAATGGCCGCGCGCTGGCGAATGCGGCGCGAACGGCACAACCAGGCCTGCGCGTGCTGTTCACCACAGGGTATACCCGCGAGGCCGTGATGCGCGAGGGTGAGTTGGAGCACGGTCTGCATTTCATTCCCAAGCCGTTCAACATCGGCGCCTTGGCGGACAAGGTCCGCGAGGTCCTGACCGAGCCGCGCGGCGCGATGGAAACACGGGTGAAGGGATGAGCGAGACGATCGAGCATGCGCGTGAGGGACTGGATCACGCACAACACGGCGCTGCACCGCACACCGACTCCACGGCGCGCCGGATCGCAATCCTGATCGCCGTGCTGGCAGCGGCGCTGGCGTTGGCGGACATGGGCGAAAAGGCGGCGCAGAATGCCTACCTGACGCATCACATCGCGCTGTCGGACGACTGGGCATTCTATCAGGCCAAGAACGCACGCGCGACGTCGTGGGCGGTAGAGGCAGGCATTCTTGCCAACCTGTCCAATGCCTCCGAACCAGGTCCGCAGGCTGAGATCAAGCGCGCAAGGGACAATGAGGCCCGGCTGCGCGATGAACCGGGCGGCGACGGGATGAAGCAGCTCGAGGTCAAGGCAAACGAGCATCGGGAGGCACGCGACGAGGCATTCCATCGATACCATCAGTTCGAACTCGTGGTCGGGGCTCTGCAGATCGCGATCGTACTGGCATCGGTTGCCGTAGTGACCCGCATCGTTGCGCTCGCGATCGGCGCCGGAGTGATCGGAGCGCTGGCTGCAGGCTTCGCGCTGTTTGTCAATCTGACATGATCGTCATAATCCAATGGCCCGATCCAATCAGGGTCAGCGCAAGAGCGATTGACCCGGAACCGACCTATTCCTAGCTTCTCCGGAATGGCTGCGGCATCAGGCAACGACGATACGGCTGTCCCCAAGGTCTGGCCGTACGAGGAAGCGCTCAAGGTCGCTCGCCGCCTGGGTTCAACCCGCAAGGGCCATGCCTTGTTCGAGACCGGCTATGGACCATCGGGCCTGCCGCACATCGGCACCTTCGGCGAGGTCGCCCGCACATCCTGGGTGCGCCATGCGTTCACTGATCTGACCGGGTTGCCCTCGCGCCTGATTGCCTTCAGCGACGATATGGACGGGCTGCGGAAAGTGCCGGACAATGTGCCGAACCGCGACCTGCTGACCCCTCACCTGGGTAAGCCGCTCACCCGCATCCCCGACCCGTTCGGCACGCATGAGAGCTTCGGGGTCCACAACAATGCCCGACTGCGTGCGTTCCTGGACTCGTTTGGCTTCGAGTACGAATTTGCCTCGTCCACCGAATATTATGCGGCGGGCAAGTTCGATTCGGCACTGATCCGCGTTCTGGAGTGCTACGACGAGGTCATGCGGGTGATATTGCCGACCCTTGGGCCGGAGCGCCGCGCCACCTACTCGCCGATCCTGCCACTGCACCCGCGTACCGGGCGTGTCATGCAGGTGCCGATGGAGCGCTACGATGCCAGCGCCGGAACGGTGGTGTGGCGGGACCCTGAAAGCGGCGAGACCTTCGAGACCTCGGTAAAGGGCGGCGGCTGCAAGCTGCAATGGAAGGCGGACTGGGCGATGCGCTGGCATGCCCTGGGCGTCGATTACGAGATGTCCGGCAAGGACCTGATCGACTCGGTGCGGCTGTCCGGGCGTATCTGCCGTATTCTTGGCAGCACGCCGCCGGAGGGGTTCACTTACGAGCTGTTCCTGGACGAGCACGCGCAAAAGATCAGCAAGTCCAGGGGAAATGGCCTCTCGGTCGAAGAGTGGCTGCGCTACGCGCCACCTGAGAGCCTGTCGCAGTTCATGTTCACCGCGCCACACCGGGCCAAACGCCTGTATTTTGATGTGATCCCTCGTGCTGCGGATGAGTATCTGGCGAACGCAGCCCGGCTGCAGCCGAGCGACAAGGCGAACCCGGCCTGGCACATTCACGCCGGACGGCTCCCGAACCATAGCGGCAGCCCGGTTTCGTTCGGCATGCTGCTGAACCTCGCCTCTGTGGTTAACGCCGAGACGCCTGCCATCCTATGGGGGTTCATTCGTCGCTACAGTCCCAACGCATCGCCCGAGACGATGCCGTTCCTTGACCGGCTGGTGGATCACGCAATCGCCTACTATCGCGATTTCGTGCGACCGGAGAAACGCTATCGCCACCCGACCGAGGTGGAGCGTGCGGCGTTGGTCGATCTTGCCGAGACGCTGAAGGGGCTGGATCGCGCCGCCGATGCGGAGGCGATCCAGACGATCGTCTACGAGGTTGGCAAGCGGCATCCGCTGCCCGACCTGCGTGCCTGGTTCGGCTGCCTTTATCAGGTCCTGCTTGGTCAGCAGGAAGGACCGCGCTTCGGCGGCTTCGTGTCGCTGTATGGCATTGAAGAGTCGATCGCGCTGATCGAGGCGGCGCTGGCGCGCCCCGCCGACGCCGCCTGACCGGCATGCTGGCATCCGTACGCGCGTTAGGCAGGACCGTTGCGCGCCAGTTGCCGGCTATGCTGGGCGTGCTGCTGCTTATCGGTGCGATCTATGTCGTGCAGAAGGAATTTCGCCACCTGCGCCTGCGCGACATCGAAGCAGCGCTGCACGATATGCCGACACGAGCACTGGCATTGGGTTTCCTGTGGACCATACTGTCCTATGGTGTACTGACCATCTACGACCGCCTGGGCACGATCTATGCCGGCCACAAGGTATCCTATAGCCGGGTGGCGTTCGCCTCGTTCTGCGCCTACGCGCTGTCGCACAATCTTGGGTTTGCCGCGGTTTCCGGCGCGGCGGTGCGTTATCGACTGTATGCGCACTGGGGCCTGACCCCCTTACAGATCGCCAAGACGGTGGCGTTCTGCAGCCTTACGTTTGCGCTCGGTGGAATGGTACTCGGGGGCACCATTCTGTTTCTCGAACCCAGGTCGATCCCGTTCTTCGGCGAGCATCTGCCACACTGGGTGATGTACGCGGTTGGCGCGCTGCTGTGGGCGGTTGTACTGGGCTACGTCACATTGTCCCGCGTACTCGGCACGGCCAGGCTATTCGGCCACGAGGTCGGGCTGCCAGGCTGGCGCATGGCCATAGTGCAGGTCGTGCTGGCGACAGTCGATGTCGCGATCACAGCGTCGATCTTCTATGTGTTGCTGCCGCCAGCGCCGCATCTGACCTGGCCGATCTTTCTGGGGGTCTATGTCGCTTCCTACACCGCAGGTCTCGCGGCCAACCTGCCGGGCGGCATCGGGGTGTTCGACACTGCCATCCTTCTGGGGCTTTCGCCTTATCTCAGCGCGCCGCAGATCGTCGGCGCCATCGTGGTGTTTCGGCTATATTACTACGTGATCCCACTGTTCATTGCCGGATTCCTGTTCACGGGGAATGAGATCCTGCTGCGCGGCAGCGTCCTGCTGCGCCGTGCCGAAAAGTTCGGCGCGCTTGCGCGCTGGAGCGAGCCCGACTTTGCTGTTGCCAGCGCCACCGGCCTGGTCGCGCTGTCCGGCATGATGCTGCTGTGTGTCGGCATCCTGGCGCCGCAGCCCGACTTCTCCTGGATCGATCCCGACTTTGCGGAGATGGCCACCCAGGCCGGCCAGTTCATACCATCGCTGATCGGTGCCGGACTGATCGTGGTGGCACTCGGGCTGTCGCAGCGCGTCAATCTGGCCTGGGTCTCCACGATCCTGCTGCTTGTCGTCGGAGCGGCGTTCACTGCTACACAGATGGAGCGCCTCTGGATTTCCGGCGTGCTTGTCGTGGTGGTCATGCTGGTGGCGCCGCTGAAGCGCTGCTTCTATCGTCATGCCAGCCTGTTCAGCGGTCCGCTGGACGCCTCCAGCGCGGTGTCGCTGTTCGCGCTGGTCATCTGCCTTCTGGCGCTGGCGGGAACCCGGCCTCGCGTGCACCTGCTCACCAACAATGCCTGGTGGGCGGTGGTGATGTCGGGCGAGCTGCCGCACTCACTGCGACTGACCGTGGCACTTGCGGTCGCCCTGGCACTGACTGCGATATGGCGGCTGTTGCGACCGGGGAAGGTGAGCTGGCTGCCGTGGGACGCGAAGACGCGACAGCGCCTGGCGTTGCTGGGCGGCACCATTCCGCCAGCGCGCGCCGATGGCATTGTGCTGGGCGAAGGGGAGCGGGCCGGCATCCCGTTCCGGCGGTGCGGACGGGTGCTCCTGGGCCTCGGTGATCCGATGGGGGCAGAAGCGGATCGCGTGTCGGCCATCTGGCGTCTGCGGGACCTGGCACAGCAGGAGGGTCTGGACCCCGCATTCTGGCGCGCTGGTCCGGCTCTGCTGAAGGTCTACGGCGATCTTGGTCTGGCCGCTCTGCCGCTGGGCGAGGATGGCCTTCCGGTGGAGAACGATGCGGCGGCATTGGAGGCACGGCAATATCTGGTCTGCGTCGCCGAGCGCGATCTGAAGACGCTGTTGCCGCTGCTCCCACAATTGGCCACCAATCAGGATATCGTAGCCGCCGCAGCCTAGTGGTTCTGGCGCCTTGGACCGACTCGCTGAGGCCGCCTAACGGCACCGGGAATGGGGGGCAGCCTGTTGGTCGAGATTCTTGTCATTGTCGCAGCAGCATGCGCCATCGCCACCATGCTCATCGTGGTGCGCCAGGTGGGCGTCCTGCAACGCCTGCGGCTGCTTGCCGAGCAAAGCCTCGCCGGAACGCGGGGTGAGGCGGAGACAACGCGCGCTGCGCTGTCGCGCGAGCAGGGCCAGCAACGCCAGGAGATCGGCGCGCACTTCGAAGCTGTGCGCGGGATGCTCGAAAGCAAGCTGCGCGAGCTGCGAGAGGCGAACGAGACGAAGCTCGCCGAGATCCAAAAGACGGTGAACGAGCAACTGCACGCCGCGGTCGAGAAGCAGATGAACGAGAGCTTCAACCGTGTCATCGATCAGTTCACCGCCGTGCAGAAGGCAATGGGCGACGTCCAGGCAGTCACCGCCCAGATCGGCGATATCAAGCGGCTGTTCGCCAACGTGAAGACGCGCGGCGGTTGGGGCGAGACGCAGGTTCGCGCAATGCTCGACGACATTTTGCCGGCGGGTGAATACGAGACGAACTGCAAGGTCCGGCCTGACAGCAACGATGCCGTGGAGTTCGCCGTACGCATGCCGGTGAAGGGCTCTGACCGGCCTTTGTTGCCGATCGACGCCAAGTTCCCGGTCGAGGACTACGAGCGGCTGCTGACAGCATCCGAGGCGGGCGACGCCGAGGCGGAACGCGCGGCCGCGCGCATGCTGGAACGGCGGATGCGCGACGAGGCGCGCAAAATCGCAACGAAATACATCAACCCGCCGGTCACAGTGGAATTCGCCGTACTATATCTGCCGACCGACGCGCTGTATGCCGAAGTAGCACGCATCCCGGGGCTGATCGACGAGATCGGCCGTGAGTGCCGTGTGCTTGTCATGGGCCCGTCGCTGTTTCCAGCGCTGTTGCGCACCATTCATCTTGGCTTCATCACGCTGGCCCTGGAGCAGAAGGCGGATCAGATCCGTGATCTACTGGGTGCGACGCGAACCGAGATGCTGCGGATGGACGAGGTCCTGGAACGCCTGGCGAAGCAGGCAGGCACCTTCAGCAACACGATTGAGGCAGCGAGACGACGCACTCGTGCGGTAGGGCGGAAACTGCGCGGTGTCGAGGAGGTGGAGACAGAGCGTGCCGACAGATTGCTGGAACTGGAGAGCGAGACGGAACTTGAGAAGTGAGAGTCACTCCTCCAATGCACATGTGCGCTCAAATGTCATTCCGGATTCAGTATGGCCTGTCTCCCGCCAGCAGGGATCGTCGAAGGCGGCACGCAGCAAACGCACTGTAGCGCGACTCGATGCGTCCTGTTCCAGCAGGGCCACAGTCGCGCTCGGGAACCGCGCAGCGCGAGCACGAATTTGCCAAGGTGTTGCGTCTGAGCCGATCACCAGCAGCGGAAGCGCAGGTGGCGCCTCGACGGCAAAGGCGCCGACGATGCCCACCCCGTCGTTGCCGCGTGGCAGCAGAACCACACCGGTTTCGACGACGGATGCGGCCATTTTTGCGGCGGCTCGGGCCGGCTGCATGGTCTCCGCACGCGACATCAGGCCAAGCAATGCAGCAGCCTGCACAGTCAGCACTGTCGCGCGCAGCCACTGCGGCAATGCCGCAGCAAGCAGCAACCCGATGTAAGGGGCGCCGAAAGCCAGATAGCGCAACTCGATCGGCGTGTTGTCCGCAACAAGGCCCAGTAGCAGAAGGCCGATCGGGGGCGCCATTGCGGCCATGCCGAACAGCATGCGGATTTCTGCGACGGCAATACCGCGCCAGCGGCCGACGATAGAGGTGAGGACGACCAAGATCAGGCCGGCGAGTGCCATGGTGAGTGCATGCCGGGCGAAGCCATCGACATAGAGCGGAAGCCCGCCGAATACCGCGGCTGCCTGGTAGCGGGCCAAGCGCGCAAGGGCCGAAAGCAGTGCGAACGGCTCGAACTGATCGGGTCGGCCCCGTTGCTGGACGGCCAGGAACCAAAGGTCGGCAGGAAGCCAGACGACGCAGCCGATGAGCAGCGCCCATATGCTGCGTCGCCGCGGCTCCCAAGCCGCTGGTCTCAGGCAGGCATGCAGCAGCGCGGCGCAAGCCACAAAGCCTGCCAGATAGTTCGCAAAAGTCGCTGCCCCCAACAGGAGACCCGCGGCGAACAGTGACGATGGATGCCGCGACCTCAGCAGCACCAGGATTCCGGCGACGCTCAGCAATTGCGCGAGCGCAAAGCCACGCGCCGCGACGCCGGTATAAGCGAAGCCATAACAACCGAGGGTCAGTAGTAGCGCCGATATGGCCGAAATACCGGCGCCTCGTGCGATCGCTGCGACCAGACCCAGCGTGGCGACACTGCACATCACCGACGCCACCCGAGCGGCGAACAGCGAGGCACCAGCGAACCGGCGCCAACCTGCGATGGCCCAGAAATAAAGGGGCGGATGAACGTCGGTGGCGCGTAGTTCGCGCGCGATGTCAGACAGCCCGGCTTGCGGTTGCTGGAGCGCCTGAACCTCGCCGCTGGTGACGATGCCGGTCGGCCACACCGGGCGCGCCACGCGACCTGTCAGGAATAGTGTGTACTGTTCATCGTATTCGGCGCTGCGCTGCCAGGCTATGGCGGCCAGCGACAGCGCTGCCAACGCCAACACGATCGCAAGCCGGCCTCGATACGCCACTCCGTTCACCCGACATTAGGTCACTCGACCTATCGCAGGCTGATGCGAAAGATTGGTTACCTGTGCCGTGTCGTTCGATCGCTCCTGTTATTACTGATGCTGACGGCCGCAGGGGATCCCCCACCGGACGTTCTCAGTCGCGGGATCAACGTGACGCACTGGTTCCGCTATCCCCCCTCGCGTGACCCCGCTGCGTTGCGCGCCTACATGAGCGATTCGGCGTTGGACGGGCTGAAGCGAATCGGTTTCAGCTTCGTCCGGCTTCCTGTGCAGCCCGACTTGCTGGCCGTCCCGGGTGCGCTGTCATCCGCAGTGTCGCGTATCCAGCGGCACGGCCTCGCCGTCGTCGTGGCGCTGTTCGCGGACGGCTGGCGGATCGAGGCAGATCCCGCTGAACGCCAGCGTCTGTTGGCAACGTGGCACACACTAGCCCCGATTCTACGGCAGTTCAGCCGCGCCACAACTTTCCCAGAAATCCTCAACGAACCGGTCTTCGTCGGCGACGCCGGAGGCTGGGCCAGGCTACAGCACGCCGCCCTGGCAGAGATCAGAGCCGCGATGCCGGCGCACACCATTGTGCTCACCGGCGCGGATTGGGGCAGTATCAGTGGATTGCTCGCTGCCCCGCCTGAACCCGATCCCCGCGTTGTTTACAGCATCCATATCTATGAACCGGCCGAACTGACAGCGTTAGGCGCCTACCGACCTGGGCTGGACGCTAAAGCGATGGCCCGATTGCCATTCCCCGTCACAGAACTGGCAGCGTGCCAGAGCATAGCAGCCGGTGCAGATGATGCGCCGACTGCCGACCTGATGCGGTTCTACTGCCTCCAGCATTGGGACGTGCCAAAGGTGACCAGTCGGATCGAAGAAGCTGGCGCATGGGGCCGCCTGCATCACGTTCGCGTGTTAGCAGGCGAGTTCGGCGCTTCCGAACGCCTCAATCAGTCCGCACGGCTCGCCTGGATCAGAACGGTGCGGCAGGGATCGGAGCAAGCAGGCATCGGTTGGGCGCTTTGGGGTTACGACGATTCGATGGGTTTCGCTGTGAACCCACAGGAAGGCCTACGCGATCTGGACCCACAGTTACTCGGTGCCCTCGGGTTGAACCATTGAGGTAATTGTGCACCCCTCACCGAGCGCGCCGAAGTGATCACCTCCCGTTACAGCGGCGTCAAAAATGCAGAAAAAGAAAAGCCCCCGGTCAAAGACCGAGGGCTAGTAAACAGGGAGGCTTCACGTCTGGGAGACGCAGGGGTCAGAGACCCCCTTCCGGCCCGCTAGGGACCGGAAAACTGGCGGAAGCACCGCCGTATTCAGTGAAACTACACTAATGGTGCGATGCGGTCGGCGCCATCCGCAAAAACCCGGAAGCGGCCATGCTGCTGACGCATAACCCAGCTAGGCCGCATAAGCTCAGTGCAACTGCGCGAGTTGCGACAGCAGAAAATCGCGGAATACGGCAACCCGCTTGGAGTTCCGCAATTCATCCGGATAGACAAAATAGACTTCGACCTTCGGGCCCTTCAGTTCGGGCAGAATCCTCACCAGGTCGGGGTTTTGCGCCACCACGAAGTCCGGCAGCGTCCCGACGCCCAGCCCTGAGCGAATTGCCAGAAGAACGGCCTGGCTGCTGTTCACCTCCAATACCGCCCGTCGCGGATTCCCTGGGCGCCGTCCCGCCTCGGCCAGCCAGTTGATATCCGAGACTGGTGGATGGTGGTTGCCAAACAGTATCAGTCTGTGCGCGTCCAGGTCTTCGGGTCGCTGCGGCACGCCATGCTGCTTCAGGTACTCGGGCGATGCGCAGACATGCCACTGGATCTGCATCAGATGGCGCTGAACCAGGTCGGGCTGTTTGGGCGGGTGCATGCGGATCGCCACGTCCGCCTCGCGCATCGCGAGATCCAGTTCCGAATCGTCGAGCAGAAGCGAAATCGACACATCCGGATACGTGTCGAGGAACTCGTGCAGCCGCGGCGCCAGCCAGATTGAGCCGAATGCCACCGTCGTTGTCACCTTTAACCGGCCGGCTGGCTTTTCCTTGCTTTCAGTCAGCAGAGCTTCGGTGATCGCCAGCTTGGCGAATACCTCGCGCACCGTCCGGTTCAGCGCCTCGCCCTGCTCGGTGAGGATCAGGCCACGCGCATGCCGATGGAACAGTGGAACCTGCAACGCCTCCTCGAGCGCCGAGATCTGCCGTGAAACTGCGGACTGGCTGAGGTTCAGCGTATCACCGGCATGTGTGAAGCTGCCGGCCTCTGCGACCGCGTGGAAGACCCGCAGCTTGTCCCAATCGATCACTCGGCCTCTCCCGTCCATCGGGCCCTGCGCCCCGACGGATTGCATCCACCCTGCCCTGACGTTGCCTCGCACCCCGCTTGTTTCCGCTGCGGGGCGGTCATCCTAGTGCAACCCGGCGTGGCTGTGCGTGGCCATGTTGGACCCTTAGCTCGATTCCTGGCTAGTCCGCCGCGAGAGCCGGCGTATGGGCAAGCCCTGCCAGCCACTTTTCCGCCTCCAGTGCCGCCATGCACCCGGTGCCGGCCGCAGTTACTGCCTGGCGGAATACCTTGTCCTGGACGTCTCCTGCCGCGAACACCCCCTCCACCGAAGTTCGCGTGCTGCCAGGTTCGGTCAGCACATATCCCTCAGCATCCATCGCTACCTGGCCGGCGAAGATCGCTGTGTTTGGTGTGTGGCCGATCGCGATGAACACTCCATCGACCGGCAGGCGGTGGGTGATGCCAGATTTCACATGGCGCAGCCTTACCCCGGTCACCAATTCAGGCGAGCCGCCGCCCTCGATCTCCTCCACCACGCTGTCCCACACGACGCGGATCTTGGGATGGGCAAACAGCCGCGCCTGCAGGATCTTTTCTGCCCGCAGCGCGTCGCGCCGATGGATCAGGGTGACGCTGTCGGCGTGGTGCGTCAGGTACAAAGCTTCCTCGACTGCGGTGTTGCCGCCGCCGACCACGGCCACCGCCTTACCGCGATAGAAGAACCCATCGCACGTCGCGCAGGCCGATACGCCGCGGCCGCCGAGCCGTTGTTCCGAGTCGAGGCCCAGCCAGCGCGCCTGGGCGCCGGTCGCCAGGATCAACGAGTTGGCGGTGAACACCTCTCCGGAATCGGTGGTGGCTTGGAAGGGGCGGCCGGAAAGGTCGACCCGGGTGACGAGATCGTGCACGATCCGTGTGCCTACGTGCTCAGCCTGCGCCGCCATCTGTTCCATCAGCCATGGACCCTGGATCACGTCGGCGAAGCCCGGATAGTTCTCGACGTCAGTGGTGATGGTCAGCTGCCCGCCAGGCTGAAGCCCGGCTATGAGGATGGGCGAAAGGCTTGCCCGCGCGGCGTAGATCGCCGCGGTGTAGCCCGCCGGGCCGGAACCGATGATCAGGACACGGGTGCGATGGGTCTCGGCCATGGGCTGGGTTCCGTTGCGGGTGCGCCGACCATATCAGGTTCAGGTCTCCGCAGGACAATGGGGCGACGATTCAGCGCCTCATGGGTATTGAAGGCGATCGTGGTCCGGTGCGCGCGCTCTTGCGGCAACGCTGTTGTGCAATATTATTGCGCAGACCTGTCCGCCGAAGTGCCACAACGAGCCCTGGGATCAGCGCCGGAAAGATTGCGCCCCATATGAAGAGCCCTCTTGGCGATACGCCGCTCCTTGACGCGATCGATCGGCGGATCCTGGCGGAACTGCAGTCCGACGGCCGGATGACCAATGTCGAGCTGGCGCGGCGGGCGGGTATCTCGGCCCCGCCTTGCCTGCGCCGCGTCCGTCGCCTCGAAGAGGCTGGTGTAATCCGTGGCTATCATGCCGATCCAGACCCACAGAAACTCGGCTGGGAGATCACGTTCTTCGCGGTAGTTGGCCTGGAGAGCCAGCGGGAGGCCGCGCTCTCCGCGTTCGAGCAACTGGTTGCTGGCTGGCCCGAGGTGCGGGAGTGCCACATGATCCGAGGTGGCGGCGACTTTCTGCTCAAGCTGGTCGCCCGCGACACTTCGCATGAGAATCAGCTCACGCAACGTTTGACCGGCGCTCCCTCCGTCACCCGGGTTCAGACGCTGCAGACTATCCGAACCAGCCGCAGCCTGGCGGGGGTTCCGCTCTAGGCTGTCCGCCGTGGCATACTGTCCACCATGACAAGTCAGTTCAGCTCGCTGGCCCAGATGCCGGGTGTCCCACGAGGAGCGCCTGCGCTGACCGTGGTGGTGCCATGTTACAATGAGCGACCGAACGTCGCGCCGCTGATCCAGCGGCTGCACGAAGCCCTGCGAGGCATCGCATGGGAGGTGGTCTACGTCGACGACAACAGTCCGGACGGCACTTCGGCCGAGGTCCGCCGCATCGCACAGACCGATCCGCACGTGCGCTGCATTCGGCGCATCGGCCGGCGCGGGCTGGCCTCGGCGGTGATCGAAGGCGCGTTGTCCTCCTCCGCCCAGTTTGTGGCGATAATGGACGGTGACCTTCAGCACGACGAGACGAAACTGCCCGAGATGCTGGCGGCCCTGCTGACCGGCCAATATGACCTCGCGGTCGGGAGTCGCCACGTCGAGGGCGGTGACAATGCGGGCCTATCCGGACACTGGCGGCTCGCCTTGTCGAACGGGGGCATCCGGCTGGCACAGATTTTCCTTCCGGTGCAGCTCGAGGATCCGATGAGCGGCTTCTTCATGCTGCCGCGCCCATTGTTCGAGGAGCTTGCCGCCGGCCTCACGGGCCAGGGTTTCAAGATCCTACTCGACCTCGCGTTGAGTGCTCCCGCACCGCTGCGGGTGATCGAGATCCCGTTCGTATTCCATGAGCGCGTCGCCGGAGAGAGCAAGCTCGATGCGCTGGTCCTGGCGCAATTCGGCGGGCTGCTGCTGGACAAGGTGTTTGGCGGACTGCTGCCGCTGCGCTTCATCTGGTTCGCGCTGGTCGGCGCCTTGGGCGTGCTGGTGCATCTGCTGATATTGACGGCTGGGGTGAAGCTCGCCGGATTTCAGTTCGAGGCAGCACAGGCCACCGCCACCGTGGTCGCGATGGCGTTCAATTTCCAGCTCAACAACGAGATCACCTATCGCGACCAGCGATTACGCGGTCCGCGGCTGTGGCGCGGCCTGCTACTGTTCATCCTGGTCTGCGGGGTCGGCGCGATCGCCAATATCGGCATCGCCAATACATTGTACGAGACCAGCACAAACTGGACCATCGCGGGTGCAATCGGCGCAGTGATCGGAGTGGTGTGGAATTACGCGGTCTCGGCGACGCTGGTCTGGCGCGCGCGCTGATCTTTCCTGGCAGATCGCCGCGCGGGCTTGCGCTCGCCGCCCTCGTAGCGGTGACCCTGTTGCGCCTTGCGGTGGCCGCTGCGGCGCCTATTGCGCCGGACGAGGCTTATTATTGGGTGTGGTCGCGCGCCTTGGCGGCGGGCTATCCCGATCACCCGCCGATGGTCGCTCTGTGGTGCCGCCTCGGTACAGCTGTCGTCGGCAACTCTGCATTGGGAATCCGGCTCGTTGGCTCGCTGGCGATAGCCGTCGCATCGTTGCTGGTGGTCGAGGCCGGAAACCGCCTCCTGTCTGGACGCGGCACCGGGTTACGTGCCGCCCTTCTGCTGAATGCCACATTGCTGTTCGGCGTGGGGGGTGTTCTGCTCACGCCAGACGCGCCCTTGTTGGTCTTCTGGTGCGCCGCCCTTTGGTCGTTGGCGCGGCTGGTCGACAGTGGCGACCCGCGCTGGTGGCTTGTTACAGGCGTATGCGCCGGCCTGGCACTCGCGAGCAAATATACCGCCGCCCTGCTCTGGTTCGGTATCGCCATTTGGCTGATGATCACGCCCGCCGGCCGACAGTGGCTGCGGCGCCCCGCACCATGGTTGGGTGCGATCCTGGGCTCGCTGGTGGTCCTGCCGGTCGTGCTCTGGGAAGCGCGGCATGGCTGGGTCAGCATGGCGCGGCAGGGTGGCCGTATCGGTGACTGGCACGCGGTAGAGGGGTTGCGCTTCCTGGGAGAACTGCTGGCCGGACAGATAGGTCTGGCCACACCCCTGGTTTTCCTGCTCTGCGCCGCAGGCGTCGTGATGGTCGCGCGCGCCGCATGGCTCAGCAAGGATTCGACCTCAATACTGCTGGCAGCATTGACCTTGCCCGGCGTCGTGTTGTTCACCGAACACGCACTCGGTGCTCGAGTCCAGGGCAATTGGCCTGCGGTGATCTATCCTGCGGCAGCGCTTGCCGCCGGCGGACTGCGCTCATCGATCTGGCGCCGGATGGTCCCCTTCGCTGTCGCCATTGGACTGACAATGACGGGGGCGATCTACCTCCAGGCAACCATCCGGCCGTTCCCGCTGCCGGTCCGCCTTGACCCGATCGCGCGTCAACTCGAGGGCTGGGACGGGCTCGCTGCACGCGTCGTGGACCGCTCGATCGGTGCCGACTTCATCGCTTCCGATCAGTATGGGTTGGCAGCGAAGCTTGCACTCACCATGCAGACCGGTCCTCGCGTGGTCAGCGTCGACGGACGCTGGAGTACTACGGATCTGCCCCGTACCAGCATCGCGGGCCAGGTCGGACTCTTGATCAACGATGCACCCATGACAGGGCGTCCGGTGAATCCGGCATGGTCGAGCATCACCGAGGCAGGACTGGTTGCGCGACGGCTTGGTGACGAGACGATCGCGACCTACTGGCTGTATCGCGTCACCGGGGCGGCAGGCGCAGAGGCCGTGCTGATGCCGCGGCCCTGACCAGCTATTGCGGCCGAGTGGCGGCCAGCAGCAGGAATGGCGGGCGCCGGCGCTCTTGCGCCCATTCGGGTTTTTGAGCCAGCAGCCCCGCCTCTGCCTCCGGCTCCTCTAACCGCATCAGCGTCAGCCCAGCGTCAAGCAGGCCATTCACGTAGGCTTCGATCGTACGATGGTATTTCACGACGCCATCAACGAACCAGCGAGTGCGCCGCTCGCCTTCATCACGATAACGGTCAACCGGCCAGTGCAGCGCCTCACCATTTGCATCTTTGTACCAGTCGCTCGAGCCATGTGCGGTGAAGATCGGATGCTCAACCGAGAAGACAAGCCTCCCGCCGGGCACCAGCCAGATCGCGACCCGTCGCATCAAGCCGGCGTAATCGGCGATGTAGTGCAGGGCCAGTGACGATACGACCAGGTCGAACGACGCGGGACTGGTGGTGAAGGTTTCCAGTTCATCCCGAACGAAGACGATCCCAGGGTCGTCAGTGCGCCGCCGCGCCTCCGCCAGCATGCGCTCCGACAAGTCGACGCCGACCACCTCGCGCGCGCCGCGTGCCCGCGCTTCGCGGGCGAAGTAGCCGAGACCACAACCCAAATCCAGCACGCGCATATCTGCAAGCGATGGCGGCAGCAATCGCTGGAACGCTGCCCACTCGTATACCACCCCGAGCCCGTGTTCCGAGCGCGGCAGCCTGGCGTAGCCCGCAAAGAAGTCAGGGTCGTCGTAGATGTTCTGGGCCGTCATGGACTGCGCCTATCACACGCGGTCGTCTGCGCGGCAACACACGGGAACACGATCATCAACTGTCGGCCCCAGTTAGCCCGGAATTAAACTGGAACGTCCACTCTGCAAACGTTGCGGGACGGCGCAGGCATGGCGGCCAAGGCGAACAAGCGAGGCAAGGGCGGCGACATCGTTATCCGAAAGGAAGAGGTCGTCGAAGGCGAGGGCCATGGCGGCTCTTGGAAGGTCGCCTACGCGGACTTTGTCACCGCCATGATGGCCTTCTTCCTGCTGATGTGGCTGCTCAACGCCACCACCGAAGATCAGCGCAAGGGCCTCGCTGACTATTTCAGCCCGAACAGTGTGCTGTCGCACAATTCGTCGGGTACCGGGCAGCCGTTTGGCGGTCGCACAGCTTTTTCCGAGGGCGCAATGCTGTCCGATCTGGGCAGCCCGCAAGTGACGGTTGGCGAGCAACCCGTGGTCGATCATCCCGAGGACGAAGACGATAGCCAGGTAATCGCGCAGACCCGACCGCATCGAGATGACAGCAAGATCCGCGAGCCGGACCTGGGAGCAAAGCCGCCGCCTAAGCCACAGCCGCAACAGGTGCGGGACGCTGCACCGTCCGGCGCTTCACCGGTCTCTGCGGCGCCTGCCGGCCGGGGCGAGGTGGCGCGCAAGCCAACTGAGGTCGAACTGCAGGCGGAGCTGGAACGGCGGGAGAGAGAGGGCTTCGAGCAGGCCGCGCGGCAAATTCGTGAGGCGGTGGGAACTGACCCTCAGCTGGCCGAACTTGCCCGCCAGCTGGCCATCGACATGACGCCGGAAGGGCTGCGCGTCCAGATCAGAGATGCCGACCGCGAGGCCATGTTCCCGTTCGGGTCAGCGATACCAAACGACAAGGCGCGTCTGCTTTTGCAGAAGGTCGCTCCCGTGCTGGCGCGGTTGACCCAGGATATCTCAATCGCCGGTCACACCGACGCCGCGCCATTCTCCGGCTCGGGGCGCACCAACTGGGAACTGTCGGCCGACCGGGCCAACGCCACGCGCCGTCTCCTGATTGATTCCGGCTTGCAGGAAGCTCGCATCCGCAGCGTGACGGGCAATGCAGAGCGTGACCTTGCCATTCCAACCGAACCGCTGGCTGCTGCCAACCGGCGCATTGC
>DASSRN010000213.1:0-4863 GCA_035701785.1 Acetobacteraceae bacterium | reverse complement strand
GCAGCACGCCGCCGTTGACGAACCGCTCGATCGATGCACTGGCTTCGCCCAGAACGCGGCGATTGGTGGCAAAGCGCGGACCTTTCACAGAGAACACGAAGTCCTCTGGCGTCTCGTCGTACCAGCGCGCGAAACTCTCCGGCTTCTGCGAACCATAGTAGGTGCCGTTGATCTCGATCGAGGTGAGATGACGGCTGGCATATTCCAGCTCTCGCTTTTGTGGCAGCTTGTCAGGATAGAATGGGCCGCGCCATGGCTCGAACGTCCAGCCACCGACGCCGACCCGGATCGCCCCCGCGGCGGATTTACTCGACCGGCTCATGCAGGAACCTCTCCACCAATGCCATCGCGCGGTCACGCTTCGCCAGTGCCTGTGCCCGCTGCTGGTTGCGCGCGCCCGACGTCAGATAGAACCGCTCGTACAACTCCACGCGCGACGCGAGCGCCGTGCCGGCATAGTCCCACGCCAGGCGGAACAGGCGAACGCGCCTCTCTGCGTCCATGTCGTTCGCGCCGTGCAGGTACTTGTCGATGAACGGCCGCAGCGACTTCTCCTGCATCATGCGCCAGGTCGGGGTTGCCAACAGGTTGTGCGAACCAAGCAGCTTGATGATCTCGTTGGCGCGCGGCATCCAGAACGGCATCACCGCCCGCAATGCGGACAGCGGCGGCCCATCGGGGAACCACACGCCGTTGCCCCATTCGTTCGGGTGGTCCTCCGCCGCCTGCACCGCCGATCGCGCGAGCTCCGCGTAGCTCCACAGCTCGCCCAGCAGCGACTGCGCCGTCGCGCTCTTGTCGCCGATCGCCTCGGCCAGCGCGGTCGCCAGGCCCCAGGCGAACTCCAGCTTGGTCGACGCCCGCACCATCGTCTGCTGCATGACGTTGGGGTTCCAGCTGCGCGTCATCACCTGGTTGTAGACCTTGACGTTGGCATCGATGAACACCCGGCTGCGCGGCACCTCGACATCATCGAAGATCACGAACGCATCCTGCTCATCGAAGCGCGACGACAGCGGATGATCGAACTGGTTGGCCGTGCCGGCGACGCTGTCGCGGCAGATGAACTTCAGTCCTGGGGTCGCCATCGGGATGCAGAACGAGACGGCGAACTTGTCGCCGTCCTCGGGCAGCGGGCGGCCAGGATATACCGCGAGTTCATCGGCGAACGGCGCCAGTGTGGCGAGGATGCGCGCGCCGCGCACGACGATGCCATGCTCGGTGTCGCACACCTTGCGCAGGATGACGTCGTTCTCCTGCCCCGGGATCTCATCCCTGGCCTTGTCGATGGTCGGATGGATCAGCGTGTGCGTCAGGCTGATGTCGCGGCGGCGCAGGAACTTCTGGTACTCGACCTGGCGCGCGGCACCGGCCTCGTTGCCGTTCTCGGCCCATTCATGCGCGCAGCCGGCAAACCCGGCGTAAGTCACGTTCATGTAGTCCGGCGTGCGGCCCATCACGCCGACGGTGTGCTCCGCGATCCGCCGCAGGCCGCGATGCCGGCGCTTCAGGTCGTCCGGCGCGCGCGGGATCATGTGGCTGACGTTGATCGGCTCGCCCGTTTCCGGATCGGCGATTAGGCAGTCGTCCGCCGCCTCGTGCTGGAGGTCGAACACCGCCGCCATGCCCTTGGCAGCGCCAGCGAACGCGGGATGCGCCACCACGTCGGTGACGCGTTCGTCGCCGACCCAGATCTCACGGTCGTCGTTCAGTCCGCGCAGGAGTTCCGCCCCAGTCCGCGCCGGCATCGTGGTTCCCCGTCGAGCGATTGCTCGCGGCACGTTGCGCGATCTTGCGGCGGCAGGCAAAGCGCCGCCGCGTTAGTGGCCGTACGAAGAAAGGCCCCGGGCTATGCGCCCGAGGCCCTGAGTTCACGCGAAGGAAGTTATCTCCCGCCGGTCGTTGCGACGAGAGGTGACTGCGATGATCAGACGATATCCCACCTGACCATCATCGCGTGGTCCTCATGCACCACGTTGTGGCAGTGCATGACGTAGCGGTTGTAGGCGTTGTCGAGCTTCGTGTTGCCGGTCCTCGAGCCACCCATGTCGCGGAAGCGCATGAACAGACGGACCTCGTCGTTGGTCTGCAGGTTGATCACGTCCCGGCGGGAGAAGTCGATGGCGCCGTTGAGCTGCGTCGCGGGCTGCACCGGCTTGCCGTTGCGCGTCAGCATGCGATGCTCTTCGAAGTGGATGTGCACCGGATGCCGCCAGGAGCCGCCGGGGTTCTGGATGATCCAGAGCTCCTCACCGCCCTGCGGAATGGCCTCGCTGACCGTGTTCTCGTCGAAGAACTGGCCATTGACCATCCAGCCGCCGCTACCGCGCTCAAACCGCCAGGTGCGGGTCGGCAGCTTGGACGCGTACGCGTCGAGCTTGGCGAGGTCCGCGGCGGTGTTGCCGTCGGGCAGGTCGCGCAGCTTCATGCCGATATTCGACGGGCTGTTGGACGACCGACGCAGCTTCGGATCCGCGGGGTCGGCCGACGTATCGACCTTCGGCCCGTTGCCGATCCTGACCTTCAGCACCGGAGTGCCGGGCGTCAGCGTGTTGCCGGTCGGGCCACGGCCGTTGACCTGCTCGGCGCGGTTGACGAAGAACAGCGTCTGCACCCCGGCCGCCTTGAGCTTGCCGAAGTCGACGATGATGTCGACGCGCTCGGCGACCGCGATGCGCACGCTGGTTACCAGCACCGCGTCCGGCAGCAGGTTGCCGTCGGTCGCGATCTGCCAGAATGGCCAGAACTGCTTGCCGTCCCACAGCGACCACTCCCACCAGCGCGACGGGCCCGGGGCATAGAGGCGGAACCGGTAGCGCTGCGCGGCGACGTCGAGGACGGGCTGGATCTTGCCGTTGGCAAGGAAGCGGTCGCCGATGATGCCGTCCAGGTCAAACAGATCGAACACCAGCTGCGCGTCCGCGTCGAGCACCGCGTCGTGGAAGAAGATCGGGCAGTCCAGATCGTCGCCGAGGTAGCTCTGGCCGCAGGGCAGATTGAGCCCGGCGCCAGGCACGCCGGTGTCGAGGTCATCGAACAGGTTATAGCATCCGAACATGCCCTTGTAGACGTTCTGGGCAGTGAAATCGAGATGGTGGTCGTGGTACCAGAGCGAGCCCAGAGCTTCCCTCGGGTCACCCATCCCGCCGTACTTCCGGAAGCCGGCATAGACGTTCGGATAGTGCTGGTCCTTGAAGCCCAACGGATTGACCGCGTTGGGATCATTGATCGAATTGAAGAAGTTGACCGGATTGCCGTCGCTCTCCGACGGGGTGTGACCGTTGTGCAGGTGGGTGGTCATTTCGGCAATGCCGAAATCCTGCGCCTTCGTGTTGGATGGCAGCTTGTTCTTATAGCGCACCAGCACAGGCTCGCCGTACTTCGCCCGGATCAGCGGCCCCGGAACGCGGGCAGCACCGGTGTGGTCGTGGAAGCAGAAGAAGCGCGTCTTGGCTTTCAGGTCGGGATGGAGCTCGAGGTAGTCTTCCTTCATGTCCATCTCGTAGAACTTCTTCGGGATAAAGCTTCCCGCGGGGCCCGGACCGAACGAGTCGGTGGCGGCGTTGTACGAGAAGTACTGGTGGGGCACCCGATACGTCGCACCGTCGACCGGGGTCGTGCCGTCGGGCATGCCGTATTCCAGCTTGTGGGGGTCGGCGACATCCTGCAGCACCGTCAGGCGCGGCATGGGTACGGTGAACGGATTGGTGATCGGCGGGCTCTGGCCGTCAACGCCGGGAACGAACAGGCTGCCGTTCGGGCCCTGGTCGGCGAACGCGCGCGCGCTCAGGCCAGCCTTCACGATCAGGCTGCCGCCGGCGGTGAGCAGGCCCAGGCGCATCATCTCGCGGCGGCTGAGCTTTGCCTTAACTATCTCCTGTCGATTGCGCTGAGCGATCAGCGCCAACTTGTCTTTCCAACTGGTCATCGGGGCTCTCTTTGCTCGGGTTAAACCGTGTTGTCGGGCGGCTGGTCGGGTGGATCAGTCGCCAGAGGTTGTGTTACAGTATCGCAACATTAAGCTGCGACGCGAATGCGTGCAGGCGCCCTAGCCTGCGGAGTCTCTCCTGGGCCTGTTTTTCGAGTTTCGCTCTGGGTTGCCGATGACGAGAAAGGCTGCTGTCCGATCTCGCGGTTCGGCGGCCCCAGATGCTGTTTCGATGGCGCTATGATGACTTTATCGAAACGCAAATACAACACTTTTTTGTGATCAATGCGGAATTATTTTTTCGGTGGCCCCGCCTGCACGAACCGCGCGTCAAGTGCCTTGACCGACTGGCGAACCCGTCCGATCACCAGCCGCATGTCGCTTCTGGTCATCTCCGGCGCTGCCATCCGGCTGGGCGGGCGCAGCATCCTGAACGGCGCCGATCTCACAGTGGACCAGGGCCGCCGCATCGGCCTGGTCGGCCGCAATGGCGC
Organism: Acetobacteraceae bacterium; assembly: GCA_035701785.1. Lineage (GTDB taxonomy): Bacteria > Pseudomonadota > Alphaproteobacteria > Acetobacterales > Acetobacteraceae > JAMXLO01. The sequence goes on along the minus strand of DASSRN010000213.1, from coordinate 441 downwards.
CGGCAAGTCCACGCTGCTGCGGGCGATCGCAGGCGATATGGCGCTGGATGCCGGGGAAATCCGGCTCGCGGCCCGCGCGCGCATCGCGACGGTGGCCCAGGAGGCGCCGGGCGGCGATGCGTCGCTGATCGACACGGTGTTGCGCGGCGACCCCGAGCGGCTGACGCTGCTGGCGGAAGCTGACACGGCGCCGCCCACGCGCCTCGCCGAGGTCCACGAGCGGCTGCGTGCGATCGGCGCCGATGCTGCACCCGCCCGCGCCGCGGCGATCCTTGCGGGGCTGGGCTTCGACGAGGCCGCGCAGCAGCGCCCCGTCGGTGAGTACTCCGGTGGCTGGCGCATGCGCGTCGCACTCGCCACCGCGCTGTTCGCCGCTCCCGACCTGCTGCTGCTGGATGAACCGACCAACCACCTGGACCTGGAGGCGACGCTGTGGCTGGA
>DASSRN010000212.1:0-8864 GCA_035701785.1 Acetobacteraceae bacterium | reverse complement strand
TCGGCGGTGCTCACCATGACCCCGGCGGCGTTCACCTGAGCGCCCCGGTAGAACGTCACGCCCGACTGGTTCACCAGGACGATCTGGCCGTTGGCGTCGATGCGGCCGGCGATCTGCGAGGGGTCGGGGCCGGTGACCCGGTTCAGCGCCACCGCGCTCGACGACGGCTGGTTGAAGGTGACGCTCTGCTTTGCACCGACGTTGAAGCTCTGCCAGTCGATCGCGGCACGCTGGGAGCTCTGGTTGATCTGAGTGTCACCCGAGGTGCGGCTGATGCTGGCCGCACCGCCCACAACCGTGCCGCCCACCGGGCGGGCGTTGGGGGCGGGCTGAGCTTGAGAGACCCCGAGACCAGCAATACATGCCAGACCGGTCTGCAATGCCGTGCCAAGCAGCAGGTGTCGTGCCATTCCACCCCCCGTTTGGAACAGCACGCTAATGCATTCGTCAGCACCTGCCCATGCGACCGGCGTCACACCGCCGTAGTCACATTTGCATGATGGGCCCGCTGCGCTGCGCCGCCTCGTCGAGCTCCGCTTGCGCCTTGTGTTCCGCTTCGGCCTGTAGTGCCGCGGCCTGCTGTTCCAGCATCTCTTCGACCACACGCACCGCGGCCTGCGCGGCGGCCAGGACGGCGCGTGCGGCGGTAGTCGCCGACTCAGCCTCTTGCTCGGAGTTTCGCGCGGCTGCTTGCCTGGGTCGCATGTTCCTCAGCCACGCAGCGAATGCTTCCACCTCCAGGTCGCCTGCCGTTAGGCAGGTTGCGACCTCTGTCTCCTGCTCGATCGCGGCCTCGATCGCGGTGACCTCGGCTGCGGCAGCGCTCTCGGCACTCAGGCAGTCAGCCAGGCCCCGTCGTGCATCGTCTACCGCCACCCGACGCATCCGGAGCAGCGATTCCAGTGGATCAGCGGTCATGCTGCCTCCAGCGCTTCGCGCAGCAGCGCAAAGCTGTCCTCGATACTGGTGTGCTCATCGCGCTGCTGCTGCAGCACCGCCTCGATCCGCGGTGCCAGCGCTACCGCCTCGTCCACTGCGGGATCGCTGCCGGCGCGATAGGCGCCGAGGCGCACCATGTCAGCCATGTCCTGGTGCAGCGCCAGCATGGCGCGTGCACGACGTGCGAGTGCGTTCTCGTCCGGCCCGTTGCAGCCGGGAACCGCACGCGACAGCGACCGCAACACGTCGATCGCCGGGTAGCGCCCGCGCTCTGCGATGCGCCGTTCCAGCACGATGTGGCCATCAAGGATGCCGCGTACCGCATCGGCCACCGGCTCGTTGTGGTCGTCGCCCTCCACCAGCACACTGAACAGCGCCGTGATGTGCCCCACCGTCCCGTCGGGTCCGTCCCGCCCCGGTCCCGCACGCTCCAGCAGCCGCGGCAGTTCGGCGAATACGCTGGGCGGATAGCCACGCGTCGCCGGCGGTTCGCCCGACGACAGCCCGATCTCACGCAGGGCGAGGCAGAACCGGGTGACGCTGTCCATCAGCAGCAACACCGACCTGCCCTGGTCGCGGAAATGTTCCGCTACCGTCATGGCCGCGAACGCCGCCTGCCGACGCAGCAGCGGTGGCGAATCGGAGGTGGCAACCACGACAACCGAGCGCGCCAGGCCCGCCTCGCCCAGGTCGTCTTCGATGAACTCCCGTACCTCACGGCCCCGCTCGCCGACCAGCGCCAGCACCGCAACGTCGCACGCCGTATGGCGCGCGAGCATCGCCAGCAGTGACGACTTGCCGATACCGGAACCGGAGAACAGGCCAAGCCGCTGACCCTGCCGGCAGGTGGCAAAGCAATTGAGGGCGCGAATGCCGAGGTCCAGGCGGGGGCCGAGCCGTGCCCGCTCGGGCGCCTCGGGTGGCCGGACCCGTACCCGTCGGAAGCGCGGGCCGGTGGGCAGGGGGCCGTGCCGGTCCAGCGGGCTGCCCAGCGGGTCGAGCACTCGGCCCAGCCATTCGTCCGCGACCGGCAGGGTGCCGCCGTGCGCCTCGGTGTCGGGCATGACCGGGAACAACGCGGCGGCGCCTGGCCCCAGTCCATCGAGCGATCCGAACGGCATCGCCTGCGCCTGACCATGCCTGAAGCCGACGATTTCCGCCGGCACGATCTTCCCGTCTCGCCCGGTCAGCAGCAGACGATCACCGACCCCGGCATGCCCGGCGAGACCGTCGATATCGACGATCAGCCCGGATAATCCGGCGACGCGGCCCTCCAGACGGAACTGCGCCACGCCGTGCAGACGGGCGCAGGCAGCCGAGACCCGATCATGCAGACTGGTGCATCTCATTGAGACAACCGGTTCTGCTGGATAAGTGATTGTCTCTCACCATGAGATGCCTCCGCCGCTTTACGTTTGGATATGGCAAAGAAATTACACGTAAATGGTAAAAATACGTTGGAGATGCACACGTTAAGGTGGTATAAAATCGTCGTAACCTTACCAGAAGGAGCAGAGGGATGCGAATCCTGCTCATCGAAGACGATCTTGTCGCAGCCCGTGGCATTTCCCTCATGCTCAAGTCCAGCGGCTTCGTCGTGGATCACGCCGACACCGGAGAGGAAGGGCTCGAACTTTCCAAGCACTACGATTACGACATTGTGGTTCTCGACCTGATGCTGCCGGACATCGAGGGGTTCGAGGTGGTGCGCCGCATGCGCCTGGGCCGCAACGACACTCCGGTGCTGATCCTCTCGGGCCTGACGCGGCCGCAGATCAAGGTGCGGAGCCTTGGGTTGGGTGCCGATGACTTCATCACCAAGCCGTTCGATAAGGCGGAACTGCTCGCTCGCATGCAGGCTATCGTGCGGCGCAGCAAGGGGTTCAGTCAGCCGTCGCTGCGCATCGGTTCGCTGCTGCTCAACCTGGACAGCCACGAGGTGACCGTGGACGAACAGCCGGTGCATCTTACCGGCAAGGAATACGCGATCCTGGAACTGCTCGTGCTGCGCAAGGGAATGGTGCTGACCAAAGAGGCTTTCCTCAACCACCTCTATGGCGGCATGGACGAACCGGAGATGAAGATCATCGACGTGTTCATCTGCAAGCTGCGCAAGAAGCTGGCGATGGCTGGGGCCGGCAACCTGATCGGCACCGTCTGGGGCCGCGGCTACATGATCCGCGAGCCCTCCGGCGCTCACGCCGAATCCCTCAGCGCGCTGACGGCAGCCTGACCACAACCTGACCCGCCGCAACGACAAGGCGGCGTGGTGGCGCCGCCACCACCGCTTCCGCCGCGGTCGCTGCATCGACCAGCACCAGATCGGCGCGATCGCCGACCTCTAGCCCGTAGCCGCCGAAGCCGCAGCCGCGCGCCGCACCGGCGGTGACGCACTCCAGCGCCCATGCCAGTTCATCGTCGCGCCGCAGCGCGTTGCGCAGCCCGATATGCATGGCACGATCCAGCATGTCGGGCCGTGCATAGGGCGTCCACGTGTCACGGATCCCGTCATTGCCACCGATCACCGTGACCCCAGCGGCGCGGCACGCGGTCAGCGGTGGCACCGGTGTTCCTGCGGATGCCGTGGTGGCGATCGCCACCTCCAGCCGCGCCATCCGGGCCAGCAGTGCATCGCGCTCGCGATCGGCGATAGCGCCCAGGCAGAAGCCATGGCTGATCACCACCTTGCCCTGCATGCCCAGCGCCTCGGTGCGCTCCAGGATCAACTCCAGCGAGAACGCGCCGATCTCGCCCGGCTCGTGCAGGTGGATGTCGATCAGCCTGCCGTGCCGTGTCGCGAGTGCGAAGGTCGCGTCCAGGCAGCGCACAGGATCGCGGTCGATCGCGCAGGGATCGATGCCGCCCACCACATCGGCCCCCTCGGCCAGCGCGGCGTCCATCAGCGCCTCGGTGCCCGGGCGGTTGGTCAGGCCGGACTGCGGAAAGGCGACGATCTGCATTTCAACCGGCGCGGCCAGCGCCTCACGCGTGCGCATCGTGCCGTGCAGGTGCGCAAGCCCGATCTCGGTATCGATGTCGGCGTGCGTGCGGATCCGCGTCGTGCCGTTGGCCAGGAAGGCCTGCGCCAGCGCCAGCGATGCGGCTGCCGGATCATGCCCTGAACGCGCGCGCCAGGCGCGCTCGTTCTCGATGCGATCGAGCCGAGTCGGGCCGACCTCGTTGCGGTGCCAGGGACCGCCCCACAGTGACTTGTCCAGATGCGTGTGGCCCTCGACGAGACCGGGCAGCAGCAGCGCGCCGCCACCGTCCTCGACCGCCGTATCCTCCGGCGCTGCCAGGTCGGGCCCGACCGCCGCGATCGCATGGCCCGCGACCAGGATGTCGACAGCATCGCCGCCGAACGGCCGCACGTTGCGCAGCATCAGGTGCGCCATGATCGCGTCTCCTCAGCGCTCGCGAAGCACCCAGCTTCGGAACAGCGCAAGGTCGATATTACCGCCGCTCACCACGAGGCCGACACGTTTGCCGGCGATTCGCGTCCGCTCCTTCATCAGTGCCGCGAGTGGCGCCGCGCCCGCGCCTTCCACCAGGTTATGCGTGTCGGTCCAGTAGGCGCGGATCGCCTCGGCGATCTCGTCGTCCGACACAGTGACGATGCGCGCCGCGCCGCGCCGGATGATGGCGAACGCCTCGTCATCCGGCAGGCGCACCGCCATCCCGTCCGCATTGGTGTCGGACCGGTTCAGCGCCACCACGCGGCCTTCGTCGAACGAGCGCGCGTAAGCGGGAGCGCCGGTCGCCTGCACGCCGACGATCTCGGTCGCCAGCCCCAGCAGGTCGCGCACCAGGATCGCCCCGCAGATGCCGGAGCCGAGGCCGATCGGCACGTACAGCGCGTCGAGCGGCGGCGCGCCACGGAACATTTCCAGCGAATAGGTTGCCACGCCTTTCACCAGGTCGGGCGCGAACGACGGTGCAAACTCCAGCCGCTCAGTCGACGCCAGCCGTGCCGCCTCGTCGCGCGCCATCTCGAAGTCGTCGCCGTGCTCCACGAGTCGCGCACCGAATGCGCGCATCGCGGCGTTCTTCTCGACGCTGTTGCCGTGCGGCACGACGACCGTGACACCGACGCCGTACTGCCGCCCCGCCCAGGCCAGCGACTGTCCGTGATTGCCGCGCGTCGCCGAAACGATGCCGCGGACCTGCGGCCGCTCGCGCCGCAGCCTCTCGGCATAGACCAGCCCGCCGCGCAGCTTGAAGGCGCCGGTCGGCGTGTGGTTCTCGTGCTTGACCCACACTTCGGCACCGCTTCGTTCGCTCAGCAACGGCCAGGCGTATTGCGGCGTTCCCGGAAAGCTCTCGTGCACCAGGGCGAGTGCGGCTTCCAGTTCGGGCAGAGAGAACATCGGCGTGTCACACCCCAAATGCGAAGCGGGCCGCCCCGGTGCGTCACCGGCGACGGCCCGCAGGCTGTATATGCAATCGGGGCGTCAGGCGAGCTTCAGGTTGGTTGCCGCCGCCTTGCCGCGCTCCATCGCCACCTCGTAGTTGACCTTCTGGCCATCATTGAGGCCCTTCAGCCCCGCTGCCTGGACCGCGGTGATGTGTACGAATACGTCCTTACCGCCGTCCTGCGGCATGATGAAGCCATAGCCTTTCGTTGCATTGAACCATTTGACGGTTCCAACGGCCATTGTCGTCACTCCTTCCGGTGCGCGTCCCCTGTCGCGCTATGGGGGATTGGTGAGTGCAACGCGCTGCGTTGCGGCCGCTCAGGCGAGCTTCAGGTTGGTCGCAGCAGCTTTGCCGCGCTCCATCGCTACTTCGTAGCTGATCTTCTGACCTTCATTCAGGCCGCGAAGACCAGCCGCCTGCACCGCGGTGATGTGGACGAACACGTCCTTGCCGCCGTCCTGCGGCATGATGAAGCCGAAGCCCTTGGTCGTGTTGAACCACTTGACAGTACCGATAGCCATCGTCTGCGAAACTCTCCGTCAGGCGCATCGCGCAACCGCGCGCGATGCTGGTCGACAACCCGCCCTTTGGACGTCTTGAGGGCACCCGGTCGAACGACGGAGGCGCAGCAAGGCCAAATGCGATTGCACTGCGCAGTTGGCACAGAAAGGCCCTGTGCTGTCAATCACAGACGCGAGATAGTCACATCCAGTGCATACTCTCGCATATTATGCGAGAACAGTCGCAAAAGCGAGAAAGGCTGCGATCAGAAGCCGCTACGCGAGCCACGCGACGTCATCGCGCGGGCAAAGTCACCACCCCCAGCAATGGCGCGTCGTCCCGCCGCAAGTTCCGGATGATAGATGTGCCAGACGTGAATCATTTCCGGCCACACCTGCAGATCCACCGCAACGTCAGCAGCACCCGCCACCTGTGCCAGGCGAATCGCATCGTCCAGCAGCGTTTCGGCAGCGCCTACCTGGATCAGCAACGGCGCCAGCCCGCGCAGGTCGGCATAGAGCGGTGCAGCGAGCGGCAAGCGGGGATTGGCGCCACCAAGGTAGTGCTTCGCCATGTCGAGGATGCCGGCCTTCTGCACGGTGGGATCTGTCGCGGCCTTGCCGGTCATGCTGTCGCCGATCGCCTCCATGTCCACCCAGGGCGAAATCGGCCAGCCGCATGCCGGCTGCGGCAGCCCGGCGCCGCGAATCGCGAGCATCGCCGCGACCACAAGGCCACCACCGGCCGAGTCGCCAGCGATGGTGATGCCGCTCGCCGGAATGCCGCTCGACAGCAGGAAGCGATACGCAGCCAGCGAGTCGTCCACCGCGGCCGGGAACGGATGCTCGGGCGCCAGCCGATAGTCGATCGCCAGCGTGCGTGCGCGCGCCGCACGACCGACCTCGGCGCAGAGATGCCGATGGCTGTCGAGCGAACCGATGACATAGCCGCCGCCGTGCAGATACAGCACCGCCTTGCTGCGGTCTGCATCCGGCGTGGTGGTCCATTCCGATTTCACGCCGTTGGCGCTGACCGGTTCCACCGCGACATCCGACGCCAGTTTGTACGCCAGGCCGCGCGCATCGATGTCGCGGCGCCGCTGCGCGATGTCGTCCGAACGCTCGCGCTTGGCGATGACCTCGCGCAGGGCAACGATTTCCAGATCGCTCATCGCTTCATCTCCTCCCTCAGGCGTCCGCGCATCAGCGTGCCATTCGCCTGCCACCAGCCGTGCAGGATACCCACGTCCCAGCCGAGGCAGAAATGCTTCACGCCCATCTCCTGGTAGCGCGCCGCTTCCGCTGGGTCACCGATCTCGACGCGCGGATGGATGCCAAATTTCAGCGCGGTCTCGATGGTGCGCGTCTCGGCCTTCACCACCTCGGGGTGCGACCATTGGCCGGCCAGACCGATGCTCATCGCATAGTCGGCCGGGCCGAACTGCACCATGTCGATGCCCTTGACCGCCAGGATCGCATCGAGGTCCTCGATGCATTGCCGCTTTTCGATCATCAGCGCGACGACGACCTCGTCCAGCGCCCTGACGTAGGCCGGCGAACCGCCTTCCAGCACGGTGCCGACGTCGCGGCGCATTCCCACGCCGTTCAGACCGTCCGAACCCGGCGCCTCGGCGCGCACCGCGCGAACGCAGGCCTGCGCGTCCTCGACCGTGCGCACATCGGCGAACAGCAGACTCTGAAAGCCCGAGCCGATCGCGCGCATCGTCTGGTGCAGGCGCTGCGCCTGCTCGATCTTCATCATGCCGGCGAGGTTCGCCACCTCGAGCGCGCGGCCCAGGTGGTCCAGCTCGTGCAGGTCGAACGGCGCGTACTCGGCGGTGAACTCGACATAGTCGTAGAGACCGGTCTTTCCGACCAGCTCCACCAGGGTGGGCCAGGAGGACAGCAGGTGCGTGCCGAGTGTCGGGCTGCCGGCATCGAGCAGTTCGCGGAAGCGATTGTTTCGCATGCGTCCTCGCAGGGTCAGCGCGATTTGCCGTCCGGGTCGTCGCGGCGCAGTTCGGCCACCGGACGCTGGAAGAAGCGGGCGAACTCGAACACCGTGGTATCTTCCTGGTTCCAGCAGACATAGCCGCGGCAGTCGCGCGGCCGCGCCTCGTACACCGTGCAGCGTCGGTTCTCGCCCAGGAACTGGCAGGTGCCGAAGCCCGACTTGACGCGCTTGCTGCCTTTGCGCGTCCGCTCGACGATGTGCTTCTCCTCGAACTCGCGCACGGTCAGGTCGAGGAATTTCGCCAGTCGCCTGATGTCGTTGCGGCTGACCTCGACATAGCCGGCGGTCCGGCAGCAGAAGGCCGGGCATTTCAGGCAATCAAGCGATTCGCTGCTCACGCGGGTAGTCTGCGGACAGGCGCGCCGGCAGGCAAGGGGAGCGGTTCAAATCCCGCTGCGGATCGTTTGACCCGTGCCGCCCTCTCCCATATCGTCGCCGCAAAATCAGCGTGTCGAATGCTGCAACGGACCGGCGCAGAAGCGACCGGCCAGACAGGGAAGGAGATCGGCCATGAACCGCATGAGCCGGCGTTCGGTAATGCGTGGTTCCCTGGGTATCATCGCGACTGCTCCGCTGGTACGGCCCCACCTCACCAACGCCGCCGCGACCAACGCGGTCGTTTGGCAGGTGCAGGGCTTCGTGCCCGAGGAGGATGCGGCGTTCCGCAAGACGATCGCCGACTACCAGAAGGCCAGCGGCAACAGAATCGACCTCAGCGTGATGCCGTTCCAGGCGCTGAACCAGAAGGCGATATCGGCGATCACCGCGGGCGATGTTCCGGACGTCATTTTCCACGACGCGCCGGCGACAATCCTGCCGCAGTTCGCCTGGGACAATAAACTGGAAGATGTCAGCGACGTGGTAGGGGCGCTGAGTTCGCAGCTCAGCGAGACCGCATTGCTCAACTCCACCTTCTACAACAGCGTCACCAAGCAGCGGCGCTTCTACATGGTCCCGATCAAACAGGCCGTTGCCCCGATGCATATCTGGGGTGA
>DASSRN010000211.1:0-3133 GCA_035701785.1 Acetobacteraceae bacterium | reverse complement strand
GAAGGAGGCCGCCGACATATAGTCTCCGGCGATCGCCAGGCCGTTCTGCAGCGCGGAGATGCCACGCCCGGCGGCGTAGAAGTCGGTGGCGGTCTTGGTGCGTTTGGCCGCCCAATAGGTGATGCCGAGCGTAAGCGCGATGAACACCAGGAACATCGCGATGGCGTGCCAGTTGACCACCGCGGCGGGCGCTGCCTGGGCCAGTGCGGCGGTCGGCAGCAGCACGAGCGCTGCGGTCGCGGCGGATGGCAGGCGGAACAGAGCGCGCATCACCGTGTCCCCTCGAGCAGTCCTCGCGTCAGGTCGTCGAAGGTTGTATTGGCCTTCCAGACATATACCGCAGTCAGCACGATGGCGATCAGGATGACCCCGAGTCCCACCACGATACCGTTTGTGGTGACGCCGCCCGCGACCACTGGCTGGGCGAGGAAATTCCCGCCGAAGGCGACCAGCAGGATGAAGCCAAGGTAGAGGGCGAGCACGATCGCCGACAAAGTCCAAGCGAGCCGGCTCCTCGATTGGCAGAGCTGTTCGAAGCGCGGATCACGACGAATCCGTTCGATTCTCGCGTCGCTCATGACGTAGCCTCCGATTATCTGTATGCGGCCGGCTCCCCCGCGGTGCGGCCGCGGTCGTTAGCCTGACGAATCAGTCACCATATACATTATGCTTCAACTGGTGTGCTATCGCCACGGGCTGACAAATCTGCATTCGTGCTGTGGTTTTTTCGCAACGCTAACGTCCGCCATCCACCTGCAGGATTTGTCCGTTGACGAAGCCCGCCAGGTCGGACGCGAAGAACACCACGGCGTTGGCGATATCCTGCGCAGTGCCCAGCCGCTTCATGGCGATGCGCTCCACCAGCGCCTTCTGCCCGTCCGGGCCGTAGCCCGCCCACTGCTTCTCCGATGACGCATTCGAGCGGATGAAGCCCGGGGCCACCGAATTCACGGTGATGTTGTACGGCCCGAACTCGTGCGCGAGCTGGCGCGTCAGCCCCACCACCGCGTGCTTGGCCGCGCAATACGCCTGGATGCCGGTCAGCGACGGCTGCAACCCGGCGCCCGAACTGGTGTTGACGATGCGCCCGCCGCCCGCCCGCTTCATCGCCGGCGCCGCCGCCCGGCACAGCGTGAACGCCGCATTGACGTTGATGTCGAACAGCATGTTCCAATCATCGTCCGCCACCTCTTCCAGCGGCTTTGGCCCCTGGCCGCCGACCCCGCCGGCATTGTTCACCAGCACATGGATCGGCCCGCCGCTCTGCGTCTCCACCTGGTGGATCCAGGCCGCGCCGGCAGCGCGGTCGCGCAGGTCCACCGCCTTGGTTGCCACACCGCCCGCGGCCGCAGTCTCCGCCAGTTCGCCGGCCGAAATGTCGGTGGCGAATACGCGCGCACCTAGATGCGCGAAGGTCTGCGCGATGCAGCGGCCGAAGCCGTGGCCCGCGCCGGTCACCGCCACCGTCTTGCCGTCGAAGCGGATGTTCATCGGTCCCCCCTACATCCAGTATTCCCAGACCCGCGCCTTCAACTCGTGCACCCGCTCGGTGAAGGCGCGCTGCTGCCAGCCCTCCAGCGTCACCGCGGCGGAGGCCACCATGTCGCGCTGCAGCAATGCCTCCACCTGACTGGCGGTGTCCGACCCCAGGATGATGGCATCCACCTCGTTGTTGAAGACCACACTGCGTCGGTCGAGGTTGGATGACCCGATCGCGGTCCATACGCCGTCGACCACCGCGAGCTTGGAATGCAGCACCGCATTCTGCATCTCGAATAAATGTGCACCGCGCTCCAGCAGGTCTCCATAGGCGGCGCGCCCGGCATACACCGCGCTTTCCACATCGCTGTGGCTCGGCACCACCACGCGAAGATCGACGCCGCGCCGCGCTGCCTTGCCCAGGTCCTCGCGCTCCTGGTGCGGCGGCACGAAATAGCCGGTGGACAGCCAGATGCGGCTGTTCGCCGCGCGGATCGCCTGTTCCAGCGAGAGGTAATACAGCGGCTTGTCGTCGCCCGGCACGCTGCCGATGATCCGTATCGTCTGCACGCCCTCACGCGGCAGCGGCGGGAAATAGTTCGCCGCCGGCACCGGATCGCCATTCTGTTTCTTCCAGGTCTCGAAGAACAGTTTCTGCAACTCGGCTACGGCGGGGCCGCGAATTTCCATCGCGGTGTCGCGCCAGTAGGCGTGATTCGTGTCGCCATCGGCGGGAATGCCGGCCGAGGGCGGGTTCTCGTATGTGCGCGAGAGATTGATGCCGCCAACGAATGCAATGCGGCCATCAACGATCATGATCTTGCGGTGATCGCGATCGTTCGGCGAGTGCCCGGTCAGCGCCCCGAGCGGGTTGAGCGGATTGAACGTCACCACGTGTGCCCCGGCATGGCGCAGCGTGTCGAACAGCACGCCTGGCGTCGCCTGCGAACCATAGGCGTCGTAGATGATGTTGACCGTCACGCCACTGGCGAGCTTGCCGATCAGCAGGTCGGACAATTGCTGCCCGCCGACCTCCACGTCCTCGAAGATGAAATACTCCAGGTTGATGTGGTCGCGCGCCTGCTGCATCGCCTGGAACATCGCCGGAAATGCCTGCCCGCCGTCCCTCAGCAGTCGGGTCTGGTTGCCGAACACCAGCGAGCCGTCGGCAAGCCCACGCTGCAGCCCGTAGTGCCGTTGCAGCGAATCCTGCTCGCCGGAGCCCAGGTAAGCGTTGACGTCTGGGTCGGGTGCGCAGGCCTGTAACGACGCCGCCGAGGCAAGCGCGATCAGCTCACGTCGGAACAGCGTCACGGTGCGTCAGGACGGCGGCGGCTCAATCACCGTGCCGGTATAGGCTTCGACGAACACTAAATGGTCGATCACCTTCTTCGCTCCCGGCGTGTTTTCGGCAATGACGCAGATCGCCCGGCGCTCCTGGTCGTTGCTGATGGTGCCCCACAGGTCAACCACTCCGTTCACGACGGTGACGTTGAGTGTCGTTCGCGGCGCCCATGGCTCGCGCGCCAGCGTGTTCAGGATGCGGTCGCGGATCGTGGGATCATCGGCCGCAGCGGCGCCATGCTCGCGCGCCGCCGCCGACAGCGCACGCAGCAGGTCGGCGCGGCTGACCACGCCGGCAACGCGATCGCCT
>DASSRN010000210.1:0-5462 GCA_035701785.1 Acetobacteraceae bacterium | reverse complement strand
AGGAGGCGCGGCGGAAGAACCAACATGTTGGATGACGCCCTGCATGTCCCGCGCGGCCGCAATGGTCGCGCACCCGATCCGCTGAGCATCGGCGGCTGGATGCCGATGCGCGAATATCCGGAGAACGAGCCGGTCGACTTCGCGATAGTGGGGACCGGTGCCGGGGGAGGAACGCTCGCTTGCCGGCTGGCCGAACATGGCTTTTCGGTCGTGGCCTTCGATGCCGGCGCATGGTGGCGTCCGCTGGAGGAGTTCGCGTCGGACGAAGAGCATCAGCGCAAACTATACTGGACGGATGACCGCGTCTGCGATGGCGATGACCCGCTCACGCTGGGATCGAACAACAGCGGCAAAGCCGTCGGCGGGAGCACGGTGCATTTCGCCATGGTGTCGCTGCGCTTCCGCCCGGAACGCTTCAAGTCGCGCAGCAAGCTGGGCTACGGGGTGGACTGGCCGCTCGACTGGCGTGAGATGTGGCACTACTACGCCGAAGTCGAGCAGGCGCTGAAGATTTCCGGCCCGGTGAACTATCCTTGGGGACCGCCGCGCCCACGCTATCCCGACCGGGCGCATGAATTGAACGCGGCAGCACTGGTGTTGGCGCGCGGTTGCGAAGCACTCGGCATCGACTGGTGTCCGACGCCGTTGGCGACGATCTCCGCCCCGCGCGGCCTTGCGCATCCATGTGTCTATCGCGGGTTCTGTACGATCGGCTGCTCGACCAATGCGAAGCAGAGTGCGCTGATCACCTGGATACCACGCGCGGTGCGCGCCGGTGCGGAAATCCGCGACTTGGCGATGGTGGGCCGCATCGAACTCGATGCGGCTGGGCTTTGCACCGGGGTGCAATATCTGCGTGACAGTGCGTGGCGGTTACAACGCGCGCGTAACGTCGTGGTCGCAGGCTATGCGATCGAGACGCCGCGCCTGTTACTGCTCTCGGCGAACGACCGCTTCCCACATGGATTAGCCAATGGGTCGGGACAGATGGGCCGCAACCTGATGGTACAGACCAACCAGGGCGCCTACGGCACCTTCGAAGAAGAAATCCGTTGGTACAAAGGCCCACCATCGCTCGCGTTGTGCGAGCACTGGAACTACGCGGATGATGGCAAGGACTTCTTTGGTGGCTATGCGTATATGAGCCAGGGGCCATTGCCGCAGCAATGGGCGGCGACGGTGACGGGTGCGCGCGGCCTCTGGGGCGAGCCGCTGATTCGCGCGATGCAGGACTACAATCACCAGGCTGGCCTGAAAATCGTTGGCGAGGTGCTGCCGCAGGAGCGCAATCGCGTCAGCCTGGCCGAGGAGAAGGATGACTACGGCTTGCCGGTCGCTCGGGTAACGTTCTCGCTGTGCGACAATGACAAGCGCCTGGTGGCGCACTCGATCCGGCATATGACCGAGGCGCTATCGGCAGCCGGCGGTCGGGACATCTGGCACGAGACGAGTGAGAGCGCGCATCTTTATGGTACTGCCCGCATGGGCGGCGACGCGCAGACCAGCGTGGTGAATGCCGATTGCCGCAGCTGGGATATTCGCAATCTGTGGATTTGCGACGGGTCCGTCTTTCCGACATCGGGCGGGGTCAATCCGTCGCTGACCATCCAGGCACTGGCGTGTCGCACCGCCGATCGCATCAAAGCGCTCGCCGCACGCGGCGAGTTGTGATCGCGCAAGCCGGCGATGGCAGCGATCTTTCCGCCATGGTCGAACCTCGCCGCGAAGTTGGTGTTTCTCGGTTTCGCCGGGCTCGCAGTGGGTGGCGTCGCCTGGTGGTGGATCTGGCCGCGCATGGATTATCGCCGCCACACCGCATGGACGGTGCAGCAGCCGGTCCCCTTCAGCCATCAACATCATGTGGCGGGTCTCGGACTCGATTGTCGCTTCTGCCATACCGGTGTGGAGAACGCAGGAAATGCCGGGATGCCGCCCACGTATACCTGCATGACGTGCCACTCTCAGATCTGGACAGACGCCGGGATACTGGCGCCGGTGCGGCAGAGCCTCGGTAATGGCACGCCGATCATCTGGCACCGTGTCACCGACCTGCCGGACTACGTCTACTTCAATCACGCAATCCACATCGCCAAAGGTGTCGGCTGTGCCAGCTGTCATGGCGATGTCGCGTCGATGCCGCTGATGGAAAAAGCCAAGACGATGACAATGGGTTTCTGTCTCAACTGCCACCGCGATCCGGCGCCGAACTTGCGGCCGCGCGACGAGATTTTCAATACGGAATGGCACCGCGGCAAGGATACTCCGTCGCCTGATGCGCTGATGGCGCAGTACCACATCGGCAATCGCAATCTGACGGACTGCTCGATATGCCATCGCTGAGCGGGCAATGGCGCAGTCTCGCCGATGCGGCGGATCGCGATGCGCTCGCAGCGCGTGCGGCGGTGGAGTTTCCGCAGCTTGCGGCAGCGCTCCAGGCGCCGACTGAGCGCAGGCGGGTGTTGCGGCTGATGGCCGCAGCGATGACGCTCGCCGGGCTCGGCGGCTGCGATGATGGCGAGCCAGGTGGCGTGCTGATCCCGCCGGTGCGACCTGCTCCCGCGACGGTCACTCGCAGCGACAGTTACTATGCGACAGCCAGCGTCTTGTCCGGCTACGCCACCGGTGTGCTGGTGCGCCACGATGTCGGCCGGCCGATCAAGGTGGAAGGCAATCCGACGCATCCGGCGAGCCTGGGCGCGACTGACGCGATCGCGCAGGCAGAGATACTGGGTTTTTATGATCCGGATCGCCAGGCACCGATCGCGTTGGATGGCGTGCCGCAGGATTGGCAGACGCTGCAGAGCGCGTTGGCGGCACAGCGCGAGCAGCTCGTGCGTACGCATGGCAAGGGACTTCGCGTCCTGACCGGCACGGTCACCTCACCGACCATCGCGCGACAGATCGGCGAACTGCGGCAGCGCTATCCGGAGATGCGCTGGCACCGCTGGGAGCCGGTGTCGCGCGATGCCGCGCGCGCCGGTGCGCTGCTCGCCTATGGCAAGCCGGTCGAGATCGTGCCTGACCTCGGCACTGCCGATGTGATCCTGGCGATTGACAGCGACCTGCTGGAGTCAGCACCGGGCCACGTGCGGTTCGCACGTGACGTGGCCAGCCGTCGCAATCCGACGCGGACCGCGCAGATGAACCGGATCTATGCGGTCGAGCCGACGCCGACGCTGGTGGGCGTGGCGGCCGATCATCGCTTTATCGCCGGACCACGCGCGCTGCAGGACGCGACTGTCGCTCTGGCCGAGGCTGTTCTGACCGGCGCAACCCCTTCGGGTGGTCCCCCTTGGCTTGGGCCTGTCGCCGCCGATCTGCAGGCGCATAAGGGACGCGCGTTCATCCATATCGGCCCGCAACAGCCGGCGGAGCTGCATGCGCTGGTGCATGCGGCGAACGAAGCGTTGGGCGGCCGCGGCAGCACGTATCGGCTGATCGAACCGGTGGAGGCTGATCCGGTGGATCAGGCAGCGTCGCTGCGTGAGCTAGCGACAGACATCGACGAGGGGCAGGTAGAGACGCTGATCGTCATCGACAGCAATCCGGTGTTCGCCGCGCCTGCGACCCTGGGCCTGGCAGAGGCGGTCCGGCGCGTGCCGTTCTCGCTCGCTGTGACTATGGAACCGAACGAGACAAGCCGCGTGACGCGATGGGCGTTGCCGCAGCTGCATCCCTATGAGGACTGGAGTGATACGCGCGCCTTCGATGGCACGGTGACCATCCAGCAACCGCAGGCGCAGCCACTGTTCGAAGGCATCAGTGCGCATCGCCTGCTTGGCATGCTGCTGGAATTCGACGCGGTTGGCAGCCTCGAGCAAGTGCAGCAGACATGGCGCGATACCAAGGCGGATTGGCACGAGGCGCTTTCTTCCGGCCTGATCGCCGGAACTGTCGCCAATGTCAGCGACGCGAAGCTGCGGCCGGAAAGCGCTCGCCTCGTTCCGCCCGCCCTGCCGGAGCAGCAGACCACGCTGTTGTTCCGGCCCGATCCACATCTGTGGGATGGGCGCTTCGCCAACAATGCGTGGTTGCAGGAACTGCCCCGCCCGCTGACCAAGCTGACCTGGGACAATCCGCTGCTGATCTCGCCTGAGATCGGACGCCGGCTGCAGGTCGGGAACGGTGACCACGTGCTGGTCAACATCGGCAAAGCCGAATTGGAACTGCCGGTCTGGATCATGCCGGGACAAGCGCGCGACTGTGTTGTCGGGTTATTCGGCTTTGGGCGAAACGTGGTCGGTCGTGTAGGGGAGGGCGCGGGGTACAATCTGTATCAGCTGACCGGGTATGCCGGCGAACCGCTGCTGCGCAAAGGCAAGGGCGGTGTGCGCCTTGCCTCCACCGAGCATCATGATCCGCTGCTGGCGACCAATGCTGATTTCGCGCGTCACGGCAACCTGGCGCATTTCCAGCAGGAGCCGCGATTTCTTGCCGATGATGAGGCTACGCCGTCGCTGTATCGTTACCCGCCGCCAGGGCCGGCAGCCTGGGGCATGAGCATCGATCTCAATTCCTGCATTGGCTGCAACGCGTGCGTCGTCGCATGCATGGCGGAAAACAACATCCCGGTCGTCGGCCGAGACGAGGTGCTACGGGAGCGCGAGATGCACTGGCTGCGTATCGATCGCTATTACGAGGGCTCGGCCGACGATCCGAACGTCGTGTTCCAGCCAGTGCTGTGCATGCATTGTGAGCAGGCACCATGCGAAGTGGTCTGCCCGGTGGGCGCGACCGTGCACGACCGCGAAGGGCTAAACGTGATGGTCTACAACCGCTGCATCGGCACGCGGTTCTGTTCCAACAATTGCCCCTACAAGGTGCGGCGCTTCAACTTCTATGCATTCAGCCGGAACGAGCACCGACCGGCCGTGGCGCGCAATCCGGAGGTCACCGTCCGCGGACGCGGCGTTATGGAGAAGTGCACGTTCTGCCTTCAGCGGATCGCCGCAGCACGCATCACAGCCGATATCGAAAACCGCCCAGTCGGCGGCAACGAGGTGCGGACCGCCTGTCAGGCGGCGTGCCCGACGCAGGCGTTCACCTTCGGCAACATGGCACAGTCGGAGGCGGATGTGCTCGCGCGCAAGCAGAGCCCGCTGTCCTACGCGCTGCTGTCCGACCAGAACACCCGTCCACGCGTTACCTATGAAGCCCGCATTGTCAATCCGAACCCGGCGCTCGGAGCGCGCCAGGCATGAGCGGGATTCCCTCGCCGCACGCGTTCGACCCTGTGGTGCTGCCAGGCGCCAACAACAGGGACATGACCGACCACGTCAGCGGTATCGCGCTGCGGAAGGAGAGTTTCCTGTGGTGGCGCATCGCGACTCTGCCCTTTGCACTGCTGACCGCGGTGCTGTTCGTGGCTATCCTGTACCTGTTCTATGCCGGCATCGGCATCTGGGGCGTCGACTGGCCAGTGATGTGGGGCTTTGCCCTGATCAACTATGTCTGGTGGATCG
>DASSRN010000209.1:0-2793 GCA_035701785.1 Acetobacteraceae bacterium | reverse complement strand
CGAGTTTCCGACCATCCACGTGACCGTGAGCCGCCCGGGCGCCGATCCCTCCACCATGGCGGCGACGGTGGCGGCGCCGCTGGAGCGCCGCCTCGGCGCAATTCCGGGCGTCATCGAGCTGACCTCGACGAGCATTCTCGGCACCTCTTCCATCTCCGTCGAGTTCGACCTCGGCCGCAAGATCGACAGCGCCGCCCGCGACGTCCAGGCGGCGCTCAACGCCGCCGTCGCCGACTTGCCCGGCGACCTGCCCGGCCTGCCGAGCTTCCGCAAAGCCAATCCGGCCGGCGCGCCGATCCTGATCCTGGCGCTCACCTCCGACACGCTGCCGCCCAGCGCCGTCTACGACGTTGCCGACACGGTGGTGGCCCAGCGGATCGCGCAGGTCGACGGCGTCGCCGAAGTCAACGTGGCGGGAGCCGAGCAGCCCGCCATACGGGTGCGCGTCAATCCGGTCGCGATTGCCACGATGGGCCTGAGCATGGAGGACGTGCGCCTCGCGATCATCAACGCCAATGCTGTCGGCCCGCTCGGCACGTTCGACTCGGACGGCGTTGCCCTGACCATCGCCACCGACACGCAGATGCGCGACCCGGTCGAATACCGCAACATTGCCGTGAACGTCCGGAACGGCGCCGTCACCCATCTCGGCGATATCGCCAGCGTAGAGCAAAGCACTCGCAACAGCCGCTCCGCCGCATGGTTTAACGGGCAGCCGGCCATCCTGATCAGCATCACCAAGCAGGCCGACGCCAACGTGATCGAGACGGTGGACCGCATCTACGCGATGCTGCCGGAACTCAAGCGCTGGGTGCCGGCAGGCGTCCGCTTCCAGGTCCTGACCGACCGAACGCTGATGATCCGGGCAAGCGTACGCGACATGCAGCTCACCCTCGGCGCTACAATCATACTTGTGATGCTGGTGGTGTCCGTCTTTTTGCGCCGCATCGCACCGACCGTCGCCGTCGGGATCACGGTGCCGCTGTCCCTGTCCGGCACCTGCGCCGCCATGTGGCTTGCCGGTTTCTCCATCGACAACCTGTCGCTTATGGCGCTCACGGTATCGGTCGGCTTCGTGGTGGACGATGCCATCGTGATGATCGAGAACACGTTTCGCAATATGGAGCGTGGGCTGTCGCCCCTCGCCGCCGCCGTGGCGAGCGCGCACCAGATCAGCTTTACCGTCATCTCCATCAGCGTCTCTCTCGTTGCGGCATTCATTCCCATGCTGTTCATGGGCGGTCTTGCCGGACGGCTGTTCCGCGAATTCTCGGTGACGCTCGCGCTCGCCATTGCGATCTCGACATTCGTCTCGCTGTCGGTGACGCCGATGATCTGCGCCCGGTTTCTGCATGAAACGCCTGACGGTGGCAGGTCGGGTGCGTGGCTCGACCGGGTGGTGGAAGGCGCTCTCGCAGCGATGGTCCGTCGCTATGGTGTGAGCCTGCAATGGGTGCTGCGCCATCAGGCCGCGACGCTCGCGGCACTGGCCGCTACCATGGCGCTTAGCGTCTACATGTATGTCCACACGCCCAAGGGATTTTTCCCGCCCGACGACAGCGGTTTCATCGGCGCCTACGCAGCGGCATCCCAGGACATCTCGTTTCAACAGATGATTGTGCTGCAGCAGCGCGCTGCTGCCCTCGTTCTGGCCGATCCGGCGGTGGCCGGCGTCGGCTCTTCCGTCGGCGGCACCACTTGGAGCGGAACCGTCAACAACGGCCGCCTGTTCATCAGCCTGAAACCGCCGGCTGAGCGCGGCGGCATCGCCACGTCGGCGATCGTGGACCGCCTGCGGCTTGCGCTCGCCGACATTCCGGGGGTGCGCGTCTTCATGTGGCCGGCGCAGCAATTGCCCAGCGTGGGCGGACGTGCCAGCCAGTCGCAATACCAGTTCACCCTGATGGACGCCGATGCCGAGGAACTGTCCCTATGGCTGCCGCGGGTGCAAGACCGCATCCGCCGCATCCCGGGCATCATCGACGTCACC
Source organism: Acetobacteraceae bacterium (assembly GCA_035701785.1). GTDB lineage: Bacteria > Pseudomonadota > Alphaproteobacteria > Acetobacterales > Acetobacteraceae > JAMXLO01. The sequence continues at coordinate 803 of DASSRN010000209.1, read as the reverse complement.
ACCGACCGCCAACTGGGCGGCCTGCAGGCCAATGTGGTGATCGATCGCAATGCCGCCGCGCGGCTGGGCGTCCAGGTGCAGGACATCGACAATGCACTCAACAATGCGTTCTCGCAGCGCCAGATTTCGACGGTCTTCACCCAGCGCAACCAGTATCGCGTCATCCTTGAGACCGAGCCGCAGTTCCAGCAGGATCCGGCGAACATCAACAGCGTCTTCGTCGGCGGCGGCACCGCGCAAGGCCTCTCACTCGGCACTACCCAGGTGCCGCTGGCCGCGGTCGCGCGGGTCGAGAAAGCTAATACGCCGCTGTCCGTCAATCACCAGGGCTCGTATCCGGCCGCGACGGTCACCTGGAACCTCACCGCCGATACCCCGATCGAGACTGCCGCCAACGCTGTAATGCAGGCGGTCGCCGAGATGCACCTGCCGGACACCGTGCGCACCGATTTTGCCGGCGACATGAAGGCCTTCCGCGACACCGCCGCGTCGCAGGAACTGCTGATTCTCGCCGCCCTCGTCGCCGTCTATATCGTGCTGGGCGTGCTCTACGAGAGCCTCGCCCATCCGCTGACGATCATCTCGACCTTGCCATCCGCCGGTCTCGGCGCACTGCTGGCGCTGGCGCTATTCGGCGCGGAGCTGACCATGATCGCGTTCATCGGCATCATCCTGCTGATCGGCATCGTGAAGAAGAACGGCATCATGCTGGTCGATTTCGCGCTTGCCGCGGGACGGCGCGGGCTGCCGGCGATCGACGCGATCCGCGAAGCCTGCCTCGAACGCTTCCGCCCGATCCTGAT
>DASSRN010000208.1:0-16540 GCA_035701785.1 Acetobacteraceae bacterium | reverse complement strand
CGGCCATCCGGAGATCCTGCCGATCCATGCTGATGCCAATTCAAAGCGCATCTCGGGCGAGCGCTGGCATTCGGACGTGTCGTGCGATCCGGAGCCACCGATGGGCTCGATCCTGAACCTGAAGGTCGTGCCGCCGGTGGGTGGCGATACGATCTTCGCCAGCATGTACGCAGCGTATGACGCGCTGTCGGAGCCGATGAAGAAGTTCCTCTGCGGACTGACTGCAGTACACGATGGGTCGATGAACTACACGCGGACCAACCGGCTGATCGGCGCCGAAGGACCGAAAACATTCCCGCGCGCCGAGCACCCGGTGATCCGCACGCATCCGGTCAGCGGGCGGCAGGGGATCTTCGTCAACCCGGTGTTCACCCACTCGATCAAGGACGTGCCGGAGGCGGAGAGCAAGGCGATCCTCGACTTCCTGTACGAGCATTGCGGGCGGCCGCATTGGCAGGTGCGGTTCCGCTGGGAGCCGGATTCGGTGGCGTTCTGGGACAATCGCTGTGTGCAGCACATCGCGATGTGGGACTACTTCCCGCAGGTGCGCTCGGGCTATCGGGTCACAGTGAAGGGCGACAAGCCATTCCATCGAGCACATTGAGTCTGCTTGCCTGCTGGCCGCGTTGCTCGCCTGCGGCTGATCGCTGTCGGACGACTGCGGCAAGGGCCGGAGGCCGAGTTGTTCGCGCGCTACAATGCGCGGCTGCGCCCGGCGTTAGCGGTGACCGAGGTTGCCGAGGCGCGCGGCGCGGCAGGCGAGGTGAAGCGACGCGAGGGCGAGGCGCTGCTGGCGGCACTGCCCGTTCCGTCGTTCGTCGTGGCGCTCGATGCTGGGGGCGTGATTGCGGACAGCGCCGAACTGGCCGGTCTGCTGGAACGCTGGTTGGCTGCGGGACGGCCGGTGTGTTTCGTGATCGGCGGTACGGAAGGACTGGAGGCGGCGGTGATTTCGCGCGCCGACTTCGTGCTGTCACTGGGGCGCCTCACCTGGCCGCACTTCCTGGCGCGCGTCATGTTGGCGGAGCAGGTGTATCGGGCACGATCGATCGCGGCGGGGCACCCGTATCATCGGGCGGGACGCCCCTGACCGGAGCCGGTGCAGCGGAACGGTCCGAAATGTCTACGCGGAGGAGCGCGGAGCTTCAGCTCAGCATGTCTCCGTGATGCTCCGCGAAACCTCCCGTCTATTTCACAATCCGTGCCGCAGCACAGGCGGGCGGCTGTCTCGCTACACAGTCGCCCCAGTGATCAGGTCGCCGAAGCGCACCCAGGTCTTGCCGTCCCATTTCATGAACTGCATCGACGTGATCGGCCGATGATCGGTATGCGTGGTGTTCAGCTTGATCCCTGGCAGCAGCACCGGCAGTTCGACGTCGTGTAGTTTTTCCGCCTGTTGCATCACGTTGGCACGTGAATAGTCGCCGGCGCACTGCGTCAGCACCTGGAGCATGGTCTTGCTGACGGCATAGGCGAAGACGTAACTGAGGTCGGTGACATCGCCGCCTGGCATGTACTTCGCCATGAAGTCACGCCACTCCTTCATCCCGGCGTCGTTGTCGAAGGCCGCTTCGGTGGGGTCTTTGAGGTAAGCGGTACTGAGCATGCCAACGGCCTTCTCGGGGCCGGCGGGCGTGATCACACCGCCGACCGAGATCGCCACGTTGGTCATGTAGAAGGTCGGCTTCCAATTGCTGTCATAGACCTTGCGGATCGATTGCGCGGCGAACTTCGGTATGGCCGCGACCAGCAGCACGTTCGCGCCTGAGTTCTGCGCCTCGACGATTTGCGAATCGAGCGTTGGATCGGTGGTCTCGTAGCTGGCGGACTTCACCACGATCCGATCCCAGTCGTTGCCCATGATGTCGCGCACGCCAAGAGGATAGTCCTTACCGAAGTCGTCGTTCTGGTAGACGATCGCGAGCTTCGGGTCCTTCACGTTCGCCAGCATGTGCTTGGCGTAGATCTGCGCCTCGGTGCGGTAGCCAGGCTGGAACCCCATCGTCCAGGGATACTTCTTGACGTCGGCCCACTTGCTGGCGCCAGAGCCGACGAACAGGTGCGGAATCTTCTTGTGGTTCAGGTACTCGGCAATCGCCGAGTTGCATGGCGTGCCGAGGTTCTGAAAGCAGAAGTCGACCTGGTCCTCCTCCACCAGGCGGCGCACCTGCTCCACTGTCTTTGGTGGACTGTAGCCGTCATCGTAGGAGATGAAGTCGATCGTGTTGCCGTCAACGCCGCCCTGCTCGTTCACCATTTTGAAGAAGGCGCTTTCGGTGCGGCCGATCACACCATAGGTGGAAGCCGGTCCGCTGTAGGGCATGGTGTTGCCTATTCTTCACGCTCCTGGCGGTGGCACGTGCGCGTGGCAACCCGGTTGCCGCGACAGCGAATCCGCTCGCCATCGCAGCCCTGCGACTGATCATACTTTGTTCTCCCGAACGTGGTGGCCTCCCGTCCCGGCTGGTGGGCCGGCGCCCAACCTTGCAGGTCCGCCATCCCGGCGGCCACCGGCAACCGGCCCGCCAGTGCATTCTACCGTTGCAGCGGTGCCTGTCTGATATATATTGACGATATTAGATATCGAGGACGTGTGTGCAGTGCGCACCCTGGTGGACATTCCAGAAGATGATCTGCGCGCCCTGGCGGAGCTCGGTGAGCAATCCCGAAAGTCGCGTGCTGCGCTCATCCGAGAGGCGGTTGCCGCGTTCCTGGCAGCGCAGAAACGCCGTCCACCGGCCGACGCATTTGGCCTATGGGGCTCCGCGGGACCTGAAGGTGTCGCCTATCAGCGCCGGATCCGATCGGAGTGGTGAGGGCACTGTTCGACACGAACATCCTCATCGACTATCTGCGCGGCATACCGCACGCCCGCGAGGAGCTTGATAGATACTCGCTGAAGGCCATCAGTGTTGTCACATGGATGGAGATTCTGGTCGGCGCCAATGCCAGAACCGAGCGTGAGACGCGGGATTTTCTGCACGGGTTCGACCGGATTCCCGTTGACCATGCGACCGCCGAGCGCGCGGTGGAGTTGCGCAAGGCACATCGCCTTAAGCTGCCAGACGCGATCATATGGGCGTCTGCGCAAGTGCATGCGATGTTGCTGGTTACCCGGGATACGAAGGGCTTTCCGACAACGGAACCCGGCGTTCGGGTTCCCTATGTGATCTGACGATTCAGCCGCCGGTCACGCTCATGTGCCGTGCTACCGCGGGACGGTCGTGGCGACGATCGATGATGAAATCGTGGCCTTTGGGCTTGCGGCTGATCGCTTCCCAGATCGCAGCATCCAGTTCCGCATCGGACGCGCCGGCGCGCAGCACACCACGCAGGTCGGCATCGTCGTCCTGACCCAGGCACATGTACAGCGTACCAGTGCAGGTCAGCCGGACGCGGTTGCAGCTTTCGCAGAAGTTATGGGTCATCGGCGTGATGAAGCCGACGCGGCGGCCCGTCTCGGCCACGTTGAAGTAGCGCGCGGGTCCGCCGGTACGATAGTCGGTCTCCTCCAGCGTCCAGCGACGCCGCAGGCGGGAGCGCACGATCGACAGGGGCAGGTACTGCTCGGTCCGATCGCCGCTGATGTCGCCCATCGGCATGGTCTCGATCAGGCACAGATCGAAGCCGTGATCGCCGCACCAGGCAAGCATGCCGTCGAATTCGCCCTCGTTGACGCCCTTCATCGCCACCGCGTTGATCTTGATCGCGATACCCGCCGCTTTGGCAGCGAAGATGCCGTCGAGCGTGGCGCCCATCTTCCCCCAACGGGTGATCCTGGCGAACTTGTCGGGGTCGAGCGTATCGAGGGAGACGTTGATCCGGCGGACGCCCGCGGCGTACAGCCCGTCTGCCAGCTTGGCGAGCTGCGTGCCGTTGGTGGTGACCACCAGCTCCTTAAGACCGCCTTCGCCCAGCCGGCTGCCCAGGCTGTTGAACAGCGTCATCACGTTGCGCCGCACCAGCGGCTCGCCGCCGGTGATGCGGATCTTGCTGGTGCCTAGACGGATGAAGGCCGCGCAGATGCGATCCAGCTCCTCCAGCGTCAACAGGTCGCGCTTGGGCAGGAACGACATGTCCTCTGCCATGCAATAGACGCAGCGGAGATCGCACCGGTCGGTCACCGAGACGCGCAGGTAGGTAATCGCGCGGCCGAACGGGTCGATCATCGGGGTGCTTCGTTCCTCAGGCATCCCCACTGACTTGCGCCATCCAGATCGCGGGTTCAAGGGCTGTAGGGCTCGACTCGATCGCCGCCTCGCCAAGAGGTTGTGTCAGCGTCTGCACAGGACAGCTCCCGCTGTGGGGGAGGTGATCGAATGACGAGCATCAGTCAATCCCTGGGCATGGCCGAACTGCTCTGTGCGCGGCTCTGCCATGACCTCAGCGGTTCGCTGGGAGCGCTGGTCGGCGTCATCGAGATCGCACGTGAGGAGCAGCCGGCCAGCGAGACGCTCGCGCTGGCGGATGAAACGGTGAGCGAGCTCTCGCTGCGGCTGAAGCTGCTCCGCGCAGCATGGGGCTACGACGGTGGCGACCTCGACGTGGCGAGGCTTCGCGCGCTGACCGATGGGCTGTCGTCCAGCCGGCGCGTGCGGCTGAACCTTGCCGGCCTGGAGCCCGGGTCAGTTTTCCAGCAGCCGGCTGCCCGCGTCGTGCTGAACCTCGTGCTGTTCGCGGCCGAATGCCTGGGTGGCGGCGGCGTGGTGGCGCTGGCGGGGTCGCTCGCCTCCGGCCTCTCGGTGAGCATTGCCGGGCCGCGCGCGGCCTGGCCGGCTGAACTCGGCGTGTGGCTCGGCGATGCCGGGGCGGCGCAGGCGGCGATGCTCGCCGACCCTCGCCGGCTCCAGGGGCCGTTGACCGCGCTGTTGGTGCTGGCCGCGGGCATGCGGCTGTCGACCAACTCCGGCGGGTGGCTCGTGCTGTCACTCCCAGGCAAATAGCGCCCGCGATTTACCGATTGTTCGTCTGATCTGCCCAGGATGTGGCTCCGCCCGCGCCGCGCCGGGCCGTGAGGGGCTGCCATGGACGATCTGATTGCCGATTTCCTGACTGAGACAAACGAGAGCATCGCCGACCTGGACGTCGCGCTGGTGAAGCTGGAGCGCACGCCTGACGACCAGGCGACCCTGTCGCTGATCTTCCGCCTCGTGCACACGATCAAGGGTACCTGCGGTTTCCTGGGCCTGCCACGTCTCGAACGCGTTGCCCACGCTGCGGAGGATGTGCTGGGCAAGGTGCGGGACGGCGCGTTGGTGGCGACGCCCGATACCGTCACGCTGGTGTTGGCGGCACTTGACCGGATCAAGATGATCGTCGCCGGGCTGGGTGCGACAGGGACCGAGCCGGCCGGTGATGACAGCGAGCTGGTGAATGCTCTGAACGCGACAGCTGCCGGAGAGGCCCCAGCGGCGACCAAAGCAGTGCCTGAACCGGAACCCGAACCCTCCGCAGTCCCCCTCGAGGAGCCTGAGCCGCCGTTGGTCGAGGTCGCGGCGCCCCCTCCAACGCTCGCTCCGGCCGGGGCTCCCGCTGCGCCGGAGGCAGCGCCGCAAGGCGAGCCGGTCAATCCCAACCAGACCATCCGCGTCACCGTGGACGTGCTGGAGGACCTCATGACGCTGGTGAGCGAGCTCGTGCTGACTCGCAACCAGCTGCTTCAGCTTGCCCGCACGCAGGAGAATACCGGCTTCACAGTACCGCTGCAGCGTCTGTCGCACATCACCTCCGACCTCCAGGAAGGAGTGATGAAAACCCGCATGCAGCCGATCGGCAACGCGTGGAACAAGCTGCCACGCCTGGTGCGCGACCTTGCGCGCGAGATGGACAAGAAGATCGAGCTTACCATGCTGGGCGCCGACACCGAGCTCGATCGGCAGGTGCTGGAGCTGATCAAGGACCCGCTGACGCACATGGTGCGCAACAGCGGCGACCATGGCCTGGAGGGCCTGGCCGAGAGGCGCGCCGCCGGTAAGCCGGAGGCCGGCCGCATCACGCTGAACGCGTTCCACGAGGGCGGCCATATCATCATCGAGATCTCCGATGACGGCCGAGGGCTGCCGCTCGACAAGATCCGCGCGAAGATCCTGAAGAACGGCCTGGCGACCGAAGCCGAGTTGGCCGGCATGAGCGAAGCGCAGCTGCAGCGCTTCATCTTCCGCGCCGGCTTCTCCACCGCGAGCGTGGTCACTGCGGTATCCGGCCGCGGCGTCGGCATGGACGTGGTGAAGACCAATATCGAGAAGATCGGCGGCACTATCGACCTCAAGAGTGTGCCCGGCCAGGGTACCACCTTCACCATCAAGATCCCGCTCACGCTCGCCATCGTCTCGGCGCTGATCGTCGAGGCGGCCGGCGAGCGTTTCGCCATCCCGCAGATCAGCGTGGTCGAGCTGGTGCGGGCACAGAAGGCGGCGGGGCATGGCCACAACGAGGCCGGCTCGGAGAGCGTGATCGAACGGATCAACGACACCCCGGTGCTGCGCCTGCGCGATCGCCTGCTCCCGCTGGTCAACCTCAACGACCTGCTGGGCCTCGGCGAAACGCAGAACGATGACAGCGGCGCGTACATTGTGGTGGCACAGGTCGGTGCGAACAGCCTGGGCATCATCGTCGATCGCGTGTTCGACACCGAGGAGATCGTGGTGAAGCCGGTGGCGCCGATCCTGCGCCACGTCACCATGTTCAGCGGCAACACCATCCTGGGCGACGGCTCGGTGATCATGATCCTGGATCCGAACGGGATTGCGCGCGGCACCGGCATCGGCGCGGGCGGCGACGCCAAGGCGATCTCGTCCGCCGCAAAGGACGCGCTGCGCTCCACCGACCGCACGGCGATGCTGCTGTTCCGCGCCGGCGGCGAGCAGAAGCTTGCGGTGCCACTGGGCCTGGTGGCTCGGCTCGAGGACATCCCGCGCGACAAGATCGAGGTCTCGTGTGGCGCTCCGGTCACGCAGTATCGCGGCAAGCTGATGCCGCTGGTGGCGCTGGCCGGCAACCTGGATGGCGAGACGCCGCGTCAGCCGGTGCTGGTGTTCAGCGACGGCGACCGCAGCATGGGGCTGATGGTCGACGAGATCGTCGACGTGGTCGAGGACCGGCTGAACATCGAGCTGTCGGGCGCACGTCCGGGACTGCTGGGTTCGGCGGTGATCGGCGGCCAGGCAACCGACGTGATCGATACCGGCTACTGGCTGACCCAGGCTTGGCAGGACTGGTTCCACGGTGCGGCGCAGTCAAGCGAGCACGGCAAGGCGGCGCGCGTGCTGGTGGTCGAGGACAGCGACTTCTTCCGACAACTGGTGACACCCATCCTGGGAGCCGCCGGCTATCACGTCACCGCGGCACCGAGTGCGGCGGAGGCACTGCGCCTGCGCGAAGCGGGGGCGATGTTCGATGCGATCGTGTCCGACATCGTGATGCCGGACATGGACGGGCTCGACTTTGCCCGTGCCGTGCGAGCCAGCGGTGCATGGGTCAGGCTGCCGATGATCGCGCTCTCGTCGCGCACCGAGCCGGGCGATATCGAGGCAGGACGCGACGCCGGCTTCACCGATTATGTCGCGAAGTTCGAGCGCGACGCGCTGATCGCCAGCATGCGTCAGTGCATCGCCGAGAAGATCGCAGCCTAGGCTTCGGGCGACAGGAGAACATGCATGACCACCGACGTTCTGGAACGACCTGACGCCGCGACCGACGAGCAGGAGGCCGTGTTCGTCACGCTGACCGTCGCCGAACAGCTCTGCGGCGTGCCGGTGCTGGCGGTGCGCGACATCCTTGGGGAACACAAGATCACGCGCATTCCGCTCGCGCCGCCCGAGATCGCCGGCAGCCTCAATCTGCGTGGCCGCATCGTCACCGCGATCGATCTGCGCCGACGCCTCCACTTGCCAGCGGCGCCCGACGACCAGCCGCAGATGTCGGTGGTTGCCGAGCAGGGGGCGAGCTGTACGCGCTGCTGGTCGACCAGGTGTCCGAGGTGATGAGCCTCAAGGCCAGCGCGTTCGAGCGCAATCCACCCACGCTGTCGCCGCAATGGGCGCAGTTCAGCAGCGGCATCTATCGGCTCGACGGACGTCTGCTGGTGGTGCTCGACGTGGGCAAGCTGCTCGCGTTGGGCGAAGCCGCCTGAGGCGCAGGCCATGGGGCGCGTGTGCCTGGTCGTGGATGACAGCCGGGTCGTGCGCAAGGTGGCGCGGCGTATCCTGGAGGCGCACGGCTTCGACGTGGCAGAGGCCGGCGACGGCCAGCAGGCGCTGGATGCGTGCCGTTCCAGCATGCCGGACTGCGTGCTGCTCGACTGGAACATGCCTGTGATGAACGGGCTCGAGTTCCTGAAGCAATTGCGGACCGAGTACGGCCCGGACAACCCAACGGTGGTGTTCTGCACCACCGAGACCGAGATGTCGTCGATCGAACAGGCGATCAACAGCGGGGCGCAGGAATACATCATGAAGCCGTTCGACGAGGAGATCCTCGTCGGCAAGTTCGAGCAGGTCGGTTTGTTGTGATCACGATTGCCCGCGCCGCCGTGCCGCCGCCAACCACCGCCGCACCGGTCGCGCGGGTGATGGTGTGCGACGATTCGGCAGTGATCCGCGGCGCTGTCGCGCGCATGCTGGAAGCCGAGAAGGGTGTGCAGGTCGTCGCGCGTGTCGCCAACGGCCAACTGGCGCTGGATGAGCTGAAGCGCACGCCGGTCGATGTCGTGGTGCTCGACATCGAGATGCCGGTGATGGACGGAATGACGGCGCTGCCGCTGCTGCTGCGTGCCGATTCCGGCCTGAAGATCATTATGGCCTCGACGCTGACTACGCGAGGTGCGGACATCGCGCTGCGTGCGCTGCGGCTCGGCGCGGCGGACTACGTGCCGAAGCCATCGGCGGTGACCGGCGATGAAGTGTTCCGGCGCGAACTGGTGGAGAAGGTGAAGGGACTGGGCCGGATGCGCCGCCGCGTCGTTCAGCCGGCGCGCGAGCCCGCAAGGCTGCGCCTGCGCCCGGCGTCGATCGTGCCGCCGCGCCTGCTGGCGGTCGGCAGTTCGACCGGCGGGCCACAGGCGCTGTTCACACTGGTGCAGGGTCTGGGCAAGGGCTTGACCGTCCCGGTGGTGATGACCCAGCACATGCCGCCGACCTTCACGCCGATCCTGGCCGATCACATCACCAAGCTGGGTGGCCTTCCCTGCGCCGAGGCGCGGGACGGCGAGGGGCTGTCGGCAGGTCGCATCTACCTGGCGCCCGGTGATAAGCACCTACAGGTGGACGGGAGCGGCGGGCGCCTGCGTGCGCGGCTGACCTCGGACCCGCCGGAGAATTTCTGCCGCCCGTCGGTCGATCCGATGCTGCGCAGTGCCGCAGTCGCGTGCGAGGGGCGCGTGCTGGTGGCGATGCTGACCGGCATGGGCTCGGACGGGCTCGCCGGCACGCGGCGCGTGATCGACGCCGGCGGCACCGCCATCGCGCAGGATGAAGCGACGAGTGTGGTGTGGGGTATGCCTGGCGCGGTGGCGCAGGCCGGTCTGTGTCATGCCGTGCTGCCGCTGCCGCGCATCGCGCCGAAGCTGCTCGAGATGCTGCGGATGGCGCGCGCATGAGTCAGACGCTGTCGCCCACCGCGTTCCAGACCTTCGCCACGCTGCTGAAGAGCAGGTCGGGCCTGGTGATCGGACCGGACAAGCTCTACCTGCTCGAGACGCGCCTTGCGCCGATTCTGAAGCGGGAAGGGATGCGCGATCTGGCGGCGCTGGCGGACCGGCTGCGCGGTCTCAATGCCGAACCGCTGATCCGCGAGGTGGTCGAGGCGATGACCACCAACGAGAGCTTCTTCTTCCGCGATGACAAGCCGTTCCAGCATTTCCGCAACCAGGCTCTGCCGCGGCTGATCGCTGCACGCGGCGCTGGCACTGCGTTGCGGATCTGGTCGGCTGCATCGTCGTCCGGGCAGGAGGCATATTCGATCGCGATGATCCTGTCGGAGTGCCGCGCCAGCGTGGGTGACCGGCGCATCGAGATCATCGGCACCGACCTCGCACGCGAGCAGGTGGCACGGGCGCGGGACGGGCTCTACACGCAGTTCGAGGTGCAGCGCGGCCTGCCAGTGCAGATGCTGATGCGCTACTTCCGCAAGGAGGAGAGTGATTGGCGGATCAGCGAGGCGATCCGCAGGATGGTGCGGTATCGCGAGTTCAACCTGCTGGCTGACCTGCGTTCGCTGGGCCAGTTCGATGTGGTGTTCTGCCGCAACGTCCTGATCTATTTCGACCAGCCGACCAAGGCCAAGGTGCTTGACGCGATCGCGCAGCAGATGCCGGCGGACGGGCTGCTGTACCTGGGTGGGGCGGAGACGGTGCTGGGCATCACCAGCCGGTTCGCACCGTTGCCGACGGAGCGCGGGGTGTATGGGCTTGTGGCAGCGGCCGCGTCGGGAAGGTTCGCTACAGAGACACAGAGAGCGCAAAGCGTGGTGTGTGACGCAGCATCGCGCTGACTCCCGTCAGAACTGTCCGGCCAAGCGCTGACCTGAACTGGGCAGCTTGCTGTTGGCCGGGCATTCGCTGCCGCCGATCAGTATGACTGAGGCAATGCAAAGCGACCTCGCGTGCATGCTCTCGATGCCGTGCTGTGCCTCGACCTGCGCGGCAAGAGCGCCGCAGATCATGCTGAGTATGCCAACCCCATAGCCAAGCACGGTGAGACGGAGGTTGCTGGCGGTCTGGCCAGGGAATCTCACCACGGCCTCCGTCCATTCATCCCGTCGGCTCGAGCTGAATGTTGCGCCATGCTCGCGTGCAAGGCGCTGGACGGTCCCGCGGTCCTCGTCCATCCAGGCGTGGCACAGCGGTTGCCAACCGTTGTCCCGGACGAGGAGTTCTGTGCTCCCGTCCGGGTTCGCTATCACCGCGATCTCGATGCGGCCCCGGCGCAGCAAGGCCATGCCGTACTGCAGGGCGTGATCGACCAACTCGCCGGCAATCCGCACGAGTGGTTCGTAAAGCCGTTCGGGGCACTCACCGGTGACTTCGATCGAGCAGGCGAATGCGTGGTCGGGCTTTGCGTGAGTGGCAATCCGGTCGCCCACAAGCGAGTGCAAGCGCCGCTCGAGCGGGATCGCAACGCCGGATCCGGCGGCTCGTGACCCAGTCCCGCCTGTTCCAACAGGATAGACCTGCTTGTTTCTGACCGGCCAGCGCTTGCAGGGCATCACAACCTTGACGTGGTTCCGAGTGATGCCACGCTACCGGCTGCTTGACCTGGTGTGTGTAGAGCTGTGCGGAGATTGATCGCCGTGCCGGCCTGGGTGCTGCAAAATGCAGCAAGAATCCACACAAGTTCACAGAATGGCGGGAGATGCTGGCCATGGAGCGAATTCTGCTGATTGAGGACGATCCTGCCATGGCTGCGATGATCTCCGAATATCTCGGCCTGGAAGGGTTTCACGTTGACGCTGTTCACGACGGCGCAGCGCCGGCGGCCGAGAAACCCATTGGTTATGATCTGGTGGTCCTCGACGTCATGCTGCCGAACCGCTCCGGTTTCGACGTGCTGAGGTCGTTGCGTAAGGACTACGACACGCCGGTCATTCTGCTGACCGCACGCGACAACGAGACCGATTGCGTTGTCGGCCTTGAACTCGGAGCCGACGACTACGTCACCAAGCCGTTCAAGCCGCGCGAGTTGGTGGCGCGCATCCGCGCTGTGCTCCGCCGGACAGAGCGCGCGAGCCCGGACACTGCCCAGGCAGCCGCGGAGATCCGCATCGGTGACGTCTGGCTGAACCCTGCGGCACGGCTCGCGACGCGCGGCGGACGGGAGCTGGATCTCACGACAGCAGAGTTCGACCTGCTGCAGCACCTGCTGCTACGGGCTGGTATGCCGGTGTCGCGTGACGAGTTGGCGCAGGCGTCACTGGGACGGTCGCAGGGCGTCGGCGCGGAGCGCAATATCGATACGCTGGTCAGCAAGCTGCGGCGCAAGCTCGGTCCCGACGACCTCATCAAGACAGTGCGCAATGTGGGCTACCTCTATGTGGTCCGCGAGCGCGCTGTCCCGGGATAATCGCCGGTGAGCAGCCTCTTCGGGCGACTTTTCGTCGCGACGTTCCTGATCTACCCGATCACGCGGGCACTCGGCCTGTTGGCGCTCTGGCTGTTCGGCGTCGCACTGCCGTTCTCCGATCCACCGCCGTTCCGCCATCTGCTCAGCTTTTATGGCGGAGCCGCACTGGCCGCCTACCAGAGCGGCGGCCAGCCCGCGCTGGACCGCTTCATCGCAGCCGAACAGGAGATCACTCGCGCTCATCTGGAATTTCGCCCTGCGCCCCCGGACGGCTGCGCCGAGCAGGCCCGCTCACCTGCGGGCGGCAGAACGTTCGCGGTTCCTGTCGCGGCGAGCGGCGGCGAACAATACTGCTTTTACTTCATGCCCTTGCGAGCACCCCCGTCACGCGCTCTCTTCGAGTGGCTCACGCTTGGGCTGGAACTTGCGTGTTGTGGCGCGGTGAGCTTCCTGCTGGCGCGTTTCCTCACGCGGCCAATCCGGAACCTGCAGCGCGCAGCCACTGCGCTGTCCGATGGCAATCTTTCGGCACGTGCGGTGGAGACTGCCGCCGGCCGGGGCAATGAGGCTGCCGCGTTGATCCGGACATTCAACCGGATGGCCGAACGCATTGCGTCACTGATCGAGACCCAGCGGCGGTTCGTCGCCGACGTGTCCCATGAGATCAGGTCACCGCTGGCACGGATCGGCCTGGCAGCCGCGCTCGCCCGCCGGGCCAAGGGGGAAGCGGCCGAAGCACAGTTCGATCGGGTAGAGCTGGAGATCGAGGGCGCCTCGCGGCTTGTGCACAACCTTCAGGAACTTGCCTCTCTTGGTGGCGAACAGGCCCTGTCCGAGCGTTCATCCGTCGATCTCTCGGATCTGCTGAGCGATGCGATTCGCAATGTCGCCTTCGAACGTCGCGATCGTTCGGGCGCGATCCGCTTTCTGCAGGCTCATGGCCGTCTGATGGTTGCCGCCAACGCCATGCTGCTACGGATCGCCCTTGAGAACGTGCTGCGCAACGCGCTGTTCTACACCCCGGCGGAGACCGAGGTCATGGTGACCCTGACGCGCGCGTGCAATCGCGCCTTGATCGTGATCCGCGACTATGGCCCAGGCGTCCCAGAGTCTGCATTGCCGCACCTGTTTGAGCCGTTCTTCCGGGTCGATGAGTCGCGCGCACGCCACACCGGCGGTACCGGCATTGGGCTCGCCATCGTCGAGCGCGTGGTCAGCCTACATGATGGTACGGTCTCGGCGCGGAATGCATCCCCCTCGGGTCTTCGGGTCATGATCGAACTACCCGCGCTTACAGGAGAACCGGATGAACCCGAACTGCCGACAGACGCCACGGTTGCCGCGCCCTCAACCGCCTGATCGTGTCGTGGCCGCGGCTCAGTACATCCCGCCCCGTGCTGCTATCGGCCAAAGGCACTCAACCCGCCCCTTCCGCACCCCGACGTACCAATCGTAGCGGTCCACCGTAGGATCGCAGTGCCCCGGCACCAGCCGCAGCTTCTCCCCTAGCTTCGGCGCCGCCGTCTCCGAGCCTACCTCCAGCTTGCCGTGCTCATCCGAGGCAGAAACGTAACGGATGTCCTGCCGCTGCCATAGCGTCGGCATACCACTGTCCACCGCCACCGCCTTGTGCCCTGCGTCCACAACCGCGACGCCGCGTTGCGGCGCACTCATCACGGTTGCCAGCACGAACAGCGAGTGTCGGAACATGCCGACCGGCGCACCCCCCTCATCCAGGTTGCGCGCATAATCGGCGTCCATGAACACGTAGCTGCCGGCCTGGATCTCTGTATACACACCGGACGCCGACTCGATCTGGAACGTACCGGTGCCGGCGCCGCCGACGATCGGGCAGTCGAGTCCCTGCTGGCGCAGCTGCTCCACCGTGCGGCGCGAGCCTTCCACGGCGTTGCCGATCAGCGTCCGCCGCTCTGCCACCGTGCGCTTGTGCTGCGCGCTGCCGTGATACGCCTGGAGCCCGCCGAAGATCAGGTGCTTCGACGCGGCAATGCGCTGCGCCAATGCCACCGCGTCCGGTCCCGGTGCGACGCCGCAGCGTCCCGCCCCGACATCGATCTCTACCAGCACCGGCAGCCGGACGCCGGCGTCTTCGGCCGCGGCCTCGATCGCCGCCACTTGCGACGCATCGTCGGCGCAGACGGCGACCTTGGCGATGCGTGCCAGCGCGGCAAGTCGCGCCAGCTTCGATGCGCCCACCACCTCGTTGCTCACCAGGATATCGGGGATGCCGCCCCAGGCGAGCGCCTCCGCTTCCGCCACCTTCTGCACGCATTGTCCGACCGCGCCGCGCGCCATCTGGAGCCGCGCAATCACCGGCGACTTGTGCGTCTTGGCGTGCGCACGCAGCTTCGCCTGCGTTGGCGCCAGCAGTTCCGCCATGTGATCCAGGTTGAACTCGAACGCATCGAGGTCGATCAGCAGGGCAGGGGTGTCGACCTCGTCCTCGCGCATGCCGGGACGGGCCGGTGGCGGCTGCAGCATGTTCACTCACTCCATGGTCAGTGCGTGCGCGGCAGTCTTGCCGCTAGCCGTCTGCACGACAACCCGGTCGGCTATAGCGGTGCTGTCAGGCGCCGTACAGCGCGAAGGCGTTGTCGTGGAACACCTGCTGCCGCCGCGCCGGACCGATCTGCGGCAGCATCTGCGACGGGTCGTCGAAGTCCCAGTGCGGGTAGTCCGAGGCAAACAGCAGCCGGTCCCAGCCGATCCACTCGATCAGGTCGAGCAGGTGCTCGCGGTTGGGCGGCTCCTCCATCGGTTGCGTGGTCAGCCACACATGCTTGCGGATATACTCCGACGGTAGCCACTTCAGGTGCGGCGTCTCGTCGGCCAGCCGCCGCCACAGCTTGTCGAGCCGCCAGCACAGCGATGGAAGCCAGCCGAAGCCGCCCTCGATCATCACGAAGCGCAGGTTCGGCAACCGAGCGAAGGCGCCTTCGAACACCAGGCTGGTGAGATGCGCCTGGAAGCCCTGCGCATGCCCAACCATGTCCTCGAGATAGAATGACGGCCAGCCGGATGAGGTGGGCGGATGGCCGGCAAAGCCGAACGCATGCATGGCCAGGGGGATGTCGGCAGCCGCCGTGGCGTCCAGGATCGGCGCATAGCGGCGGGCGCCCAGGGGCTCTGACGTGCGGCTCATCAGCAGCACGTGGCCGAAGCCTGCGACGCTGGCGCAGCGTTCGATCTCCGCTACCGCCGCCGGTGGGTCTTCGTAGTTTACCACAATCGAGGCACGCAGCCGCGGCTCGGGCCGCACCAGCGCTTCGATCTGCCATTCGTTGAATGCACGGCACATCGCATTGCCGACGTCCGGGTTCATGAAATTCTGCGACGGCTGCGGCGGGTTGATCAGCCCCAGTTGCACGTTGAATGCATCGAGATGCTGGCGGCGCGTGAACTCCAGGTCAGTGCCGGGCGCGCCACCATCGGGCGGGAAGGCGTCGCGTCGTGCGGCGAACGGAGCAGACTTCGGATAGGCGGGCTCGCCGTTCTGCCAGCCGATCCGGTGGGCCATGCCGTAGGTGTCGATCTGGTGCTGGGTGCGCGACGACAGGAACGGCCGCAGTTCGTCGAGCGAGCGCGGGCCGAGATGCAGGTCGCAATCGGCGATGGCAAGACGGCACTGTTGGGCGTGGGCGGACGGCGCGCGATCGCGCACTTCGACGTTCATCTGGTCGGTCTCCTGGCAATGCGTGCAGTTTATCCCTGCACCGTGTCGAATGTCAGCCCGGCAGGTCAGCCTGCACTGCATCCTTATACCGGGGCCGCAACGCTTGCCGCCGCGTCACCGCGCGGTCACACTGGCGCGACAAGACATCGCCCGAGGAACGTCCAGAATCATGCCTGACGCCAGATTTGCCGGCCTTACGCCATTGTTCGCTCCACGTTCGGTCGCCGTGCTGGGCGCCTCCAGCGACCCCACCCGCATCAGTGGCCGGCCGTTGGCCTACATGAAGGCACAGGGCTTTCAGGGCGCGCTCTATCCGATCAATCCGAACCGCGCGGAGGTGCAGGGGCTGAAGGCCTACAAGTCCGTGGCCGATCTGCCCGAAACCCCTGACGTAGCCATCGTGGCGATTGCCGCCGAGATCGCCGAGACCTCCATCACCGAACTCGCCCAACGCGGGGTGAAGGCTGCGGTGATGTTCACCGCCGGCTTCGCCGAGATGGACGAGGCGGGCGAGGCGGCGCAGGACCGCATGGTTGCGGTCGCACGCAAGCATGGCATGCGCATCCTCGGCCCCAATTGCCTGGGCGTGTTCGACGCGCGCACCGCATATTACGCGACGTTTTCTTCGTCGTTCGATAGCGGCTGGCCGGTGCCCGGACGTATCGGCATCGCGTCGCAGTCCGGCGCCTACGGCACCCATCTTTACACGCTGGCGCGCAACCGCGGCATCGGCGCCTCGCTCTGCATCATGACGGGGAATGAGGCCGACGTGACGGTCGGAGACTGCATC
>DASSRN010000207.1:0-4849 GCA_035701785.1 Acetobacteraceae bacterium | reverse complement strand
AGCCGGCTTACAGCTTCCGCCTGTTCCTGCTGCACCCAGTGGCCGGCGCCGTCGAGCAGGTGGCAGCCGACCATGTTCGTGCACGCCGCCTCCTGCATGCGCTCGAACGCGCCCGGCCGCTGATAGGTGCCCCAGTCGCTGCGGCCGGCAATGAACATCGACGGCACGTCGATCGTGCGGCCGGCGAACAGTTGCAGCTCCGATGTATCCAGTCCGCTCGTGCCGCGCCGGTACCATTGCAGCCCGCCGGCAAACCCGTTGCGCTGATACTCGCCGGCGTAGACCGCGAGTTCGGCATCGGACAGCCAGGGGCAGGCGGCGATCTCGGCGGCTGACGGCATCTCGTGCGCCACCGTTTCGGCCATCGTCTCGTTCAGGTCCATGATGTAGTAGGTCGGCATCTTTGCCAGCTCCTCGGCGGTCCAGCCCGCCAGGCGGAACGGGCGGTTCTGCCGCCAGTCGGCACTCTTGTGGTGGTAATAGGCGCGCAGGAAATCGTGCACGCCCTGCCGGCAGTGCCACATGTCGTCATTCGCTGGCCGGGTCGAGTAATACCACTGATAGTGCTTGCGCGGCCGCGGCAGCGCCGCCATCGCGGCATGCACGTCGCCGCTGCGCCCCGAAGACGTCAGCTCGGGCGGCCCCTCGAACGGCGCGCTCATCAGCGCGACCGAGCGGAACACGTCGGGCCGCACCAGCGCACACCAGGCCGCGACCGGTGAGCCGAAGTCGTGGCCGACCACTGCGGCGACCGAAGGGTGGCCCAAGGCATGCACCAGACCCAGCTGGTCACGCACCGCATTCAGCAGGCGGAAGCCGCGCAGGTCCGCCTCGGAGTCGTAGTTGGCATGCCACCCGGTGGTCCTGCCATAGCCGCGCAGGTCGGGGGCGACGACGTGATAGCCGGCGCCGGCGAGCGCGGGCATTAATCGTCGCCAGGAATAAGCCAGCTCCGGAAAGCCATGCAGCAGCAGTACGCAGGGTCGGTCGTTCGCGCCGGCCTCCAGAAAATGCACGCGCAGGCCGTTGATATCCGGCACAAAGCGCGAGACGATGCCGCGAGGCAGCACCGCAGTATCGAGCGGAGCGAGGTCGTTCATCCTATTGTCTCCATACCCCTGTATGGTCCCGGATGCCGGGCGCATCGATTGGCAGGCTACGATACCAAAGGTGCGCCGGGGAGACCGCGTCGCCTCGCTTGGCGAACCGTTGGTGCCCGATGTATTGCTTATTCGGAACAGAGCCTAGGCGCAGGACCCGCTCATGCCGCAGTCGCAGCATGCGTCCAGCGAACGGACCGTCTTCCTCTCCACCCTGCCGGCATCGCCGAGCGAGCGGCAGTCGGCCGCCGTCGTTGCGCTGGCCTTCCTGGTGTTTGCCGCCGCCGCGGCGCCGTTTGCGCGGGTGAAGCTGGCCGAAGTCTGGGCATTCATCCCGAGCTACCAGTCGGCGCTGCTGGTCAATGACCTGATCACAGCCACCCTGCTGTTCGCCCAGTTCGCGATCCTGGGCTCACGCCCTTTGCTGATACTGGCGGCTGGCTATCTCTTCACCGCGCTGATGACGGTGCCCCATGCGCTGAGCTTCCCTCGGCTGTTCGCTCCCAGCGGTCTGATCGGTGCGGGGCCGCAGACGACGGCCTGGCTCTACATGATCTGGCACAGCGGCTTTCCCCTCGCGGTGATCGCCTTCGCGCTGTACCGCGACCAGAACCGTTTGCAGCGCACCTGGCCCGCCATCGTCGCTGCCTGCGTCTTCGTGGTTGCTGTGGTGGGTGGCGCCGCGGCGCTCGCCACGGTGGGCCACGACTTGCTGCCTGCCCTCATGCGCAGCGACGGCTATACGTCGCTGCTGCCGGTAGTCACCACAATCGTATGGTCGCTGAGCCTGATTGCCCTGCTGATCCTGTGGCGGCGGCCGGCAAAGTCCGTGCTCGACGTGTGGCTGATGGTGGTGATGACCGCCTGGCTGTTCGATGTCGGGCTGAGTGCGCTGATCAATGCCGGCCGCTTCGACCTTGGTTTCTATGTCGGCCGGATGTTCGGGCTGACCGGCTCGACGCTGGTGCTGCTGGTGCTGCTGATCGAGACCGGCGCCGTCTATTCGCGCATGGCGCGCCGCTACGAGGCGGAGCGCACGGTTCGCGACCGGCAGCTGCACGAACTGCAGGCCGAGTTGATCCATGTCTCGCGGCTGACCGAACTGGGCCAGATGGTGTCGGCGCTGGCGCACGAGGTGAACCAGCCGCTCACCGCCGCCGGCAGCTATGTGCGGGCGGGCCGGCGTCTGGTGCAGGCGGGCGACATCGCGCGTGCCGACGAAGCGCTGCAGAAGGGAGTGGACCAGGTCACCCGGGCGAGCCAGGTCATCCAGCGGCTGCGTCAGTTCGTGAAAAAAGCCGAGGCGCAGCGCGACGTCGAAGACCTGCGGCAGACCATCGAGGAGGCAGCGGCGCTGGCGCTGCTGGGAACCGAGGAGGCAAGGCTGCAGCTGGAGATCGAGCTGGCCGCCGATACGCCGCCGGTGCTGATCGACAAGGTGCAGGTGCAGCAGGTGCTGCTGAACCTGATCCGCAACGCGGTGGAGGCGATGCAGGCCAGCGCGCGCTGCGAACTTGCCATCGGCACTGTCCCGGTCGGCGACGGCATGGTCGAGGTCAGGGTCGCCGACACGGGCCCCGGCCTCGCCGCCGATATCCGCGACCGGCTGTTCCAGCCGTTCGTGACGACGAAGGCGTCCGGCATGGGCGTCGGGCTGTCGATCTGCCGCAGCATCGTGCAGGCGCATGGCGGCCGGATGTGGGTCGCCGAGAATCCTGGCGGCGGCACCGCGTTCCATTTCACGATTCCTGCCGCGCCTGTCACGCAAATGCCACGGACGCTGGTCGCGGCGACGCGCGCTTGACCCTTGCGGCACCGGCCCGTACACGCCGCGCATGAACGATACCATGGCCGCCAATATCGAAACCGCCGCCGAGAGAGCCCGCGTGCTGGCGCAGGCGCTGCCGTTCCTGCGGCGCTACGCGGGCGCCACGATCGTGGTGAAATACGGCGGCCACGCGATGGGCGAGGAACACCTGGCGCAGCAGTTCGGCAGCGACATCGCGCTGCTGAAGCAGGTCGGCGTGAACCCCGTGGTGGTGCACGGCGGTGGCCCGCAGATCAACGCCATGCTGAAGCGGCTGGCGATCCAGTCCACGTTCGTCGACGGACTGCGCGTCACCGACGCGGCGATGGTCGAGGTCGTGGAGATGGTGCTGGCGGGCACCGTCAACAAATACGTCGCCAACCTCATCACCCGTGCGGGCGCGCTGGCGGTCGGGGTATGTGGCAAGGACGGCGGCATGATCCGCGCGCGCAAGCTGCGGCGCACCAAGAAGGATCCGGGCAGTGCGATCGAAAGCGTGCTTGATCTCGGCTTCGTCGGCGAGCCTGACCAGATCGACGTGCGGGTGATCCATGCGCTCACCGGCTCGGGCCTGGTGCCGGTCATCGCGCCGATCGGCGTGGACGCCGACGGACAGACCTACAACATCAATGCCGATACCGTGGCAGGCGCAATCGCGGGCGCATTGCAGGCCACCCGCCTGCTGATGCTGACAGATGTGCCCGGCGTGCTGGACCACGAGAAGCGGCTGATCGCGGAACTGACGCTGGCCGATGTCGAGAAGGGAGTCGCCAGCGGCATGATCACCGGCGGGATGATCCCCAAGGTGGAGAACTGCGTCGACGCGGTGAAGCAGGGCGCAAGGGGTGCGGTCATCCTCGACGGTCGCGTGCCGCACGCCTGTCTGCTCGAACTGTTCACCGAGGCGGGCCCCGGTACCATCATCCGCCGATAGTGTCGAATCAGCTGGTCTGCGCGACGGTGTCCCAGCGCACCATCATCGCGTGGTCCTCGTGCACCACGTTGTGGCAGTGCATGACGTAGCGCCCCAGCATGTCGCGGAAGCGTATGAAGATGCGGACCTCGTTGTTGGTGTTCAGCGGCACCACGTCACGGCGCGCATAGTCGATCGTGCCGTTGGCCTGAACGTTCGGTTGGGTCGGCACGCCATCGCGCGACAGCACGCGATGTTCCTCGAAGTGGATGTGGATCGGATGACGCCAGCCGCCGCCGGGATTCTGGATCACCCAGACTTCCTCTGATTCCACCTGGATCGATGCGTCGACCCGGTTCTGGTCGAAGAACTGGCCGTTCACCTGCCAGGCGCCGTTGCCGCGTTCGAATCGCCAGGTGCGCACCTTCGCCTTGGCAGCCAGCTGCTTCAATTGCCCGAAGTCCGGGTCGGGCAGCGGGCGGAGCTGCATGCCCACGTTCTTGCCGTCGCCGCCGAGTGAGGGATCGGCGCTCGGGTCCTTCAGTGGCGTTGAGCCGATGTTGATCTGCACAACCGGCGTTCCGGGTGTCAGGACGTTGCCGGTGGGCCCGCGACCGTTCACCTGCTCCAGCCGGTTGACGATGTAAATCCGTGAGGCGCTGATCTGGTTGAAGTCCACGATGATGTCGGCGCGCTCGGCGACGGACAGACGCACGCCGGTGACCTTGACCGCGTTCGGCAGCAGGTTGCCGTCGGTGGAGATCTGCCAGAACGGCAGGAAGTTGGTGCCGTCGAACAGCGCGAACTGCCACCAGCGCGATGGGCCGGGATTGTAGAGGCGGAAGCGATAGCGTCGCTTGTCGACATTCAGGAACGGCTGGATGGCTCCATTGGCGCAGAACTTGTCGCCCAGTATGCCGTCGAGGTCGAACAGGTCGAACACCAGCTGATAATCGGCGTCGAATACAAAGTCGTTGAAGAAGATCGGAACGTCGTATTTTCCACTCGGCAGATGCAGCCCGGTGGTGT
>DASSRN010000206.1:0-17645 GCA_035701785.1 Acetobacteraceae bacterium | reverse complement strand
ATGCGGGCCGCGCGCCCCGATGACCTCGCCCGCTTCGTGGGCGAGGTGTAATCATGCCCAGCCTGAAAGACCTCCGCGTCCGCATCAACAGCGTGAAGTCGACGCAGAAGATCACCTCGGCCATGAAGATGGTCGCCGCGTCGAAGCTGCGGCGCGCACAGGCTCAGGCCGAGGCAGCGCGGCCTTATGCCGAACGCATGGACCGGATGTTGCGGGCGCTCGCCTCGTCGGTTGCCGATATGCCGAACGCGCCGCCGCTGCTGGCGGGAACCGGCAAGGACCAGACCTGGCTGCTGGTGCCGGTGACCGCCGATCGAGGTCTGGCTGGCGCGTTCAACGCCAATATTGGTCGCCACACCCGCACCCTCGCGCGCCGGCTGGAATCGCAGGGCAAGACGGTGAAGATCCTGCCGGTCGGCCGCAAAGGGCGCGACTACCTGCGCCGCGAGCTCGCCAGCCGCATCGGCGCCGACATCTCGTACGCCGGCAAGCGCCGCATCGAATTCACCGACGCAGCCGATGTGGCGAGCCGTATCACCGCGATGCTGAACGCCGGCGAGATCGACGGCTGCATCCTGATCTACAATCGCTTCCGTTCGGTGATCTCGCAGATCGTCACGGAGCAGCAGCTGATTCCCGCGCCGCCGCCGCCGGAAGGCGAGGAGATCGACCTGGGCGGGGCCACCTACGAGTTCGAGCCGGACGAAGAGACCATCCTGGCGCGCCTGCTGCCGCAGGCATTGGCGATCCAGGTCTACCGCGCGCTGCTGGAAAGTGCTGCCGGCGAACATGGTGCGCGCATGACAGCGATGGACAACGCGACGCGCAACGCGGGCGACATGATCAAGCGCCTGACGCTGAACTACAACCGTGCGCGCCAGGCGAACATCACCAAGGAACTGATCGAGATCATCTCCGGCGCCGAAGCCGTCTGACAGGGGCAAGATAGACATGGCAAGCAACATCGTCGGCCGCGTGACCCAGGTGATGGGCGCCGTCATCGACGTGCAGTTCGACGGCGACCTGCCGTTCATCCAGAACGCGCTGCACACCAAGATCGCCGACCGCACGCTGGTGCTGGAGGTGGCGCAGGAACTGGGCGAGCGCACCGTACGCTGCATCGCGATGGACAGCACCGACGGCATCGTGCGCGGCCAGGAGGTGGTGGACACCGGGGGCCCGATCACCGTCCCGGTGGGACCCGAGACGCTGGGCCGCATCCTGAACGTGATCGGCGAGCCGATCGATGAGCAGGGCCCGTTGAACGCGCAGAAGCGCTATCCGATCCATCGCGAGGCGCCCGCGTTCGAGGAACAGGCCACCTCGGCCGAGATCCTGGTCACCGGAATCAAGGTGGTGGATCTGCTGGCGCCCTATCTGAAGGGCGGCAAGGTCGGGCTGTTCGGCGGCGCCGGCGTCGGCAAAACGGTGATCATCCAGGAACTCATCAACAACATCGCCAAGGCGCATGGCGGCGTGTCCGTGTTCGCCGGCGTCGGCGAGCGCACGCGCGAGGGCAACGACCTCTATCACGAGATGATCGACGCCGGCGTGATCCGCATGGAGAACCACAAGATTGTGGAAGGCTCCAAGGTGGCGCTGATGTACGGGCAGATGAACGAGCCGCCGGGGGCGCGAGCGCGCGTCGGCCTGTCGGGCCTGTCGCTCGCCGAATACTTCCGCGACGAGGAAGGTCAGGACGTGCTGTTCTTCGTCGACAACATCTTCCGCTTCACCCAGGCGGGCGCGGAAGTGTCAGCGCTGTTGGGGCGCATCCCCTCGGCGGTGGGCTACCAGCCGACGCTGGCCACCGACATGGGCGCGCTGCAGGAGCGCATCACCTCGACCAAGAAGGGCTCGATCACGTCGGTGCAGGCGATCTACGTGCCGGCCGACGACCTGACCGACCCCGCGCCGGCCACGTCGTTCGCCCACCTGGATGCGACCACAGTGCTGTCGCGGCAGATCGCCGAGTTGGGGATCTATCCGGCGGTGGACCCGCTGGATTCGACGTCGCGCTCGCTGGATCCTCGCATTGTGGGTGAGGAGCACTATCAGGTGGCGCGCGAAACGCAGCGCATCCTTCAGACCTACAAGTCGCTGCAGGACATCATCGCCATTCTGGGCATGGATGAGCTGTCGGAAGAGGACAAGCTGGTGGTGGCGCGGGCGCGCAAGATCCAGCGCTTCCTGTCGCAGCCGTTCCACGTGGCCGAAGTGTTCACCGGCTTCCCCGGCATCTTCGTGCCGGTCGCCGACACGATCCGCAGCTTCAAGGCGATCTGCGCCGGTGAGTACGACCACCTGCCGGAGGCCGCGTTCTACATGGTCGGCACGATCGAAGATGCGGTGAAGAAGAACGAGACGCTGACCGCGACGGCGTGATGAAGACGTGGATGGCCGGCGTAAGGCCGGCCATGACGAAGGGACCGAAGGACGCACACTGAATGCCGGTGAACCTGGAAATCGTCAGCCCTGACCGACTGCTGCTGTCGCGGGCGGTAGACATGGTGGTGATCCCGGCCAGCGAAGGCGACATGGGCGTGCTCGAGGGCCATTCGCCGGCGATCGTCATGCTGCGCGGCGGGATCATCGCGTTGTATGAGGGCGAGCAAATCACCGACCAGATGTACGTCGCCGGCGGCTTCGCCGAAGTGACGCCGGAGCGCTGTACCGTGCTGGCCAACGAGGTGTTGGTCAGCAGCGATCTGTCGCGCGAGGAAGGCGAACGGCGCCTGACGGAAGCCGAGGCAGCCTATGCGACAGTCGATGCCTCGGATGTTGCGGCCGAAGAAATGGCGCTGGAGCGGATCCAGTCGGCGCGCGCGCTGGTAGAGGCTGCGGACGCGCTGCTGACCGGCGGACGGTAGTCCTTCACTCGCATCGTGGGCGCAGGCCCACGGTCGTCACGCTTGCAACCAGCGGCGGCGCTGTTAGCCTCGATCAAAATCAGAGGAAACGCCGCCATGCCGACATTGACCCGACGTCAGGCCGCCGCGATCGCTGGCGCCTCCATCCTGCTGCCGCGCTTCGCCAGGGCCGCGGAGGTCAACTGGAAGTTCACCAGCTCGCAGCCGGCCACGCACCCCTCAACCATCCGCTACATGGAAGCCGCCGAGAAGGTGAAGCAGAAATCCAACGGCAAGATGGAGATCACCGTCTTCCACTCCGGGCAACTCGGCACCGACCTCGACACCTTCACGCAGGTCCGCATTGGCGGCGTACAGATGATGGTGCTGTCGAACCTGCTGACCGCCACCGCCGCGCCGTTGGGTTCGCTGCCCAGCATGCCGTTCGCATTGCAGAGCTATGACGCGATCTGGCAGGCGATGGACGGCAAGGTGGGCAAGCTGCTGCGCGCCGATCTGGAGAAGGCAGGCTATCTCACCACCGACAAGATCCTCGACAGCGGCTTCCACCAGATGACGTCGTCGCACAAGCCGATCAACACGGTGGAGGACATGCAGGGCTTCAAGCTGCGTGCGCCGCCGAGCCCGCTGATCGTCGCGACCTGGCGGGCGATCGGCGCGGCGCCGACCCCGATGAACTTCTCCGAGCTGTACACCGCATTGCAGACCGGCGTGGTGGAAGGCCAGGAAGGGCCGCTGATCTACATCCGCACCAACCGCCTGTTCGAGGTGCAGAAGTACCTGTCGCTGACCGGCCATATCTGGGACGGCTGGTACACCCTGATCAATCCGCGGGCGTTCGGGCGACTGCCGAAGGACCTGCAGGAGCTGGTAATGGACAGCTTCAACCAGGCCGGCATCGACGAGCGCAACGACATCGCGACCCAGCTCGAACAGACCAAGGCATTCCTCGCCGAGAAGGGCATGGCCGTCAGCACGCCGCCCGACCTCAAGCCATTCCGGCAGAAGCTGAAGGATGCCGGGCTCTACAAGGAGTGGAAGGAGAAGATGGGGCCGGACGCCTGGGCGCTGCTGGAGGAGATCAGCGGACCGCTGGTCGGCTAGCGGCGTGGACTCCGCGACCACGGCGCAATTGCCGGCGGTACACGGCTCGCTTGCAGCGACGGCGCGGGCGATCGAACGGCCGGTCATGCGCTGCCTTGAGATGTGCGCGGCCGTGCTGGTCGCAGCCGACATCGTCATCCTGCTGATCGGCGTGATCGCCCGCTATGCCTTCCGCGCGCCGCAGATCTGGACCGACGACCTGGCCCAGGCGGTGTTCCTGTGGCTGGGCATGATCGGCGCCACAGTGGCACTGAACCGCGGCGAGCATATGCGCATGACCGCGCTGATCGTCCGCGCAGCACCTGGACCGCGACAGGGGCTGGAGGCATTCGCCGCGGCGGCAGGGCTGGTGTTCCTCGCCGCGGTGATCCAGCCGGCGATCGAGTACGTGCAGGAGGTGTCGCGGATCGAAATCCCCGGCCTCGGCGTGTCGAAGGCGTGGCTGACCATGCCGCTGCCGTGTGGCTTCGCGCTGATGATCGTCATCGGCGTGATCCGACTGTTCCGTGCCTTCACGCCCGCCGTGGCGCTGCTGCTGATCGGGCTCGCGGCCGCCGCTGCGATATTCGCGCCGCTGGCCGATCCGTGGCTGGAGAGCCTCGGTAACCTCAACCTCATCCTGTTCTTCGTGGGCATGGTGGGTGCCGCGGTGCTCGCGGGCGTGCCGATCGCGATCGCCTTCGCCGGCGGCACCTTCGCCTACATGGTGCTGACCATGGACGTGCCGATGCTGTTGTTCGTCGGCCGCTTCTATGAGGGCATGTCGCACCTGATCCTGCTGGCGGTGCCGCTGTTCGTATTCCTTGGCCTGCTGATCGAGATGACCGGCATGGCGCGGGCGATGGTGGACTTCCTGGCCTCGCTGCTCGGCCACGTCCGCGGCGGCCTGTCGTACGTTTTGGTAGGGGCGATGTACCTGGTCTCCGGCATCTCCGGGTCGAAGGCCGCCGACATGGCCGCGGTGGCGCCGGCGCTGTTCCCCGAGATGATCAAGCGCGGCGCGGCACCCGGCGACCTTGTGGCGCTGCTGTCGGCGACCGGCGCGCAGACCGAGACGGTTCCACCGAGTTTGGTGCTGATCACCATCGGCTCGGTCACCGGGGTGTCGATCGGTGCGCTGTTCACCGGCGGGCTGCTGCCCAGCCTGGTGCTTGCCGTCGGCCTTTGCGTCGTGGTGCACCGGCGCTATCGCCGCCAGGACCTCTCCGGCATCCGCCGCGCCACACCGGCCGAGGTGGTGCGCGCGCTGGTCGTGGCATTGCCGGCGCTGGCGCTGCCGTTCGTTATCCGCCTGACGGTGGTGGAGGGCGTCGCGACCGCGACCGAGGTCTCCACCATCGGCATCGCCTACACCATCGTCATCGGCCTGCTGGTCTATCGCCAGTTCAACTGGCGTCGGCTGGTGCCGATGCTGGTGGAGACCGCGTCGCTGTCCGGCGTCATTCTGCTGATCGTTGGCGCCGCGACGTCGATGGCCTGGGCGCTGACCCAGTCCGGCTTTTCGCTGCAGCTTGCCAGCCTGATGGCCGGCCTGCCCGGCGGGCGGTTCACCTTCCTGGCCGTCTCGATCGTCGCCTTCGTGGTGCTGGGCAGCGTGCTGGAGGGCATTCCGGTCATCGTGCTGTTCGGCCCGCTGCTGTTCCCGATCGCCGGAAAGCTGGGCATCCACGAGGTGCACTACGCGATGGTCACCGTGCTGGCGATGGGCATCGGGCTGTTCGCGCCCCCGTTCGGCGTTGGTTTCTACGCCGCCGGGGCGATCGGCCGGATCGACCCCAACCTCGGTATCCGGCCGATCGTGGCGTACCTGGTCGCCATGCTGGTGGGTCTGGCCGTGGTGGCCGCGGTGCCCTGGGTGTCGATCGGGTTCCTGTAGCCGCGGCTACCGCGCGGGCGGATACAGTCCGTCGATGTCGATCGTGATCCCCGGTGGGTCGAGTTCGATCCTGTCGATAGTGATCACCCGTGAGGCGATCGCCTCCCCCTCACGCCGGTGGTGGATCACCTCCCGCCGGCGCGTGCTGACGATGAGGTAGTGCTGCACGCTCGGAAGCCGGAAATACCCGGCAAGCTTCTCGCCGGTGTCGATCGACTGTGTGCCGGGCGACAGCACCTCAGCGATGATGACCGGATTGGCCGCGGCGATCGCGTCTGGCGAAGCGGGCGGGCCGCAGTTCACCAGGGCGTCAGGCTCGTAGTCAGTATCCTCGTCGACCTCTACTGTCGCCCCGTCGCTGAGCGCCTCGCAGTCGAGGCTGGCCTGGGTGATCGCACGATCCAACGCGGCCCACACACGCGCCTTTACCCGGATGTGCTGAATCCGCTCGGGCGACATGGCAACGGGCGCGCCGTCGACACGCTCGTAACGCTCCGGGCGGTCTTCGGCCCACTGACGGAATTCCTCGCGGCTGAGACGCTGCGGCATCCGGTCCTCCGCATCCAGCGTAGCACGATCGCGGCATGGCTCACGCCCCCCTGATCGCTGCCGCCCTTCCGAATCGTGCCGATGGATGGCAGTTTCGCGACACGGCTTCGGACAGTGCGGACCTCACGATGAAGCATTGGCGCCTCGAGGACGTGGCCTGGGACCGATTCGACCCGTCCTTGGCGGACCCCGACCTGATCCCGCTGGTGAAGGCCGCCGCCATGGTGGAGCGGAACGGCACCGACTACGCCATCTACCTCAACCGGGTGTTCGGCGATGATCCTGACTTCCGCCAGGCAGCCAACGCGTGGGCGGCCGAGGAGGTGCAGCACGGCGATGCACTCGGCCGTTGGGCCATGTTGGCCGATCCGTCCTGGGACTACCAGGCCGCCTTCACGCGCTACAAGGCGGGCTTCCAACTGCCGCTGGACGCCGAAGCGTCGGTCCGCGGGTCGCGCACCGGCGAGCTGATCGCCCGCTGCATGGTGGAGACCGGCACCTCCAGCTACTACACCGCGCTGGCGGACGGCACGCGGGAGCCGGTGCTGCAGCAGATCTGCCGCCACATCGCCGCCGACGAGTTCCGCCACTTCAAGCTGTTCTATGACCATATGCGCCGCTACCTGGCGCGGGAGAACATCGGCCTGCTGCGCCGGCTGCGCATCGCTGCCGGCCGGATCGGCGAAAGCGAGGACGACGAACTGGCGTACGCCTGGCACTGCGGCAACGAGCCGGAGGAGCAGGCCTACCAGCACGGCCGCTGCACTGCGGCCTATATGGGCCGCGCGATGGCGTTCTATCGCTTTCGCCACATCGAGCGCGGCATGGGCATGATCTTCAAGGCGGTCGGCCTGCCGCCACGGGGGCGGCTGTCGGACGTCTCGGCGCATGCGGCCTGGCGGCTGATCCAGTGGCGCCGCCGCCGCTTCGCATCCCGGCTGGCAGCCTGAGCCGCTACTCCGGCAGCACCTCGATCGAATCGCCGACCTCGAACCGGCCGCCTTCGACGACTTCGGCGTGCACGCCCAATTCAACGTGACCGTAGAGGCGGCGCAGTTCTTCCAGCGGGTCCGCGTCGCGTTCGGCGGTCTCGGGGTTCACTTCGGTCGCCGGGCAGCGGGTGATCGGCCTGGTCACCCGCAGCAGCGCGCCGCCGACCTGGATCTGCTGGCCGATCCAGCCACGTTCGCTCCACGCCGAAGCGCCGCTGAACCAGATATTGGCGCGGAACCGCCGGCGGTGACGGCGCGCACCGACCTTGCCCTCATAGTCGCGCAGACTCGCGAGATTGATCAGGCTGATTACCTTGCGGCGCTGGTCGCAGAAGCTGTGGCCCGGCACATGGTGGAAGCGCGGCGTGCCGCGCGCATCCTCGCCCATATAGCCGGCCAGGAACTCGCCGATCCGTTCCCGGCCTGCCTCGGTCAACGCGTTCTCCACTACCGCCGACCCGTCCGGGGCGCGGATCGCCAACATGCCGTTGCGTGGCTCGAAGAAGGAGAACAGGGCGGCGATCCGGGCGTTCTTCATCTGGCACATGAAGTTGGCCTTTTGCAGCCACTGCGGGTGCTCTGGGTCGAAGCCGGAGTCGCCCTGTGCCAGCGCAAAGGCCCGGTCCCATGGAATGCAGCCGCCTTCCTCGACCTCGGCCGAGTCCAGCGCTTCGGCCGTGAGACCCTTCACCGGGTAGCGATACAGGTATTCGATTCGCATGCGGCAATCCCTCTTGAGTCGCAGTGTGCCTGGACCCACCTGGATTGCCAAAGGGTCACGTTTCCGTTGCCTATTGAGGGATGGGATGAGGCCGGTCGCCTACGAACAGGGACACAGAGATGGACATTGAGAAATTCACCGAGCGGTCGCGCGGCTTCCTGCAGGCTGCCCAGACGATCGCGATCCGCGAATTCCACCAGCAGATCACGCCGCAGCATCTGCTGAAGGCGCTGCTGGATGACGAAGAAGGCGCTGCCGCCGGACTGATCAAGACCGCGGGCGGCGATCCGATGGCCGCACTGAACGCGGTGCAGATCGACCTGGCGCGCCAGCCGAAAGTGCAGGGCTCGGGCGCCGGCCAGCCGCAGATCACCCCGGAACTGGTGCGGATCCTGGATGCCGCGCAGCAGGCCGCGACCAAGGCTGGCGACGAGTATGTCGCGCAGGACCGGCTGCTGGTGGCGATCGCCGCGTCCGATACACCGGCGGCGCGCGCGCTGCGCCAGGCAGGCGCCGATCCGCAGGCGCTGGAGAAGGCGGTCACCGACATCCGCAAGGGCCGCAAGGTCACCAGCCCGAATGCCGAGTCCACCTTCGATGCGCTGAAGAAGTATGCGCGCGACATGACGGCGCTGGCGCGCGACGGCAAGCTCGACCCGGTGATTGGCCGCGACGAGGAGATCCGCCGCACCATCCAGGTGCTGGCACGGCGCACCAAGAACAACCCCGTGCTGATCGGCGAGCCCGGCGTCGGCAAGACCGCGATCGTCGAGGGCCTGGCGCTGCGCATCGTCAACGGCGACGTGCCCGAGGCGCTGAAGGGCAAGCAGCTTCTCTCGCTCGACCTGGGCGCGATGGTCGCCGGGTCGAAGTACCGCGGCGAGTTCGAGGAACGCCTGAAGGCGGTGCTGAAGGAGATCGAGTCCGCCGAAGGCCAGGTGGTGCTGTTCATCGACGAGTTGCATAACTTGGTAGGCGCCGGGCGTGCGGAAGGCTCGATGGATGCATCGAACCTGATCAAGCCGGAACTTGCGCGCGGCACGCTGCACTGCATCGGCGCCACCACGCTCGACGAGTATCGCAAGCATATCGAGAAGGACGCGGCACTGGCGCGGCGCTTCCAGCCGGTGTTCGTGGGCGAGCCCTCGGTCGAGGACACGATCTCGATCCTGCGCGGCATCAAGGAGAAGTACGAGCTGCACCACGGCGTACGAATCACCGATGGCGCGCTGGTGGCGGCGACGACACTGTCCAACCGCTACATCACCGACCGGTTCCTGCCGGACAAGGCGATCGACCTGGTGGATGAGGCAGCAAGCCGGCTGCGCATGCAGGTGGACAGCAAGCCCGAGGAGCTGGACGAACTCGATCGTCGCGTGATCCAGCTCAAGATCGAGCGTGAGGCGCTGAAGAAGGAGACCGATGCGGCGTCCCGCGAACGGCTTACCCGGCTGGAAAAGGAGCTGGCCGAGCTCGAGGATGAATCGAACGCGATGACCGCGGCCTGGCAGGCCGAGAAGGAGCAGGTGCAGGAGACGCAGAAGCTGAAGGAGCGTCTCGACCAGGCGAAGAGCGAAGTCGAGGTGGCGCAGCGTCGCGGCGATCTCGCACGCGCCTCCGAGCTGCTGTACGGCGTGATCCCCGACATCGAGAAGAAGATGGCGGAGGCCTCCGACGGCAAGCTGGTGAACGAGGCGGTCACCGAGGAGCAGATCGCCGCGGTGGTGTCGCGCTGGACCGGCATTCCGGTCGACAAGATGATGGAAGGCGAGCGCGACAAGCTGCTGCGGATGGAGGAAGGCCTGCGCAAGCGAGTCGTTGGCCAGGAGGAGGCGCTGAAGGCGGTCGCCAACGCGGTACGCCGCGCGCGTGCCGGCTTGCAGGATCCGAACCGGCCGATCGGCAGCTTCCTGTTCCTTGGGCCCACCGGCGTCGGCAAGACCGAGACGTGCAAGGCGCTCGCCGAATTCCTGTTCGACGACGAACGCGCGATGGTGCGCATCGACATGAGCGAGTTCATGGAGCGGCACGCGGTGTCGCGGCTGATCGGTGCGCCGCCCGGCTATGTCGGCTACGACGAAGGCGGCGTGCTGACCGAGGCGGTGCGTCGGCGTCCGTATCAGGTGATCCTGTTCGACGAGGTCGAGAAGGCGCATGAGGACGTGTTCAACGTGCTGCTTCAGGTGCTGGACGACGGTCGGCTGACCGACGGCCAGGGCCGTACGGTGGACTTCAAGAACACGATCATCGTGCTGACCTCGAACCTTGGCTCCGACATCCTGGCGGCACAGCCGGATGGCGAGGCGACGACGATGGTGCAGGGCCAGGTGATGACCATCGTGCGTCATCACTTCCGGCCGGAGTTCCTGAACCGGCTGGATGAGATCATCCTGTTCCGCCGGCTCCAGCGCAGCGACATGGCGAGCATCGTGTCGATCCAGCTCGACCATCTGCGCAGGCTGCTGGCCGATCGGAAGATCGGGCTGGAGCTGGATCGCAGCGCGATGGAGTGGCTGGCCGGCGAAGGCTACGACAGCACGTATGGCGCGCGGCCGCTGAAGCGGGTGATCCAGCGCGGGCTGCAGAACCCGCTGGCGTCGCTCATCCTGGAGGGCACCGTGAAGGATGGCGACACGGTGCACGTGTCGGCCGGCTCGCAGGGCCTGACGATCAACGGGCAATTGGCCGAAGCGGCCTGAGTATGGCGGGGCGGCAGCCGATGCCGCCCCGTTCCTCTTTTCTCAGCATCAAAACGTACATAGGATAGAGGATCGGCCAACAGGGAGGCTGATCTTGCCGAGTTTGACACGCGGCAGAAGCCCGGAACTGCTGGTGTTTGCAATCCTGGCTGTTCTCGTATGGCCTGTGGTTGCAGTTGGCGTCGTTGGTGGCTGGGGCTTTGCTGTGTGGATGTACCAGCAGGTCTACGGCCCGCCTGGCCCACCGCGTCACTGATGCCAACGAGCCGCCGCGCGCTGCTGTCCGGTCGTCTTTCAGGCGATGCGCCTGTCGCGATAACTGAGCGCTGCTTTGCACGACGTAACGTGCATTGCCAGTCATGCGGCGACGCATGCACGGAACTGGCGATCCGCTTTACGCCGCGCATCGGCGGCCCACCGCTGCCAGCGATTGTCGCGGAGCGGTGCACCGATTGCGGTGATTGCCTTGCCGTCTGCCCGGCGAGTGCGCTGGTTCGTGCCTCGGAGCGTGCGCGTGCCTGACGCAATGCTGCACATCGCCTCGGCCTTGGTGAAGGCGCGACCGGCGGATCAGGACACAGTGGCAATGACGATCGCGGCGCTGCCTGGGACCGAGGTGCTCGCGGTGGATCATGGCCGCATCATCGTGGTCATCGAAGCCGCTCAGCAGCATGACGTGGCTGGCACGCTGGATCGCATGGCTGCGCTCGATGGCGTGCTCTCCGCCACACTCGTCTTCGAACATGCCGAACCGGAGGAAGACCTCGCATGAACCGCCGCGACATGTTGAAGGCGCACGCCGGCGCGATGGCCGCGCTGGCTGCAGGCGTGGTGCTGCCGGCGAAGGCGCAGCCACTGTCCGGCGGCATCGAATCGCTGCGCATCAAGTGGTCAAAGGCGCCATGCCGGTTCTGCGGCACCGGCTGCGGTGTGATGGTCGGCGTGAAGGACGGCCAGGTCGTCGCCACGCACGGCGACATGCTGGCCGAGGTGAACCGCGGGCTGAACTGCGTGAAGGGCTACTTCCTCTCCAAGATCATGTACGGCGCCGATCGATTGACGCAGCCGCTGCTGCGCAAGCGCGACGGCCGCTACGCGAAGGACGGGGTATTCACGCCGGTCACCTGGGACGAAGCCTTCGACGTGATGGCCAGAGAAGCCAAGCGCGTGCTGAAGGCCAAAGGTCCGACGGCACTGGGCATGTTCATGTCAGGGCAGTCCACCATCTGGGAAGGCTATGCCGCGACCAAGCTGATGCGTGCCGGCTTCCGCTCGAACAATCTTGACCCCAATGCACGGCACTGCATGGCATCCGCCGCCTACGCGTTCATCCGCACCTTCGGCATGGACGAGCCGATGGGCTGCTACGACGACTTCGAGCAGGCGGACGCGTTCGTGCTGTGGGGCTCGAACATGGCGGAGATGCACCCGATCCTATGGACGCGGGTGACCGATCGCCGCCTGTCGGCGTCGCATGTCCAGGTCGCGGTGCTGTCCACGTTCACCAACCGCAGCTCCGATCTCGCCGATCTGCCGATCGTGTTCCGCCCGGGCACCGATCTCGCGATCCTCAACTACATCGCGAACCACATCATCACCACCGGGCGGGTGAACCAGGAGTTCGTGCAGCGGCACACGACGTTCATGCGTGCCGCGGTGGACATCGGCTACGGGCTGCGCCCGGACGATCCGCGCGAGAAGAATGCCAAGGGCGCTGCCGATCCCACGGCGATGACGCCGACCGACTTCGACTCGTATGCGGCGTTCGTGAAGGACTACACGCTGGAGAAGGTTGCTGCGCTGTCCGGCGTCGAGCAGGACCAGTTGCACGCACTGGCGGAATTGTATGCCGATCCCGGGCGCAAGGTCGTGTCGTTCTGGACGATGGGGTTCAACCAGCATGTGCGCGGCGTGTGGGTGAACCAGCTCTGCTATAATCTGCATCTGCTGACTGGCAAGATCGCCGAACCGGGCAATGGGCCGTTCTCACTCACGGGCCAGCCGTCGGCCTGCGGCACGGCCCGCGAGGTGGGCACGTTCGCGCATCGGCTGCCGGCCGATATGGTGGTGGTCAATCCCGAGCATCGCAAGCATGTCGAAGAGGTGTGGCGCGTGCCACAGGGTCTGTTGCCTGACAAGCCCGGCTATCACGCCGTGCAGCAGGACCGCATGCTGAAGGACGGCAAGCTCAACTGGTACTGGACGCAGACCACGAACAACGTGCAGGCGGCGCCGAACAGCGCCAACGAGACGTATCAGGGTTATCGCAACCCGGACAACTTCGTTGTCGTGTCCGATGCCTATCCGACAGTGACCGCGCAGTCCGCCGACCTGATCCTGCCGGCGGCGATGTGGGTGGAGAAGGAAGGCGCCTACGGCAATGCCGAGCGCCGCACGCAGTTCTGGCACCAGCTGGTCGATCCGCCGGGCGAGGCACGATCGGACCTGTGGCAGATCGTCGAGTTCTCCAAGCGCTTCACTACGGACGAAGTGTGGCCGGCGGAGATGTTGGCGGCCAATCCAGACTATCGCGGCAAGAGCCTGTTCGACGTGCTGTTCCGCAATGGAGTGGTGGACCGCTTCCCTGCTGCTGACGCCGATAAGGACTACGCCAACCAGGAGGTTGAGCATTTCGACTTCTACCTGCACAAGGGACTGTTCGAGGAGTACGCTGCGTTTGGCCGCGGCCATGGCCATGACCTGGCGTCGTTCGATACATATCATCAGGCACGTGGCCTGCGCTGGCCGGTGGTGGACGGCAAGGAGACGCGGTGGCGTTACCGCGAGGGTTTTGATCCGTACGTGAAGGCCGGTGAAGGCGTGCGCTTCTACGGCCGAGCGGATGGCCGTGCGGTGGTCCTCGCTGCGCCGTATGAACCGCCTGCCGAATCACCGGACAAGGATTTTCCGCTTTGGCTGGTGACCGGGCGCGTGCTGGAGCACTGGCATTCCGGTTCGATGACGATGCGCGTGCCCGAACTGTACCGCGCCTTTCCTGGCGCGCGCGTGTTCATGAACGCGGTCGATGCGCGTACGATGGGGATCAATCAGGGTGCCGAAGTGCGGATCATGTCGCGCCGTGGCGAGATCCGCTCGCGTGTGGAGATCCGCGGGCGCAACCGCATGCCGGAAGGCGTGATCTTCGTGCCGTGGTTCGATGCCAGCCAGCTCATCAACCAGGTGACGCTGGATGCGACCGATCCGATCTCCAAGCAGACCGACTTCAAGAAGTGCGCAGTGAAGGTGGTGGCAGTATGAAAGCCAGACTGCTGCTGGCCTGCGCGCTTGCGTTCGGCTCCCCGGCTGCAGCGCAGCGACTGCAGGAAGCACCGCGGCTTACCGGCAATTCGCCGCCGACCACGCCGGTTCCGGCGCTGCCGGTGCCACGCACTGTCACGGATGACGTGCGGCGTGGCCGCAACTACCCCGAACAGCCGCCGGTGATCCCACATGCGATCGAGGGATATCAGATCACCCTGCACACCAACCGGTGCCTGACCTGCCACAGCCGGCAGTACATCGAAGGCTCCGGCGCACCGATGATCAGCGTCACGCATTTCATGGATCGCGACGGTCAGGTTCTCGCAGATGTCACGCCGCGCCGCTACTTCTGCAACGCGTGCCACGTGTCGCAGGCGGATGTGCAGCCGCTGGTGCCGAACACGTTCCGCGACGCGCTGCAAGCGAAGTGACATGCGTCTGTTCGCGCCCCTGCACCGCCTTTGGCTGATCGCACGTTCACCGGCGGGCACCCTCAGCCTCGCATTCCTGACTCTCGGCGGATTCGCCTGCGGAGTCGTGTTCTGGGGTGGCTTCAATACCGCGATGGAGTTCACCAACACCGAGACCTTCTGCCTGTCGTGCCACGAGATGCAAAGCAACGTCTATGAGGAGCTGTCGCGCACGGTCCACTTCTCCAACCGGTCCGGCGTTCGCGCCATCTGCTCCGATTGTCACGTGCCCCACAGCTGGACCGACAAGATCGCGCGCAAGATGCAGGCCTCGAAGGAGGTCTGGGGC
Organism: Acetobacteraceae bacterium; assembly: GCA_035701785.1. Lineage (GTDB taxonomy): Bacteria > Pseudomonadota > Alphaproteobacteria > Acetobacterales > Acetobacteraceae > JAMXLO01. The sequence continues at coordinate 2,814 of DASSRN010000206.1, read as the reverse complement.
CACCTGTTCGGCACGATCGATACGCGGCAGCGCTTCCTCGATCGCCGGTTGGAACTGGCCGAGCACGAATGGGCCCGCTTCAAGGCGAACGACTCGCTGGAGTGCCGCAACTGTCACGCCGCGGCCGCGATGGATCTGACGAAGCAGAGCCCGCGCGCGGCACAGATCCATCAACGCTATCTGTTCACCGGCCAGCGGACCTGCATCGACTGCCACAAGGGCATCGCGCATGAGCTGCCGGACATGGCCGGCGTGCTGCCCGGCTGGCGCGACAACCCCGAGACCGAGGACACGCAGCACCGCGTCCAGTGACCGGTATCGACATCCCCGAGGGTTGCGTCTCCCATTGCCGGAGACGCTCGACAGGAGGTGCAGTTGGCATACCGAGCATTCGATCTCACCGGCAAGGTCGCGCTGGTGACCGGCGGCAACCGCGGCATCGGCTTCGGCATCGCGCACGCGCTGGCGGAGGCAGGCGCCGATATCGCGATCTGGGGCACCAGCGCCGAGAAGAACGCCGAGGCGCAGGCCGAACTGGCGAAGACCGGACGCAAGGTGCTGGCGTTGCAGTGCGACGTCGGCGACGAAGCGGCGGTCGATGCGGCGTTCGCGCGCACGCTGGAGGCGATGGGTCGCATCGATGGCTGCTTCGCCAATGCCGGCATCGGTGGTGGTGGTGCCAAGTCCTTCCTGGAGATGAGCAGCGAACTCTGGCACCGCGTGCTACGCGTCAATCTCGACGGCGCGTTCTATACGTTCCGCGCGGCCGCGCGGCACATGGTGGAACGCGGCGGTGGCGGCGTGCTGGTGGGAACCGCGTCGCTGGCGGCGATCGAGGGCTCGCCGCGCAGCGAGCACTACGCGGCGACCAAGGGCGGCATGATCTCCATGGTGCGCGCGCTCGCGGTGGAGTTCGCTCGGCACAACGTGCGCGCGCACGCGATCCTGCCGGGGTGGATCGAGACCGACATGACGCACCGGCTCACGACGAACGACACGTTCCACGGCAAGGTGATGCCGCGGATACCGATGCGGCGCTGGGGGCGCGGCGACGATTTCGGCGGCATCGCGGTGTACCTGATGAGCGAGGCATCGCGCTACCACACCGGCGACACGTTTGTGATCGACGGCGGCTATTCGCTGTTCTGAGGCGCGCTTACAGCGTGGCGACGTAGCTCTCGGTCTCATCCAGTGCGCGTGCCATGCGGGCGAACATGTCGTCGATCTCCGGCTCGGTGATGATCAGTGGCGGTGCCAGCACCAGCTGTTCGCCACGGCCGCGCATGATCAGCCCGTGTGCGCGGGCGCGATCCTCGAAATGCGCGCCGACCCCGGCCTTGGCATCGAACGGCGTCTTCGTCGCCTTGTCGCGCACCAACTCGATTCCGGCCATCAGGCCGATAGCGCGCACCTCACCGACCAGCGGATGATCGGCGAAGCGCCGCACGCCGGCGAGGAAGCGCGGCGAGATCGCACGCACATGGCCCAGGATGTCGCGCTCCTGGTAGATGTTCAGCGTCTCGAGCGCGACCGCGGCGCACACCGGATGGCCGGAATAGGTGAAGCCGTGGATGAAGCTGCCGTTGCGATCGGCCTGCGTCGCCAGGCCCTGGTAGACCTTGTCGTTGATCAACGTGGCCGAGATCGGCAGGTATGCCGACGACAGCGCCTTGGCACAGGTGAGGATGTCCGGCGTGATGCCGACCGTCTCGCTGCCGAACATGTTCCCCGTGCGCCCGAAGCCGCAGATCACCTCGTCCGCAATGAACAGCACGTCGTGCTTGCGCAGCACCTCCTGGATCTTGGCGAAATAGGTGGCCGGTGGAATCACCGCGCCACCAGCGCCCTGTACCGGCTCGGCGATGAAGGCTGCGACCGTTCCAGGTCCTTCGCGCTCAATCAGCGCATCGAGGTTCTCGGCCATGCGGGTCGCAAACTGCTCCTCGCTCTCGCCGGGCTTCCCGTAGCGCCAGAAATGCGGGCAGTCGGTGTGTCGGATGTTGGCGATCGGCAGGTCGAAGTCCTGGTGCACATACGGCAGCCCGCACAGGCTGCCGGAGGCGACCGTGATCCCGTGATAGCCCTTCATGCGGCCGATGATCTTCTTCTTCCGCGGCCGCCCGATCGCATTGTTGTAGTACCAGACGGTCTTCACTGCGGTGTCGTTCGCCTCGGAGCCCGAGTTGTTGAAGATCACCTTCGACATCGGCACCGGCATCAGCGAGATCAGCTTCTCGGATAATTCGATCACCTTGGGATGCGAGCGCTGCCCGAAGGTCGACGCATAGGGCAGCTCCAGCATCTGCCGGTACGCCGCTTCGGCCAGGCGCTTCTCGCTGAACCCGAGGCTGGCACACCACAGACCGGCGAGCGCATCGATGTAGTCGCGCCCCTCCTCATCGATGATGCGGATCCCGTCGCCGCGCGTGATGACGAACGGTCCTTCGCTCTCCAGCCGTCGGGCATTGGTGAACGGGTGCATGTGATAGGCGATGTCGCGGGCCGACAGGCTTTCGTTCGGGCGATCAAGCATAGCTGAGCCTTTCCGGATTGTGACGTTCATCGTACAGCGGTTCGCGATCGGAGAAAATGGAGCCACCGCCGCAAATGGCATCGCCGCCGAAAGATGCCCTGATCATTCCACGGTCGGGCCGCGCCACGCCCAAGCTCGGTGTGCGCGGAGCGGTATTCCAGGACGACCGCATCCTGCTCGTCCGCGAACGCGCCGATGGTGAGCGTTGGACGCTTCCCGGTGGCTGGGCCGATGTCAACGAATCGCCTGCAAGCGCGGTGGCGCGGGAAGTAAGGGAAGAA
>DASSRN010000205.1:0-2862 GCA_035701785.1 Acetobacteraceae bacterium | reverse complement strand
GGCGCTGGCGACGCGCCGATAGCCTCAATCCAGCAGGAGACAATCGGATGATCGAGCTCTACGGCATGGGCAGCCCGAACGTGGTGAAGATCTACGTCGCCCTCGAGGAACTGGGGCTTGCCTATTATGTCCACCCAGTCGACGTGTTCACCGGCAAGCAGTTCGACGCGGCGTTCCTGAAGCTCAATCCGATGGCCAAGGTGCCGGTGATCACCGACAGCGACGGTCCGGGCGGCAAGCCGGTCACGCTGTTCGAGTCGGGCGCGATCCTGCTGTACCTGGCCGAGAAGACCGGCAGGCTGCTGCCGAAGGACCTCGCCGCCAAATACGAGGCTATCGAGTGGATGATGGTGCAGATGACGACGCTGGGGCCGATGTTCGGCCAGCACGTGCACTTCATGCGCTTCGCGCCCAAGGGCAACGACTACTCCCAGAGCCGCTACACGACGCAGGTCCACCGCGTGCTGGAGGTGATGGACCAGCGCCTCGGCACGAGACAGTGGCTGGGTGGCGACGAGTACAGCATCGCCGACATCGCCAGCTATCCGTGGGCGCGCAACATCCCGACGCTGCTCGGCGCGACGGCGGGCGAGAAGTACAAGAACGTCATGCGCTGGGTCGGCGTGATCGACCAGCGGCCGGCGGTGAAGAAGGCGCTCGCCGCGGTGGACGATGTGCGGGCGAAGACCACGCAGTTCGACAAGGCGCAGGCGAACGACCTCGACCGGCTGTTCGGCCGCGGCCAGCACGCCGCCGCCTGACACCATCGGCCGGCATGACGCAATCCACCTGGCAGGCGCAGGTCTATGCCGCGCTGAAGGCCGCGAACATCAGACAGCTGGCCTACGTGCCCGACGCCGGTCACGCGCAGCTGATCGAGGCGGCACATGCCGACGCTGCAATGCGCGCTGTCGTGCTGACCACCGAGGAGGAAGGCATCGCATTGGCCGCAGGCGCGTGGCTGGGTGGGCAGCGCGCGGTGTTGCTGATGCAGTCGTCCGGCGTCGGCAACTGCATCAACATGCTGTCGCTGCCGATCAACTGCCGCATGCCGTTCCTGACCCTGGTGACGATGCGCGGCGAGTGGGCCGAGTTCAACCCGTGACAGGTGCCGATGGGCAGTGCGACGCCCTCTGTACTCGCGGCGGCCGGCGTGCATGTCCGCCGCGCCGACCAGCCCGACGATGCCGCCGAGATCGTCGCCGCGTCCGCGGCCCTGGCGTTCGAGAGCGCGGTGCCGGTCGCCGTGCTGTTCTCGCAGCGGCTGATCGGCGCCAAGGTGTTCGCGAAATGAGGAACGACGGCACGCTCGAGCGCCGATCCGTTGCTGCTGTGCTGCTGCGCGACCCCGGCGACCTGCTGGTGGTCACCGGCCTCGGCGCGCCCAGCTACGATGCCGCCGCTGCCGGCGAGCGGCCGCTCAACTTCTATCTGTGGGGTGCGATGGGCGGCGCGGGGATGGTCGGGCTTGGTATCGCGCTGGCGCAACCGCGCCGTCGCGTGTTGGTGCTGACGGGTGACGGCGAGATGCTCATGGGCATGGGCGCGCTGGCAACGATCGCTGCTGCCGGTGCGCCAAACCTCGCCATTGCGGTGCTCGACAACGCGCGCTACGGCGAGACCGGATCGCAGCCGAGCCATACCGGCCTCACCACGGATCTCGCTGCGGTCGCCGCCGCCTGCGGCTGGGCTGCAACCACTACAGCACGCGACATGCAGCAGGTGGAGGCACTGCGCCCGCGGCTTCGTCAGGAAGCGCTGTTCGCGGTCATCCGCATCTCACCAATTGACGTGACGCGGCACCTGCCGCCGCGCGATGGCGCGTATCTCGCCGATCGCTTCCGCCGCGCACTAGGCGTCACCGGTGACTGAAGCGGCTCAAACTGTATCGACATGTGTCACGCCTTGACGACGGCGTCCGCGTACTGATTTTTGACGCTGGCTCTTCGCCGCCGTTTCGCCGACAATGCGAGGCTGACCGCTACATGACCGGACCGTCATGGCGGGGACGGCAAAGGGAAGGCTTTTTGTGATATGTTGCGGCGCAGCACAAAAGGCGCCGGGTTGGGCGACGGCAGAGGGGCGGGACTTCGGGTGATGACTGACGCAGAACGAGGCCTCCGCCGAAGGGGTCTGAAGCCGGCACTTGGACTGCTGCTGGTGCTGGCGGCAGGAGCCGGTGTCGCCTTCCTGTCCGACCGCCCAGCGGCGCAGCAGGCACGCCCGCAGGCCACGCCGGCCGCGGTTCCCGTCACCGTCGCTCACAGCACCCGCCAGGACGTCCCTTTGTACGCTTCCGGGCTCGGATCGGTGCAGGCCTTCAACGCCGTTCAGGTGCGCAGCCGCGTCGACGGCACACTGATGCAGGTGCCGGTCACCGAGGGTCAGGATGTCAAGGAGGGCGATATCCTGGCGGTCATCGACCCGCGTCCGTATCAGGCGGCGCTCGACGCGGCGGTGGCCAAGCGCACCCAGGACGAGGCGGATCTCGCCAATGCGCAGCGGGACCTCGTGCGCTACACGTCGCTGGAGAAGAGCAGCTTCGCCTCGCGCCAGCAGCTCGACACGCAGCAGGCGATGGTCAACCGGCTGACCGCCCAGATCGCCGGCGACGACGCAGCGATTTCGATGGCTCGGCTCAATCTGGGCTATTGCACTATCACCGCGCCGATCCAGGGACGGGTGGGGCTGCGCCAGGTCGATCCGGGCAATATGGTCCATGCATCAGACTCTGCCGGCATCATGTCGGTGACGCAGATCCATCCGATCGCCGTGCTGTTCACGCTGCCGCAGGACATCCTGCCCAGCATCAATGCCGCGATGGCGAAGGGCAAACTCGCTGTAACGGCACTGTCTCCCGAC
>DASSRN010000204.1:0-5522 GCA_035701785.1 Acetobacteraceae bacterium | reverse complement strand
GTCGAAGTAAATGGCGCCATTGGCCATGCCGGTCGCGGAATCGACGGTGATCTCGCGCACGCGCGCGCGGGTGCGCAGTTCGACCCCGGCGCGGATCGCCGCGGGCCAATAGGTGATATCCGTGCTGGCCTTGGCGCCCTGGGCGCAGCCGGCGATGCAGTGGCCGAGATTGATGCACGGCGCCCGGCCTTCATACTCCCTCGTCGTCACCGCGCAGTCACTGGGCCACCAGTGCCATCCCAACCGGTTCATCGCCTCGCCCAGCATTCGTCCGGAGCGGCCCATAGGCAGGGGATCCATCGGCGCGGCCTTCTGCGGCGGATAGGCAGGATCGCCGGCCATGCCAGAGACACCAGTCATGCGGTCGTTCTCGGCGAAGAAGGGCTCCAACACCGCGTAATCGACTGGCCAGTCGTCGGCGACGCCATCCAGCGACTTCACCCGGAAGTCGGACGGATGCAGGCGCGGGTAGTGGGCGGCATAGAGGATGGTGCTACCGCCAACGGCGTTGAAGTTCAGCACCTTGATCGGCGAGTTGTCGTCGTTGACCGGGTAGTCGGACCAGAGCTGGCGCCGGTTCGGCGAGGTGGCCATATCGGAGAACTGCCGTGCCTCCCAATCCCGGCCGGTGGACGGATAATTGGCGGGGTTCTGCCAGTCGCCCTGCTCGAGGCAAAGAATGCGCATTTTGGTCTCGGCCAGCGACCATGCCACCGCCGCGCCGGATGCGCCGGAGCCGATAATCAGGACGTCCGCGGGTTCGAGTTGCGGCATCGTTGTCCCCAATCGATCAACATGACGAGGGAGTGCTCCCTCGTTCGCGTATATAGAGCGCAGGCGTCAGGAAGGTGGAAGTAGGTGCGGGAGTTCACCTTCACTCGCACGTGCCGACACATCGGGTGGCGCTGATTGATCTCTGCTATGGCCGCGAGGAGGTTGGGAAATTCCTCTTCGGGGTGTTCGACGAGGATGCTCTCACGATCGAACCCGAGGAGCTGCCGGAGCCGTTCGCCTTCACACTATTTCCTCCTCTCTGTGAAAAATTCGCACCTTATGCCGAGCGTGCGGCCGCGCTGTTTCCGGTACTCAATACGGCAGGCGTGCGAACCTTCATCAATGGTCCAGAGACGTTCACGCCTGATGGCAAGCCACTGATCGGTGCCATACCGAGCATGAGGGCCTCATCATCGCGAACGCCTTCAACTCGGCCGGCGTCACCTGGTCGGCAATGGCCGGCGCGCTTGTCACCGATATCGTTGCGGGGCGCGGCAGCAGGTTCCCGGCGGAACGCTACCTTCCTGTTCGTTTCGGTGACCGTGCTGCGGATTTGACTGTCCTGCGGGAGGCAACCTCCAAGATCGTCAGCGGTCATTATCGTGCCATGGCCGGTGAACATTTTAGCTGAGCCGCGAAATTCTTGACTTCTGCACCGTCCGGATGGTGAGCCGACCTTCGCCGGACCATCCGGCAATGACGAGCTGCGGAGGAGACTACCGGATGAGCCTGCCTGTGCGGATCCGCGGTGAGCTGATAGATTTCCAGCTCCGGAGCCCCCGGTGCTATGACCCCACTTCTCCGCACATTTGGGACTCGACGTCTGTGACGATTACGTCGCCTGACATCACCTCCGGCATTCCCCTTGTGAATTCCAGCACGTTGTCCCTAATCCAAGCTGCAGCAAGCTCATTGGAGGCAAGCGCTTCGTCGGCACTGTCGAAGATCCGAATGCTGACAAGCACATCAGGGCCGCCGGCAAACAGGTAATAGCTCCGAAAGCCCGGCAGCTGGCGGAGAAGCGGTACCAAGCTGTCGTTCACGCGACGTGCTACCTCCGGGCCAGACCCACGCCTCAGATTGAACTTCCGGACAATAGCGAACATCGCTGTGGCTCGCGTGGTTTTTCCGTAGCACGCATCCTACGTGAAGTTGCCGGCTCATATAAGTGGACGTGAATCTCTTGCGGAAAATCGATGGTCCGCGGCTTTGACGCGCTGCACGACGCTGGTGCCGACGCCAAGCTCGCGCGCCACCTTCAGCACCCCCGTGCCGGTCGCCAAACGCGCCCTGATAGCCGTCTCGATCTTTGCCGGCACCTTCGGCCGTCCGAGCGTCACGCCCCGAGCGCGCGCCCTTGCCAGGCCCGCGTTCACCCGACTGCGGATCATGCCCCGCTCGAACTCGGCGAACGCGCCCATCACCTGGAAGAACATCCGACCGGCCAGCGTCGTGGTGTCGATCGCCTGCTGATGCAGGAACAGGTCAACGCGCGCTTCCTCCAGGGTGTTCAACGTGTTCAGCAAATCCACCAGGGACCTGCCAAGACGGTCCATTGCCCAGGCCATGACCACGTTGAACCGCGCCCTGGTGGCATCGGTCAGGAGGTCGTCGAGACCTGGCCGCTTGTCGAGCCCCTTGGCGCCGCTGATGCCGGCGTCCTCGTAGATGCCGACCACCGTCCAGCCTCGCTGTTCTGCGACAGTCTTCAGGGCGAGCCGCTGGTTCGCCGTGGTCTGCCCGTCTGTGCTCACGCGCAGATAGAGGGCGGCGCGCTTCATCTTGGGCATGGCAAACTCCTTTGCCTTAGATGCGCTTCGAGAATAGCACCGGCGCATGCTTCGATGGGCCTGAGAAACGCCGCAGTTTCCCTTGGGTCGGGAGCGCGAATTTCGAGTGGGATTTCCGTATGGGTGGGTCGGGGTTCCGTTTCCTCGTCGTGCTCGCCAACATTCCCCACGAATTTCTCAGCCTGGAGGCTTGTCCTCGTTATCGGGCACGCGGGGCGGATGTGATCTGACGGCGATCGCCGCCGGTCGTGGCGCCCGCACGCTGCTCAGTGTCGACGCAATCCTCACCTGGTGCCCCAGGTCATGGTGGGCTGGCACTAGATAGCGCCGGACATATCGCAGCGGCATGTGTTCGCTGGCAACTCAGCGGATGGCTCCACGATGAGTGCTTGAAGGAGACGCTGTTCACCTCGCGGCAGCATGCGCGCGTCGCGCTGGCGGCTGGTGGCACCTCTACAACGAGGTGAGGCCGCTGAGCTGGCGCTGATTGCGATCAAGTTATGCGATCCGATCAATCTTCTCGAATCCGGCAACCGCAACAAGATTAACAATTGGCAGCCACACGGGGAAATAGCGGTTGACCGGAACAGTTGCGCAATGCGAGTCTGAGGGAAGAGTGTTGTCAACCGGGATTGATAGGCGAACATCCGAGCAATATCGCCGGGGCATGAATGCGACGAACGCGTTCGTATGTGATTCCTAAAGTGTTCCGGTTCGTCGGCGATACGGCGAACGGTCACTCCAGCAGTGGCAGAAAGCTGCTGATTGGCGTGCTGCTGTTGTCGGTGGCCGGCTGTAAGGTTGGCCCCGATTTTGCGCCGCCAGCCGCGCCTGTCGCGGGGACCTGGCTCGAGGCGCAGGATGCATCGGTGCATACCGACCATCAGGACGACGAGAGATGGTGGACGCTGTTCCATGACCCTACGCTCGATCGCCTGATCGATCTGGCCTACCGGCAGAATCTCACCCTGCTGGCCGCCGGCACGCGGGTACTCGAGGCCCGCGCAACGCTGGGTATCGCCATCGGCGAATTCTACCCACAGACTCAACAGCTCGGCGCAAATGTCGGTTACAACCAAGCAAGCCAGGTAGACCCGACCTCCAACCCGCAGCATACGCTCGGCAACTACTGGCGCGCCTCGCTCAGCTCCCAGATCGCCTGGGAGATCGACCTGTGGGGCAAGTTCCGCCGCGGCGTAGCATCCGCCGATGCGGCCTATCTCGCCTCAATCGCCAGCTACGACGATGTGCTGGTGACACTGCTGGGTGATGTGGCGTCTGCCTATATCGGTATCCGCACCTTGCAGCAGCAGATCGTCATCGCGCGAGAGAACGTGGTGAAGCAGCGCAAGGCGTTGCAGATCGCCACCGATCGTTGGCACGGCGGCACTGCGACGGCACTGGACGTGTATCAGGCGCAGAACGTTCTGGCGCAGACCGAGTCGGCTATCCCGCAATTGACCGCACAGTTGCAGCAGGGTGAGGACGCCCTTCGCGTGCTGCTGGGCATGCCGCCGGCATCGCTCGACGCACTGCTCGCCGGGCCCGAGACAATCCCGGTGCCACCGCGCGACGTCGCGGTGGGGATTCCGGTGGACCTGCTGCGCCGACGGCCGGACATCCGCACCGTCGAACTCCAGGCGGCGGCGCAAAGCGAACAAATCGGCATCGCCAAGGCCGATCTTTTCCCGGCATTCTCGCTGGTCGGCGCGTTCGGCACCGTGGCGGGAACTACCGGCAGCAACCGGCTGAACGAGGTGTTCACCGCCCCGGGCATCCAGTTCGCGTTCGGACCCACCTTCTCCTGGCCCATCCTCAACTACGGCCAGATCACCAATAACGTCCGGGTGCAGGATGCCCGCCTGCAAACCCTGTTGATCCAATACCAGAACACGGTGCTGCGGGCACAGCAGGAGGTGGAGAACGCGCTCGCCGCATTCTTGCAAGGACGCCAGCAGGTCGATTTTCTGCGCCGGAGCGTCGCCGCCGCCAACAAGGCGCTGAGCATCGCGCTCGATCAGTACCTGCTCGGCACGCGCGACTTCACTACCGTGCTGACCGCGGAGCAGAACCTCTTTCAGGCACAAAGCAACCTGGCCACGGCCGAAGGCAATCTCGCCACCAGCCTGGCGTCGCTGTACCGCGCACTCGGCGGCGGATGGCGGATACGAGAGGGGAACGACATCGTGAATGACGCCACCCGCGACGAGATGCGCAGCCGCACCGACTGGGGTGGACTGCTGCCGCCGTCCAGTCAGCCACGATCGCCATTACCCGGTCTGCCCGGCCCCGGCGACCGTGGACCCGACATAAGGCCGCCGCAGTGGTGAGCGTCGTGCGCGCGCTCGGCAAAGCGGTCGCGGTGGTGGTCGTCGGCATCGCGCTTGCCGATGCGCTGTCGGGCGGCAGAATGGGAGCCGCAGCGGCGTTGTCGCGCTGGTGGCAGGCGATGATCGGTGCCGAAGCGAGCCCGCTCACCGCGGCCGTGACGACGATTGCCCAGGCCCAGGCGCCCCCGACCATTCCGGTAGTTCGACCGAAAGAGCAGACGGTCAGCGAATCGCTCGAGATCACCGGCAACGCCGCAGCGGTCAATCAGGTCAAGCTCATCGCCCGCGTCGTCGGCTTCCTGGAGAAGATCCACTTCCAGGACGGCGCGTTGGTCAGGAAGAACGACCTGCTTTTCACCGTCCAGCAGGACCAGTATAGAGCACAGTTGCAGCAGGCGCAGGCACAATTGCAGCTACAGCAGGCCGCGCTGCTCTATGCGAAGACCGAGGTCGTCCGCTACACTGCGCTGCTCAAGCGCGACGCGGCGACACAGGTCGACGTCGATCACTGGAACTTCGAGCGCGCCAGCGCGGAAGCGAACATCCAGGCGGCGCAGGCACAGATCGCGCTCGCCCAGCTCAACCTGGGCTACACGGAAATCAGAGCGCCTTTTGATGGCCAGATGGG
>DASSRN010000203.1:0-6540 GCA_035701785.1 Acetobacteraceae bacterium | reverse complement strand
ACCACGTGGACATCGCCGGACAGGAGAAGCTGGAGGCAGAGATCCTCGCGCATGCCGCAACCTGCGTCATCGTCTCGCACGATCGCGCCTTCGTGCAGGCGATCGGCACGCGCTTCCTGCTGATCGACGGCGGCCGCATGCGCGAGATCGATTCGCCGGATGCATTCTATCAGACACTTTCATGACCCGACTGGCCGCCGGGCGGCGCTGCCTGTACCATCGCCCCCAACACGCCTGGGAGGAACGCCATGAAGCTCAGCACCGACCGTATCCTGACGACTCATGTCGGCAGCCTGCCGCGGCCGCAGTCGCTGGTCGAACTGCTGGTGAAGAAGGACCAGGAGCAGCCGTACGACCACGCCGAGTTCGACCGGCAGGTCACCAAGGCCGTTGCCGAGATCGTGGCGCATCAGGTCGCCATCGGCATCGACGTGGTCAGCGACGGTGAAGCCAGCAAGATCGGCTACGCGACCTATATCAAGGATCGTCTTACCGGCTTCGGCGGCGAACCGTTCGTTCGGAAGCCGCAGCGCGACCTTGCGGACTATCCCGAGTTCAGTGCCCGCATGGTCCAGTTCACCGGTCCGCAGGTGTTCCGTCGACTATGCTGCATCGGTGATATTCGCCTCGCCGACCATGACGCGGTGAAGCACGACATCGCCAACTTCATGGCGGCGATCGAAGCATCGAAGCCGGTGGATGCGTTCATGCCCGCTGCTTCGCCGGGCGTCGTTTCGGCATTCCAGCCCAACCGGCACTATCCGAACCACGCCGCCTATATCGGTGCGGTTGCCGATGCGATGCGCGAAGAGTATGAAGCGATCGCCAATGCCGGCGTCGTCGTGCAGCTAGATAGCCCCGACCTGGCGATGGCGCGCCATACCGGCTTCCAGGATCTGACCGAGCCCGAGTTCCTGAAGCAGGCCGAGCAGCAGGTGGAGGCTCTGAACCACGCGCTCGCCAACGTGCCCGCAGGTTCGGCGCGCTTGCATCTGTGCTGGGGCAACTACGAAGGACCGCACCACTTCGATATTCCGCTGGCAAAGGTGCTGCCGATCATCCTGAAGGCGAAGCCACAGGCGATCTCGTTCGAGGCCGCCAACCCGCGTCACGCGCACGAATGGACCGTGTGGCAGCAGGCGAAGATTCCCGCCGATAAGGTGCTGATCCCCGGCGTGATCGACACCTGCACCAACTACATTGAGCATCCCGAACTGGTCTCGCAGCGTATCTGCCAGTTCGCCGACATCGTCGGGCGCGAGCGCGTACTGGCCGGCACCGATTGCGGCTTCGCCACATTCGTTGGTCACGCCGGCCGCGTCGATCCGGAAATCGCCTACCGCAAGCTTGGTGCGCTGGTCGAAGGCGCCAAGCTGGCCTCGGCGAAGCTATGGCATTGAGGAGCGCACCATGAAGCTCAGCACCGATCGCATCCTCACCACGCATGTCGGCAGCCTGCCGCGTCCGCAGCCGTTGGTGGAGTTGCTGATCAAGAAAGATCGCGACGAGCCGTACGATACAGCTGAGTTTGAGCAGCACGTGCGTCAGGCGGTCGCCGACATTGTCGCCCGCCAGGTGCAGATCGGCATCGACGTGGTCAGCGACGGCGAGACCAGCAAGATCGGCTACGCCACCTATGTGCATGAACGCCTGACCGGGTTCGGCGGCGAACCGTTCGTGCCGAAGCCCAACCGCGATGTCGCACCCTATGCCGATTTCCGCCGCCGCTTGGAGCTGTTCATCGGACCGCAACAGATCCGTCGCCTGTGCTGCACCGGGCCAATCACGCGACAGGACCATTCATCGGCGCAGCGCGACATCGACAACTTCAAGGCGGCGATCGCCGCGTCCAAGCCGGTAGATGCGTTCATGCCGGCGGCCTCGCCCGGCGTCGTTTCCACCTTCCAGCCGAACAGGCACTATCCGAATCACGCCGCCTATATCGGCGCGGTGGCTGATGCGATGCAGGAGGAATACGAGGCGATCGCGAAGGCCGGTATCGTCGTGCAGCTCGACAGTCCCGATCTGGCCATGGCGCGCCACACCGGGTTCCAGGACCTCAGCGAGTCGGAGTTCCTGAAACAGGCTGAGCAGCAGGTGGAGGCGCTGAACCATGCGCTGGCAAACGTGCCGGCGAACATGTCGCGGCTGCATCTGTGCTGGGGCAACTACGAGGGCCCGCACGACTTCGACATCCCGTTGCAGAAGATCCTGCCGATCGTGCTGAAGGCCAAGCCGCAGGCGATCTCGTTCGAAGCGGCCAACCCGCGGCACGAACACGAATGGACGCTGTGGCAGGAGACAAAGCTGCCGGACGACAAGGTGCTGATCCCCGGCGTGATCGACACCTGCACGAATTACATCGAACATCCCGAACTGGTGGCGCAGCGCATCTGCCGCTTCGCCGACGTGGTGGGGCGAGAGCGGGTGATCGCCGGCACCGACTGCGGCTTCTCTACATCGGTCGGCACGGCGGGACGTGTGGACCGCGAGATTGCGTTCCGCAAGCTGGCGGCCCTGGTCGAGGGCGCGCAGCTTGCATCGAAACGGCTATGGCACTGAGCGCGGTGTCAGCTCAGAACCACGATGCCTTGTCCACCACGTTGCGCAGCGGCTTGCCGTCAAGGAACGCGCGGCAGTTGTCGACGATGATCTCGTAGCGGCGATCGTCCAGGTACGGTCCCCAGCCGGCGGTATGCGGCGTCATCAGCACGTTCGGTGTGGTCCACAGCGGATGATCGGCGGGCAGCGGTTCCTGTTCGTACACGTCGAGCCCGGCGCCCGCGATCTCTCCGGCGTTCAGCGCCGCCACCATGTCATCCAGCTTGGTCGTCATGCCGCGGCCGATGTTGATGAAGAAGGCGCTGCGCTTCATGCGCTGGAAGCGCGCGCGATTCATGAAGCCCTCCGTCGCCGGCGTGTGCGGCACGGTCAGGATCACGAAATCGGCGCGCGGCAGCAGCGAATCGAGCGCCTCTGGCTTGTGCAACTCCGCAACGCCCGGCGGTGCCGAGGTGCGGCGTGCGTCGGTCGCCAGCACTGTTATGCCGAAGGCGGCGGCCAGCCGCGCAGCCTCGGCGCCGATGCCGCCGACGCCGACAATCAGTGCCGTCGCTTCGGGCAGATGCACCACGCCGGTGTTCTCGCGCGTCTTCTTCCACTCGCGCCGGAACTGCTGTGGCAGGAACACCTGGAACCCGCGCGCGAAGGCAAGCACAAAGGCCATGATGTGCGCGCCGATATGATCGTTGAAGATCTCGCGGAAGTTGGTGACGGTCAGCGAATGCTGGATCAACTCCGGGTAGTAGTAGCCCGCCGGCGGTGCGATCTGCGGCGCCTGGAGCCAGCGCAGCCGCTTCGCCTTTTCCAGCACCTCGCGCGGCAGTCGGCCGAACGCCGCCTCGGCATCGACGATCTCGCGCTCCGCCGTTGCCTGGTCGTCGGCGATCACCACGCGCACCTCGGGCATCGCCTCGGCCAGCATGCGACCCCAGTCGCGCGTCACCTCGGTCTGCGGTGGCAGCATGACGAACTTGAATGTGTTGGCACCTGACATGGCGTGTGTCCTCCGCGACGATGTGGGATTATGGACATAGCGCCGAGGACCGCAAAATGCCGCCGCTGCTGACCGCCGGATTTCGCCCGTTCTTCCTTGCCGCCGCTGGCTGGGCGACGCTCGCGATGGCGGCCTGGTTGCCGATGCTCACCGGCGAGCTGGACCTGCCGACCAGCTTCGATCCGCTGAGCTGGCATGTGCACGAAATGCTGTTCGGCTTCATCATGGCGGGTGTCGGTGGCTTTCTGCTGACCGCCATCCCCAACTGGACGGGCCGGCCGCCGGTTGCAGGAGCGCCACTCGTCGTGCTTGTGGCGCTGTGGCTGCTGGGGCGCCTCGTATGCCTGTTCTCCGCGATCGTTCCTGCGTGGCTGGTGGTGCCGGCCGATCTTGCCTTTGCCGTTGCATTGGAGATCGTCGCAGCGCGCGAGCTGATCGCGGTGGGCAATCGCCGCAACTATCCACTGCTGGTGCCGGTGCTGGTACTCGCGCTCGCCAATCTGCTGACCCAACCTTTCTGTACAACTCGGTTGGCGGCTCGGCATCGCCACGGTGATCGTGTTGATCTCGGTGATCGGCGGGCGCATCATTCCGGCATTCACCCGCAACTGGCTCAATGCGCGCGGCATGCCACCGGTGCCGGCGAATCTGGCGTGGCTGGAAATCAGCGCACGGGCGGCGCTGATCGTCGGCCTGCTTGGTTCGGTCTTCCTGCCGAACTGGCGCCCAGTCGGTGCGCTGCTTTTGCTCGCCGCCGCGTTGAACCTAGGGCGACTGGCACGCTGGCGCGGCATCGCCACGTTCACCGAACCGCTGCTGCTGATCCTGCATGTGGGGTATCTGTGGCTGGTCGTCGGCCTCGCGCTGCTCGGGTTGTCGCTGATCGGCGAAGCTGTGCCGCCCGCCGCAGCTGTGCATGCTCTGACCGCTGGTGCGATGGGCACGATGATCCTGGCGGTGATGACACGCGCCACCTTGGGCCATACCGGCCGCGTGCTGAGCGCCGACAAGGTGACGGTGGCGATCTATCTGCTGGTGAACGTCGCAGCCCTGCTGCGCATCGCTGCCGCCTGGACGTTCGACGGTCAGATGGAACTCTACGAGGTTGCCGCGGTAGCATGGGTCGGCGCCTTCGCGCTGTTCATTGCCGAGTACGCACCCATGCTGTTGGCCACTCGGCGCTGACGCCGCCATACTGGCGCCAGCAATCAGGGACCCAAGCAGATGAAAGCCGTGGTGTGCGAGGCGTTCGGCGGACCCGAGGTTCTGGCGCTGCGCGACGTGCCCGACCCGCCGTCGCCCGGCCCCGGAGAGGTGCAGGTGCGCATCAAGGCGCGCGGCGTGCAGTACGTCGACGTGCTGATGCTCGCCGGCAAGTACCAGTTCCGGCCAGAACCGCCGTTCATTCCAGGTGGTGAGGCGGCGGGCGAGGTAATTGCCGTTGGCCCCGACGTGACACAGTTCCACGTCGGCGACAAGGTGATGAGCCGGCATAGCCTTGGCGCCTGCGCCGAATTCGGTAACGCCAAGGCCGCACTGTGCGATCATGTTCCAGCCGGCATGGGCATGGAGGCAGCGGGCGTGTTCCGGGGTGCCTATTCCACCGCGTACCATGCGCTGCTCCAGCGCGGGCGCTTGCAGGCTGGTGAATGGGTGCTGGTGCACGGTGCTGCCGGCGGCATCGGCATCGCCGCTATCCAGGTGGCGAAGCTGTTCGGTGCCAAGGTGATCGCCACGGCGAGCACTGACGAGAAGCGCGCTGCGTGCTTGGAGGAAGGGGCCGATCACGCCATCGGCTATCACGGCGGCTTCCTCGACCGGGTGAAGGAACTTACCGGCGGCCGTGGCGTCGACATCGTCTATGATCCGATCGGGGCCGAGGTGACCGAGGAGTCGCTGCGCTGCCTTGCGTGGTGCGGGCGCTTGCTGATCCTGGGTTTTCTCGGCGGCGCTCCGACCAACATCCGCAGCAATTACCTGCTGATCAAGGGCATCGATGCGATCGGCGTGCGGATCGGCGGGCTGAACGAGGCGGATCCCGATCTGGCGATTGCCAACATGAGGGCGCTCGCAGATCTCGCGGCGCAGGGCAAGCTGAAGCCGCGCATTTCGCATCGCTTCCCGCTGGCGCAGGCTGCGGAAGCAATGCAGGCGGTGATCGACCGCAAGGTGATCGGCAAAGCCGTGCTGGTCGGCTGAGCGGAGGACAGCATGCTGATGCGCCTTCTGATTGCCGTGCTGTTCGTCGGGCTTGCGGCGCGTCCGGCGACTGCGGAGACCAAGGTGCTGCGCGTCGTGCCACATGCCGACCTGACGCAGCTCGATCCGGTGTTCGCCTCCATCGTCATCACCCGCGAGTACGGGCTGATGGTCTACGAGGAGCTGTTCGCCTGGGATTCCAAGCTGCAGCCGAAGCCGCAAATGGTGGCGAGCTGGGACACGTCGCCCGATGGCCTGACCTGGCGCTTCACCTTGCGCGATGGACTGAAGTTCCATGACGGACAGGCGGTGACGACAGCCGATGTTGTGCCGTCGCTGAAGCGCTGGATGGGCCGTGACCTGGTCGGCGCCAAGGTGCTGGCCGTGCTGGCATCGCTCGATCCCGTCGATGCGAAGACGTTCGAACTGAGGCTGAAGAAGCCTTACCCCAACCTGCTGTTCGCGCTTGGCTCGGGCATCGGTCAGATCCCCGTCATCATGCGGGCAAAGGATCTTGAAGGCGACCCAATCAAGCCGGTCACAACGGCGATCGGCTCAGGCCCGTTCCGCTTCAACCGCGAAGCGCGCATCAGCGGCGCGCTCACGGTGTTCGATCGCAATCCCGACTACGTCCCGCGCGCCGAGCCCGCGGACGGGCTGAGCGGCGGGCGGCTGGCGAAGGTCGATCGCGTCGAATGGCGCGTCATCCCCGATCCAGCGACGGCGGCAGCGGCGCTGCAGAACGGCGAGGTGGACATTTGGGAGCAGCCTGCGCTCGACCTTGT
>DASSRN010000202.1:0-7626 GCA_035701785.1 Acetobacteraceae bacterium | reverse complement strand
GTTTGCGCTGACGGAAGTGACGCTGGGGATCATGCCGGGCGCCGGCGGCACGCAGAACCTGCCCCGCGCGGTCGGCATGCGGCGCGCCAAGGAGATCCTGCTCACCGGCAAGCCGTTCAGCGTGCACGAGGCGTTCGGATCCGGACATCGCAAGCTCCCAATGCAACGGGTTGAAGCGTAGTCCCCTCAGCGCCCCTGGAACACCGGCCTGCGCTTCTCGTTGAAGGCGCGGATACCTTCGCGGCGATCCTCGGTCGGCACCATGCGGTTATACGCCTCGATCTCGAACATCATGCCGCTGGCGAGGTCCATGTTCAGCCCGTAGTTCACCGACTGCTTGATCTGCCGCGTCGAGATCGGCGCATTGCCGGCGATCGTCGCCGCGGTCTCCAGCGCCTCGGCCAGCAGTGCGTCGGCGGGGCAGATGCGGTTCACCATGCCCCACTCGAACGCCTGCTGTGCTGTGAACGGCCGGCCGGTGAGCAGGATCTCCTTCGCCCGCCGCGCACCAACTGCACGCGGCAGGGTCTGCGTACCGCCGGCGCCAGGCATGATGCCGAGCGTCACCTCGGTCAGTGCGAAGCGCGCGTGTTCCGCGGCGTAGATGAAGTCGCAGCATAGCGCGATCTCCATGCCGCCGGCATATGCGGCACCGTTCACCGCGGCGACGACCGGCACCGGAGAGGCAATGATGGCGCGGATCGCGCGCTCGAAGATCAGGTGCTGATCCTGCCACTGCTGGTCCGTCATGCCGTTGCGCTCTTTCAGATCGCCGCCGGCACAGAACGCACGCGCGCCGGCGCCGGTGATGACGATGCAGCGCTGGTCATTCGGCGCACCACCGATCGCATGGAACAGATCGAGCAGGTCGAGACCCATCTGCGTGTTCATCGCGTTGGCCACATCGGGACGGTTCAGCGTCACCTGAAGCGTGTGCGGCTGCGGCGTGCCAATCTGCAGCGTCTGGTAGTTGTATGCCATTGCTGTGCGTCCGGTGCTGAGCCGGCCGACAGTGAGCGGGGTACTCGGCGGATGCAATGGCTGACAAGCTGATTGCGACGCGAAGGCACGCACTCAGCTTGTCGATCTGATATACTCGCGAAACGCGATGACGCCGAGTTTGCCGCCTACTCAGCGCTGCTGGAGCGGCTGTTCTTGTCGCCGCCTGCGTCCAAACATGGCTGCTTACTAGTCGTAATCGTGGTGGTGGTGACGGTGGCTATCACTGGTCAGCATGACCAGCGCCGCGGTGGTGACCACGGCGGCTCCGACGCCGGCTTTCGGGCCGCCCACTCGGGTGGCAAGCCACGCGATGACAAGGACGAGTATCAGGCCGCCCAGAAAGTGCATGGGATTGTGACTCCTGTAGGATCGCTTATTTGGGAACACCGACGCGCTGTGCTGGGCAGGCCAGCACACCAGCCCATCGGCTGGCGGATCCGATCCGTGGGTAATCCACCGACGCCCAGCTTGCACATATGTCGGGATCAAGTCGTTGTCAATGGCCAACCACTTGTACTCGACAACAGGATGGAAGAGGATCTGCTGCTGTGCGTCCCGTCTTCTGCCAGGTGTCACCTTCCGGCGTGGCCACACCAATACTAGCCTCGGTTGATGCAATCAGTTGCGCCGCACAGTTCGCTGCGCCGGGTCGTTGCGCTCGTGGCGATGCTCAACCTGGGCTATTTCGCCATAGAGTTCGCCATTGGCCGGACGATCGGGTCGGTATCGCTGTTCGCCGACAGCATCGACTTCCTGGAAGACGCCGCGGTCAACTTCCTTATTCTCGTCGCGGTCGGCTGGTCGGAGCGCAACCGCGCGCGGGTCGGCATGCTGCTTGGCGCACTGCTGCTGGTCCCCGGAATCACCACTCTGGTCACCGCGTGGCACAAGTTCCAGCTGCCGATCGCGCCGGACCCCAGGCTGCTGTCGTGGACCGGCGTCGGCGCGTTGGCGGTCAACCTGTTCTGCGCGTTGCTGCTGGCGCGCTATCGCCATCACCGTGGCAGCCTGACCAAGGCGGCATTCCTGTCGGCGCGCAACGACGCGCTGGCGAATGTCGCGATCATCGTTGCCGGTGTGGTCACCGCGTGGGCGCCGTCGGCGTGGCCCGACCTGGTCGTCGGCCTCGGCATCGCGGTGATGAACGCCGACGCCTGCCGCGAGGTGTGGGAGGCAGCGCGCGAGGAACACCGCGCTGAACCCTGAGGCGCGGCGTTATTCCTCCACCAGCGCCTTCAGGCGCGCGAATGCAGCATCCCAGTGCCGCGAGATGCCATCGAGATAAGCGCGCATCTCCGCAAGACGCGTGGGTTCCAGTCGATACAGGGTCTCGCGGCCGGCGCGCGCGCGATCGACGATGCCCGCGCCTTCCAGCACGCGCAGATGCTTGCTGATCGCCTGTCGCGTCAAGGCAGACCCTTCGGCCAGGCGGGCGATCGAAAGCGCATTGCCGTGGCTGAGCCGGCCGATCATCCCGAGCCGTGTCGGGTCACCCAACGCGGCGAACACTACCGCGGGATCGACCCGCCGCGGCCGCGGCCTACGCCGGAGGGGCGACGTACTCGGCAATGTTCTGGGTCTGGATCGACCAGCCATGATCGTTCATGCGAAAGGCTTCGTCGCGCCGATGTGGCGGCAGTGCGGCGAAGCCCGATTCGACCACCATCAGGAGCGTGCCCTCGGGCACCGGCTCCAGTGTGAACTCCACCAGCGTGGTGGGCTCGGACGAATAGTCCATCGCGGGGTCGATCGCATACGGGTGCCAGGTGAACGAAAACACCCGTTCAGGCTCGATGCGCT
This sequence comes from Acetobacteraceae bacterium, assembly GCA_035701785.1. Taxonomy (GTDB): domain Bacteria; phylum Pseudomonadota; class Alphaproteobacteria; order Acetobacterales; family Acetobacteraceae; genus JAMXLO01. The sequence goes on along the minus strand of DASSRN010000202.1, from coordinate 4,824 downwards.
GCACTGTGGCCGTCATCGTCAGATGCTCGGCGCCCGGCCAGGTGATTCGTCCACGCACTTCCTGACCACGCACGAAGGGGCCGTCCAGCGCGACATGGAACCACGTGCCGAACTCTCGATAGTCGGTCAGCGCGCGCCAGACACGCGACACCGGTGCCTTCAGCACGATGCGCTTTTCGATGCGATCTGCCATCTGCAACCTCCGGGTTGCAGGTGATGTAGGGAGTCCCATCATGATATGCAACCATTCGGTTGCGGGAATCTCATCAGCCGCGATGCGCCAAAAACGCGCGGCCGGCCGAAGTGATGCGCACCGACGCAATGCCGCCGATACGTGCCTGCTCGACAAAGCCGCGTTCCACCGCGTCTTCCCAGACCGGCAGGCGTGGGCACGAGGTGCGCCACGCGTCCATGACCTCGCCGTATGGCCTGGCGTCACGGTCGAGCCAGGCGAGCATGTCGCCCAGCAAGGCGTCTACGGTTGCCGACATTCCCACATCCCCTTTGGATGACGGCGGCTACTTAGGCGCGCTGACCGCCGTCGTCCACCGGGAATGCCGCCGACCGAAGCCGGCTAATTCAGTCCTTGGAGTTCTCTTCGGCCTTCTTCTTGTCATGATGTCCGATCGCTGCGCCGGCCAGCGCGCCGGCTTTGGCATGGCCGCTGCCGACCTCATGCCCGGCCAAGGCACCCACGGCCGCTCCCTTGGCCGTCCCGCCGGTGTGATTGCTGTCGTTGTTGTCAGCGAATGCCGGAACGGCCAGCAGCGCGCCTACGGCCGCCGCGATGATCAGTCGCATGGTTCTTCTCCTGTGATTGGCCTGCGAGCAACGTCACAGGCCGGCGCATGGTCGAACCAGTACCGAAGAAATTACCCAGCCACAGGGGCGCGCACCCTGGTAGCCTCGGACTACATCGAAAGGGGCGCCATGCCGTTCTTCCCATCGCTGCCGGCCGATGCTGGCCCGGCACATGTCTTCACCGCACACCCGGCGATCTACGGAATGTGGGCGCAGATGAGCGAGGCGCTGATGAACGGGCCGTCGCCGCTGAGCCAGGCGGAGCGCGAACTGATCCTCGCCTATGCGGCCGGCGTTGCCGGCTGCCGGTTCGTCTACGTGGCGCATTCCGAGGTGGCGTATGCCCACGGCATCGAGCGCGGCCTGCTGGACCGGCTGCTCGAGGATCCGGAGGCCGCGCCCGTCGAGCCGCGCCTGAAGCCGCTGCTCGCCTTCGTGCACAAGCTCGCGGTGTCGCCGGGTCAGATGGCGCAGACGGACGCCGATGCGGTGTTCGCCGCTGGCTGGGACGAGCACGCGCTGCATGATGCGATCGCGGTGACCGCGCGCGCGGCGTTCATGCAGCGACTGGTGGAAGGCCACGGCTTCACGCCGATGTCGCGTGAGGTGGCGGCCGATCGTGCGCAGCGCCGGCTGGAGCGCGGCTACGTCAATCTCTACCCGGCGTTCCGCGAAACCCGCTAGCCGATCAACTGCTTGCGCAGCCGCCAGGGATCAGCCATCAGACCGACATGCAACGCGTGTTCTCCGGCATCCAGCCGTCCGGCATCGCCCATCTCGGCAACTACCTGGGTGCCATCCGCAACTGGGTGGCGCTGCAGCACAGCCACGACTGCATCTACTGCGTTGTCGACCTGCACGCGATCACCGAGTGGCAGGACCCCAAGGAACTCGCCCGCCAGACCCGCGAGATGACCGCCGTGCTGCTGGCCTGCGGCATCGATCCGCGCCGGCACATCCTGTTCGCACAGTCCTCGGTGCGCGCGCATGCGCAGCTTGCCTGGATCTTCAACTGCGTCGCGCGCATAGGCTGGCTCAACCGCATGACGCAGTTCAAGGACAAGGCTGGCAAGAACCGCGAGAACGCCTCGGCCGGGCTGTATGTCTATCCGAACCTGATGGCGGCCGACATCCTGGCGTATCACGCGACAGGCGTGCCGGTGGGCGAGGACCAGCGCCAGCATCTGGAACTCGCCAACGACATCGCGCAGAAGTTCAACCACGACTACGGTGTGGAGTTCTTCCCGCACATCGACTCGCTGATCATGGGGCCGGCGCCGCGGGTGATGAGCCTGCGCGACGGCAATCGGAAGATGTCGAAGTCCGATCCGTCGGATCAGAGCCGCATCAACCTGAACGACGATCCCGACGCGATCGCGCTGAAGATCCGCCGCGCCAAGACCGATCCCGAACCGCTGCCGTCCGAGCCACCCGGACTGGAACACCGCCCCGAGGCGCGCAACCTCGTCGGCATCTACGCCGCGCTCGACGGCACCGACCACACGGCGGTGCTGCGCGAGCACGGCGGCAAGGGGTTCGGCGCGTTCAAGGACGCGCTCGCCTCGCTACTGGTCGAGAAGCTGCGGCCGATCGCCGACGAGACGCGCCGGTTGCTCGATGATCAGGCAAGCGTGGATGCGGTGCTGCACGACGGTGCCCAACGCGCCGCAGCGATTGCCGATCCGATCGTGGCCGAAGCCGAGAGGCTGGTTGGGTTCCTGCGCCTGAGCTGACGCTTCAGGTGACCCAGGATTGAATTGGTGCGCCATCGCGCGGGCCGCATGTCGGGCCGATGTCCGATGACACGCCGCCAAGCCGGAAGCACCTCGACCACGAGGAGGTGAAGGAACTCTCGGCACCGCGCGCGCCGGTCATCCACGAGGTGGTCCGCCGCCAGGGCGAGGAGGAGCTGGATCGCCCTAATGGCTCGCTGTTCTGGTCGGGTCTCGCCGCCGGCATAACCATCATGGCATCGGTGATCGCCCAGGGCGCACTGCATCACAGACTGCCCGATCTGCCCGGGCGCGACGTCATAGCCTGCTTCGGCTACTGCATCGGGTTCCTGATGGTCATTCTGGGCCGCATGCAGCTGTTCACCGAGCAGACCATCGTGACGGTGCTGCCGGTCATGGCGCAACCGAGCTGGCAGAAGCTGTGGGGCACAGCGCGGCTGTGGGTCATCGTATTCGTCGCCAACATGCTGGGCACCGCGATCGCTGCGGCGATGAACGTGAAGCTGCGCCTGGTCGGCGACAGCCTGCTCGCTGCCATGCTGGAGGTGGCTGGACGCGCGCTGGATAAGACCCCGTCGGAACTGCTGACGCAGGCGATTCCCGCCGGGTTTCTCATCGCTTCGGTTGCCTGGATTCGAGCCGCGTTGAACAACGGCGAGTTCTGGATCGTGCTGGCGCTCACCTACACCATCGCCATCGGTGAGTTCACCCATGTCATCGCCGGCGCGGCCGAGACCTTCCTGCTGCTGTTCGCGGGCAGGATCGGTACGGGCCAGGCGGCCATGACCATCGGTCTGGCGCTGACCGGCAATGTCATCGGCGGGACCGGCCTGTTCGCGCTCCTGGCCCACGCGCAGGTGCGCCAGGAGCTTTAAAAGCCGCTTCACACCACCGACGGCACAGTGACGCCGATCATGTCGCCTTCGCGCACGATCGTCGCGAGCCGCACTTCGTCCCAGGCTTCGGTGCCGGCGGGCCGTCGCGGTAGCACCATCCAGCGATAGTCGGCGGTGGAATCGACGACGCGGATTTTTACGCCTTCCGGCAGCACCGTGCCCCATTCGGCGATGGTGCCGCGCGGGTCGCGCACGGCCCGAGCACGATAGGCCGCCGACTTGAACCAGAACGGCGGATAGCCGAGGACCGCGCGCGGATAGCAGCTGCAAAGCGTGCATACGACGAGGTAGTGGGTGTCGGCGGTGTTCTCCAGCACACCCAGCGGCGGCGCCCCGCGCATCGGAATGCCCAGTTCTTCGGCCGCCTTGGTGCCGTCCTCGAGCATCAGCGCGCGATAGTCCGGATCGGTCCACGCCTTCGCCACCATGCGCGCGCCCTGGCCGGGGTTGGCGGCGTCGGTGATCGCGATCCTCTCGGCGATTTCTGCGTTGGACACCAGGCCCTTGGCTGAGAGCAGGTCGCGCACCGCGGTCAGCAGCTTCTCGCTGTCGGCTTCCAGAAGGTTCATGCCGGCTCCAGCCAATGTTCGTAGATCTCCACCAGCAGCTGATCACCGGCGCTGCCCTCCTGCCACACCGCAGGCTGGTCGAACGCCACGTGATACAGCGCACGCTGGGCCGCAGGCCGGGCGAAGGCGAGGTCTTCGGGGTTCGGGAATGCGCCGAAGCGACGCACCACCGTGCCCTGCTGGCCGCGCAGGTAGTGCGGCGTGCGGATGTGCACCGGGCCGCGCGTCTCCGGCCAGTCGTCCCTGACCCTGACGCGCGTACCAGGCGCGAGGTCGGCCATCACACGCGTTCCAGGGCGGCGCGCAGTTCCGCCTCGGTGATGACGCCCTTGACCAGCAGGTTGTCGGTGATCGAGCGGATCCAGCGCCGATAGTAGCTCAGGCGGTGGTAGTCGGCCTCGGGGATCGCCTCGATGCCGCGGCGCAGTTCGTCCACCGTCATGACCCGCTTCTGGCCCAGGATGGCGCGCAGCGCGTCCACCTCCTTGTCGAAGTCGGTGAGCGCGTGCGGCTCGACATCGACCGGTTCGCACATGAATTTGGCGACGCCACCAAGGTCGTGGGTGGCGCGGGGCACATCCTTTTCCATGGCCGCGAACGTTAGCGCGCGGCGGGTCAGTTTGCCACCACTTCGCCGGGCAGCGTGCCCCAGAACTGATTGCGCTTCAGGTAGCCGCGGTAGTCGCCGGCCTGTACCTGGCACCAGTCGGTGCCGGTTGCGCACGACCGGATGTGGCCGATGACGCCAGGCTTCAGCACCGCGACCGCGGAGGCGGTGTCGCTCGCATCGCGGCGCAGCGTCGCGTCGCTTCCGGTGATGATGAA
>DASSRN010000201.1:0-10426 GCA_035701785.1 Acetobacteraceae bacterium | reverse complement strand
AGTTCGGTCTCCTCATGATACTCGTGGGAACTCCCCCAACCCGCAGCAGCGCCGCGCAAAGCGCATCGGCGTCGCATTCGTTCAGTGCAAAAGCGACCTCGAAGCCATCAGGTGTTCCGAGTTTCAGGATCAGGCCGCGATTGCCGGCAGCCTGCTCGATCTGCCAGCCGCCAAGTCGCTGCACGAAGCGCAGCGAGCCATCGGGAAAGCGCGCATCGAGCGCCGCCTGGAGCATGCGCGGCAGTGTCATCAGCAGGCTAGCGACTGCATCGAATGGCAGCACGAGCCGCCGCGCGCTGCCGTCCGTGCCGACGAAGTCCATGCGGATCCGGGTGCCGCCAGCCAGCACGGCCCAGGCGGAAAGCTGCTCACCGTCGATTGTGCGCGCATCGTCGTCGACCGCCGCGTTCATGCTCGGGCTACCCATTCGTAATTCCCTGTTGGATATAGCGATGACGCGGACCCGTGTCCACCACGCGCCGGGTATCAAGCGGGCAGCCTTGTGCCAGCCGCGTGGCCGTGATAGCGCCCGCCGCTATAGCCAAAAGACAATGGCGTCGTGGAGAATGGGACAACGTCAATGCCACATGACCCAACACCGAAACACGGTCGTCGCCTGGTCGCCGGTCTGTTCGCTCTGGCAGGCGCTTTGTCTGGCCCGGCTATGGCCTTCGCACAGCCGCAGATCATCATCGACGACAAGCGGTCGTTCCCGGAAAGTCTGACCTCTACCGCCGATGGCACGATCATCCTCGGCAGCCTCGATCACGGAACGATCTACCGCGCACCGCGCGGCGCCACCAAGGCTACGCCCTGGATCGCCGCCGGCCCGAACGGGCTTGAGCGGGTACTCGGCGTCTTCGCCAATGATGCGTCGAACACATTGTGGGCATGCACCAATTCCGCCGACCCACAAGGCAAGGACGCGACCCTCAAGGCATTCGATCTGTCGACCGGTGCGCTGAAGGCCAGCTACCCGTTTCCAAATGGCGGCCTGTGCAACGACATCGAAGTGGCCCGCGACGGGACAACGTTCGCGACCGACACACGCGGGGGCCGCATCCTTTCGCTGAAGCCGGGCGCATCCGCACTCACGGTGTGGGGCGAGGACCCGAAATGGGTCGGTATCGATGGCATCGCGCTGCTGCAGGACGGCAACGTGCTGTTCAACAACGTGCGCGAGAACCAGTTGGTCCGGGTAGAGAAGAAGCCAGACGGCACGGCCGGCACCGCAACCGTCCTTGAGCTGTCGCAGCCCATCTCGGGACCCGACGGCATGCGCGCGATGCGGGACGGTCGCGTCATCATGGCAGAGAACCGCACCGGCAAGCTCGATCTGGTCCATGTGGACGGCAACAAGGCCACGATCAACACGATCAAAGATGGCTTCAAACTGTCACTGACCGCCGTCACCGTGACGGGCGACACAGCATGGGTGATCGAGACCAAGTTCGTCTATCGCACCGACCCGCAGTTGAAGGACAAGGACCCCGAGCCCTTCGGTGCCACCCCGGTGCCGTTGCCGTCACACTGACGACCTTGAGTACTTCCTGGCCGGCACGCACCGGCCAGGAATTCACCGTGCCAGCCTTACAATGCCGCAGTCACCGCCTTCACCTCGGTGTAATTGTGGAACACCTCCTCGCCCATCTCGCGGCCCCAGCCCGACTGCTTGTAGCCACCGAACGGCAGCGACGCGTCGAACACGTTGTGGCAGTTGATCCACACCGTGCCGGATCGGATGCGGCTGGCCAGCTTGTGCGCCGTGCCGCCGTTCCGCGTCCACACGCTCGCCGCCAGTCCGAAGATCGAGTCGTTCGCCTGCTTCGCGATGGCGTCGAGATCATCGTCGCCGAACGGGGTCGTGCACACCACCGGCCCGAAGATCTCCTCGCGCACCACCTTCATCGTCGGCGTGGTGTTCTCCAGCACCGTCGGCTGCACGAAGTAGCCCAGATTGCCAACGCGATCACCGCCGACCGCGACCTTCGCGCCTGATTGCCGGCCATCCTCGATATAGCTCGTCACGCGAGCGAACTGCTCGTCTGACACCAGCGGTCCCATCTCGGTCCCCGGCTCCAGCCCCGGACCGACCTTGATCTTGCCGGCAATGTCGGCGACGCCGGCCACGACCTTGTCGTATATCGACTTGTGCGCGTAGAGGCGCGACCCCGCGCAGCAGCACTGGCCGTGATTGAAGAAGATCGCGTTCGCCGCGCCGGCGATCGCCAGGTCGAGATCGGCATCCGGCAGCACGATCGCCGGCGACTTGCCGCCCAGCTCCAGCGAAACCTTCTTCAGGTTGCCGGCAGCCGCCTTGACGATCAGCTTGCCCACTTCGGTCGAACCGGTGAACGCCACCTTGTCGACGTCGGGATGCGCCGCGAGCGCCGCACCGGCAGTCTCACCGAAGCCGGTAAGGATGTTCACCACGCCATCCGGCACGCCCGCCTCCTGGATCAGTTCTGCAAGCCGCAGCGCGGTCAATGGCGTCTGTTCCGCCGCCTTCAGCACGACCGTGCATCCAGCCGCGAGCGCCGGTGCGATCTTCCAGGCCGCCATCAGCAGCGGGAAGTTCCACGGAATGATCTGTCCCACCACGCCGACCGGTTCGCGCACCGTGTACGACAGGTATTCGCCAGGCAGCGACAACGGCAGCGTCGATCCGGTGATCTTGGTCGCCCAGCCGCCCATGTAGCGGAACATATCCACCGCCAGCGGCAGGTCGGCGACGCGAGCCACCGCATACGGCTTGCCGTTATCGATCGACTCAAGTTCTGCCAGCTCTTCCAGATCGCGTTCGATCAAGTCGGCAATGCGCCACAGGATGCGACCACGCTCCGACGGGCTCAGCCGGCCCCAGCGCCGCTCATCGAACGCGCGTCGCGCCGCGGCAACCGCAAGGTCGACATCCGCCTTGTCACCCGCCGGCACGTTGGCGATCACCCCGCCGGTCGCAGGATTGTAGACCGCAAGCGTCTTGCCCGACACCGCCGGTACCTGCTTGCCGTCGATCAGCATCAGCGGCGTGCGACCGAGGAATCCGGTCGAATGCCGCAGTCTCGGGTCGAGCGCGATCGTGTCCATAATGTTCCCTCCTTGTCTGAGCGGCACCGCCCCCTTGGCAACCGCCGACGGCCGGGGCAGTATCGCTGTATCCAAACACATATGACGTTGCGAGGCGAGTCCGCCTCCGTGGAGAACGACAGACGATGTATCCGAACGTATCCCTGTTCATCGACGGTGCCTGGACACCAGCCGCCGCAGGTCGCACGCTATCGGTCGTGAGCCCGGCCAGCGGCGATGCCATCGGCACCGTGGCGCATGCCGACCGCAGCGACCTCGATCGTGCGCTGGAGGCCGTCGACAAGGGTTCCAGAGCCTGGCGCAGGGTTTCCGCATTCGACCGGTCCAAGGTGATGCGCAAGGCCGCCGACCTGCTGCGCCAGCGGGCCGATACCATCGCACCCATGCTGACGATGGAGCAGGGCAAGCCGCTGCCCGAGGCGAAAGGCGAGGTGCTCGCCGGCGCCGACGTGATCGACTGGTTCGCCGAAGAAGCGCGGCGCACCTATGGCCGCGTCATTCCCGCCCGCGCAGAGGGCATCTACCAACTGGTGGTGAAGGAACCGGTCGGACCAGTGGCGGCCTTCACGCCGTGGAACTTCCCGATCAACCAGGTGGTGCGCAAGCTCTCCTGCGCGCTCGCCGCCGGCTGCTCGATCATCGTGAAAGCTCCCGAAGAGACCCCCGCCTCACCGGCCGAACTGATCCGCTGCTTTGCCGATGCGGGCGTACCGGCCGGGGTGATGAACCTGGTCTATGGCGTGCCGGCAGAAATCTCCGAGTACCTCATCCCGCATCCGATCATCCGCAAGATGTCGTTCACCGGCTCCACCGCGGTTGGCAAACAGCTCGCGGCGATCGCCGGCGCGCACATGAAGCGCGTCACGATGGAACTCGGCGGTCATGCCCCGGCGATCGTGTTCGACGACGCCGATATCGATGCCGCGAGCCGGCTGCTGGCAACCGCGAAGTACCGCAACGCCGGCCAGGTGTGCGTGTCACCGACCCGCGTGCTGGTGCAGGAGCGCGTCTACGACCAGTTCGTCACCGGCTTCGTGCAGCACAGCAGGGCGGTGCGCCTGGGCGACGGGCTGGAGTCCACGACCACGATGGGACCGATGGCCAATCCGCGCCGCATCACCGCGATGGAAACGTTCATCGGTGACGCGACCCAGCACGGCGCGACCGTGCAGGCCGGCGGCCATCGCATCGGTAACAAGGGCAACTTCTTCGAACCGACGGTGCTGACAGATGTGCCGAAGGACGCGCGCGTGATGAACGAGGAACCGTTCGGCCCGCTTGCGGTGATCTCGCCGTTCAGTTCATTCGACGAGGTGGTGACCGAGGCCAACCGTTTGCCATACGGTCTCGCATCTTATGCCTATACGCGGTCGGCGAAGACCGCGAATGCGATCGCCGCCGCGGTGGAAAGCGGCATGATCTCGATCAACCACCACGGCCTGGCGTTGCCGGAGGTGCCGTTCGGCGGCGTGAAGGACTCCGGCTACGGCTCCGAAGGCGGGCTGGAGGCGATCGAGAACTACCTGAACACCAAGTTCGTCACCCAGGCTGGACTGTGAACCTCGCGAAAAGTCCGTTGAAGGTTTTTGAGCTTGCCCCGCTGGCGCCTGCGCTGGTGGAGCGGGGCGAGTCTCCGCCCGATGCCGGGCCACCACGCCGCAGCAAGATCTGGGAATTCAGCACTCACCTGCACTGCTCGATCATCGGCACGTGTCTGTCGACGGGCGAGCTCCGGCAGATCATGAAGAAGCTGGGTCTCGCCGCGCCGGACAGCACGGACCACGATCTGCACGGTGCCGCCGTAGGACTCGCTGGTCGCCACGACAAGGCAGCCAAGCTGCTGCACAAGGCGCTCGACGAACGGCACCGCGTCGCCATCAACCAGTTCGCCAAGGCGACCACCGAGGCAGACGTGCGGTCGCTGTGGCACGATGCGGTGCGGCGTGGCGACATTCCCGGCGCCTACTGGGCCTCGCTAACCCATCCTGCGGCGACCCGCGCCACGATCCGCGACGCGTTCGGCGAAGTGCACATGCTGTCGCATCTGGTCGGTGCGGCGAACCGTGCCGACATTCGCCGGCTTTGCGAGTTGGAGGAGGCGAACACCGAGTTGCGCGCGAAGCTGGACCGGCAGCAGACGGCGTTCCGCGACGCGGTCATCACTCGCGACGCGACGATCGCCGAATTGCGCCAGGCGCTCACGCGGCAGGTTGTGGCTGAGCCCGTGACATCGGGCGATCAGTCCGTCATGCAGGCGCTGGTCGCCGATCTCGAGCGTCGCCTTGCCGCCGAGACCCGCCGCAACGCAGCACTGGCCGAACGGCTTGCCGAGACGAAGGCCGCGGCTGCTGAGCAGCGCGCATCTCGTGAAGCGGAGCAGCGTGAGAACGCCGCGCTGCGGCGCGAACTGGAACTGGTCGAGGCGTCGCTGCCCTCGGGCAGCGCCAAGGGTGCAACGCCTGCCCAACCGCGGCTTGACGGCAAGACGTTGCTCTATGTCGGCGGCCACCCGCATCAGGTGGCGCATCTGCGTGGCGTCGCCGAGGCGGCCGGCGCCGGGTTCCTGCACCACGACGGCGGGGTCGAGCATCACCTGAACCTGCTCGCCGGACTAGCTAGTCAGGCCGACCTGGTGGTGTTCCCGGTCGACTGTATCAGCCACCACGCGGCGCAAGTCGCGAAGCAATTGTGCCGACAGGCGCAGAAGCAGTTCATTCCGCTGCGATCCGCAAGCGTTACCTCGCTGCTCGCTGCCTTGCGACGGCCCGATGTCGCGGGGCTGGCCGAAGCGGCTGACTGACGATCACTTGTCGCCACAGACGCGGTGCAGCGCCAGCAAGTGCTTGCGCGCCGCCAGCGCTGTATCCAATTCGATAGCGCGATAGCGTTCAACGACGGCTTTGCCCGCCCGCGTCAGCACTGCGCCACCTCCGCCGCTGCCGCCTGCTGCGGTCTCGACCACCGGTGTCCCCAGGCTGCGATTGAGATCCTCGACCAGTTCCCAAGTGCGCCTGTATGACATCCGCAGCACCCGACCGGCGGCCGAAATCGAGCCGGACCGGGCAATCTCCTCCAACACCGCCACCTTGCCCGGGCCGATCCGCGCACCGCACCCCAGATCCACCCGAATGCTCAGCCGGTCGCTCGCAGGCGTCGCGCTGGCAGCATTGGCTTTTCGCTTTGCCATGGCAGACCGCGTCGGCGCGCCCCCTATAGTTGCACCAGCGCAGCGTGGCCCGCGACATCACGAAACACAAGCGCAGACCCGGGAGCCATGCGGCGCTCTTGCCGCTGTATCCTCGGGACTATACCGTCGCCCGGCTTGGAGGATCGATGCTGCGCCGCGCCTTTTTTGCTGTTTCGCTGCTCTGGTGCACCGGCACCGCGTTCGCAGCCACTGTCACCGACGCCACCGGGCGAAGCGTGGAGGTGCCGGAGCACGTCACGCGTGTACTGCCGGCCGGCCCGCCGGCAGCGATCCTGCTGCAGGCGCTAGCCCCCGACCTGATGCTGGGCTGGACATCGCCGGTGCCGGACAACGCGCGGGCGCTTCTCTCACCCGAGGCGGCGAAGCTGCCGCAGGTGCCGCGGCTGACCGGTCGCGAGGACGTCACCGACAAGATTGCCGCGCTGAAGCCTGACCTGATCCTCGACTACGGCACTATTGCACCGCGCTACACCGATCTCGCCAAGGCGACGCAGCAGCGCACCGGTGTGCCGACCGTGCTGTTCGATGGTGCGTTGGCCGAAATTCCGCACACGTTCCGTCTGCTGGGCGGCGTGCTCCACCGGGAGGATCGCGCGGAAACGCTGGCCCGCTTCACCGAGGCGCTGCTCGCACTGCCCGCCAAGCGGGACAAGCCACCGCGTGTGCTCTGCGCACGCGGTGCTGATGGCCAGACCATTGTGGCACCCGGTACCGACCTCGCCGAAACGTTTACCCGCCTCGGTTGGCAGCTTGTGGCGCCGCCCGGCCAAGGTCCTTCGCGCCAGGCCAGTGTGGAAGAGATCCGCGCACTGGATCCCGACGTGCTGGTGCTGGCCGATCCGGCGATGCGCGCCACGATTGCCGAATCTGCGGCCTGGCAGTCGATCCGCGCGGTGCGCGAGGGCCACGCCTATGTGGCACCGGTCCTGCCGTTTGGCTGGGTCGACGAACCGCCGTCGATCAACCGCCTTCTCGGCTACGCCTGGCTCGGCGGCAGCGACCCTCGCACGCTTGCCGGCCTGTTCAACGCCGTCGTCTACGGCCGCGCGCTGACCGCACCGCAGCTCGACACGCTGCTAGCCGGCGCTCACTCCGTCCAACCATAAGGGTCATTCATGCGCTTCCTGTTGGCACTTTGCTTGCTGCTCATGCCGCTTGTCGCGCGGGCGCAGGAACTGACGGTGTTCGCCGCCGCCAGCCTGACCGATGCGATGAAGGACATCTCGGCGCAATGGACGCAGGACGGCCATCCCGCGCTGCGCATGTCGTTCGGCTCCAGCTCGACGCTCGCGCGGCAGATCGAGCAGGGAGCGCCCGCCAACCTGTTCGCCTCGGCCGACCAGAAGTGGATGGACTACCTGGCCGAGAAGCAACTGATCGTCGCCGACACGCGCAAGGACCTGCTCGGCAACGACCTTGTGCTGGTGGTCGCGGCCGACAAGCCACAGCACGTCACTATCGGCCCGGGTTTCAATCTTCTGGGCATGCTGGGCGCAAACGGGCGCGTCGCCACCGGCGACCCGGCGCACGTGCCGGTCGGCATCTACGCCGAGCAGGCGCTGAGGAAACTCGGCATATGGGATGCGGTGTCCCCGCGCCTGGCACGCGCCGACGATGTGCGCTCGGCGCTGCTGCTGGTGGAACGCGGCGAGGCGCCCGTCGGCATCGTCTATGCGACCGATGCGGCAGTGTCGAAGGGCGTGATGGTCGCCGGCGTGTTCCCGGCTAACAGCCACGATCCGGTGTCGTATCCGTTCGCGGTGGTCAAGTCTGGCGACACGCCGGAGGCGCGCGCGCTGATGACCTACCTCGCCGGACCGCAGGCGCGCGCGATCTTCGTCAAACGCGGCTTCAAGGTCGAATAGGCTGCTGCTCTCGCCGGAGGAGTGGCAGGCCGTCCGGCTGACGCTCGACATTGCCGCGCGCGCGGTCGGCTGCGGCCTGCCGCTCGCCATCGTCACTGCCTGGGTGCTGGCGCGCTATCGCTTCCCTGGCCGGCCAATCCTGAATGCGCTGGTGCATCTGCCGTTGGTGCTGCCGCCGGTGGTGACCGGCTGGTTGCTACTGATCATCTTCGGCGTGCGCGGCCCGATCGGCGCATTGCTGAACGAGTGGTTCGGCGTGCGGCTGGTGTTCACCACTGCCGGCGCCGCAGTGGCCTGTGCGGTGATGACATTCCCGGTGATGGTGCGCGCGGTCCGCCTGTCGCTGGAGACCGCCGATCCCGGACTGGAACAGGCGGCGCGCACGCTGGGCGCGGGCCGGCTCGATCGGTTGTTCAATGTGACATTGCCGCTGGCCTCGCCAGGCATCCTGGTGGGCGCCATCGTCGCCTATGCCACCTGCCTGGGCGAGTTCGGGGCGGTGATCACCTTCGCCGCCAACATTCCCGGTCAGACGCAGACCTTGCCGCTGGCGATCTATGCCGCGCTGCAGGTGCCAGGTGGAGAGTCGAAGGCCGCCGAGTTGTCGCTGGTTTCGCTGACGCTGGCGCTGATCGGGCTGCTGCTGTCGGAATGGATCGGCAGGCGATTGAACGTCATGCTGGGCCGATGAGCCTGGGCGTCCGGCTGCGTTATCGGTTTCCTTCGGTACAGATGGACATCGCGTTCGAGGTGCCGACGCCCGGCGTCACCGTGCTGTTCGGGCCGTCCGGTTCTGGCAAGTCCACCATCATCGCCGCGGCTGCTGGTCTGCTGCGGCCGGATGAGTGCCGCATCGCGGTCGACGACACGCTGCTGGCGGATACCGCGTCCGGCGTCTGGCTGCCGCCGGAGCGGCGTCGTGTGGGCCTGGTGTTCCAGGATGCGCGACTGTTCCCGCACATGTCGGTCGCCACCAATCTGCGCTTCGGCTGGCGGCGCGCGCCACAGGGGCCGGTGCGGTTCGATGAAGTGGTCGAACTGCTTGGCATCGGCCAGCTGATGACGCGTCGGCCGCACACGTTGTCGGGTGGTGAACGCCAACGCGTCGCGATTGGTCGCGCGCTGCTGGCGCAGCCGCATCTGCTGCTGATGGACGAGCCGCTGGCGAGCCTGGATACGGCGCGCAAGGCGGAGATCATGCCGTATCTGACGCGGCTGAAGACCGCGCTGCGCCTGCCGATCCTCTACGTGACGCATTCGCTGGAAGAGGTGGCCCAGCTTGCCGACTCGCTGGTGCTGATCGAGGGCGGACAAGTGATCGGTTCCGGTCCGCTGTCGGAGATCGCCGCGCGTGTCGACCTGCCGCTGGCGCAGCGCGACGACGCCGGAGCTTTGCTGCTATGCCGGGTGGTTGAGCACGACGTGGTGCGCCAGTTATCGCTGCTCGAGGGCGGCGGTGCTGCGTTCTGGGTGCCGCTGCTCGATGCGCCACTCGGTGCCGAACGGCGCCTGCGGATCCCGGCGCGCGAGGTGATCCTTGCCGGCAAGGCGCCCGACGCGATCAGCGTGCACAACATCGTTCCCGGCGAAGTGCGGCGCATTGCCAGTGATACAACGCGGCGGTCGGTGCTGGTCGAAATCGCCTTGGCACGCGGGGCCCTGGTATCGCGCGTGACGTCGGACGCCGTCACGCGCCTTGCACTGTCACCTGGCGAGCCAGTGCTGGCGCTGATCAAGTCCACCTCGATCGAGGTGCTGGAGAACTGAAGGCGGCCGTCAGCCGAACGGCTTCGCTTGCGGCTGGCGACGCAGGATGTGCACGCCCAGCAGCAGCATCGCGCTCAGCGCAATGGTCAGCGTCGAGACCGCCGCAATCGTCGGGTCGATGGCGAAGCGCAGGTCGTCCCACATCCGCCGCGGCAGAGTGACCGCGCCCGACCCAGAGAGGAACAGCGCAACGATCAACTCGTCGAACGAGGTGATGAAGGCGAACAGTGCGCCGACCAGCACGCCGGGGCGGATCAGCGGCAGCGTGACCTGGCGGAAGGCGCCCCATGGCGTTGCACCCAGGCTGAGTGCCGCCTGCTGGAGGCGCCGGTCCAGGCCGACCAGGCTCGCGCTGACGCTGGTCACCACGAACGGCACCGCGAGGCACGTGTGGGCGAGCACCAGTCCCGCCGGCGTGCCGACCAGGCGATAGCGCGCGAACACGTAGTAGATGCCGATCGCCACTACGATGCCTGGCACGATCAGCGGCGACAGGATC
>DASSRN010000200.1:0-6945 GCA_035701785.1 Acetobacteraceae bacterium | reverse complement strand
GGCTGATAGGAAAATGCGGCGCGCTTGGCGCGACACCCAAGATGCCTCGCGGCTCCCTCCGACCGGCTATATGGGAGAGATTTTGGGAGAAGCGGCGCCTCGCCGGGCTTCTAATAGTGCGTAACTCATTGAAAACATTTGGCGTCCCCTACGGGATTCGAACCCGTGTTGCCGCCGTGAGAGGGCGGTGTCCTGGGCCACTAGACGAAGGGGACCCGCTCAGATCGCGCCTTCTAGTGCACCGTCCGATCCGGTTCAAGGCCGCCGTCCAACAGCATCATGGCCCACTACCCCGCAAGCCGATCCGCCCGACAACCCCACCACTACGCGGATCCATCAGCACCACACGGTCGCTGCCTGCTCCCGACAGCCATACCGCCAGCCGATCGCCGGCCCCCGTCACCCCGGCGATTCGCGTGCCAGCCGGCTCGTCCAACAGCACGGCGAAAGGTAGAGCCCCCGGCCCAGGACCACCGACCCGACGCGCGATAAGCACAACAAGCAGCGTGGTCGCGACCAGGATCAGCACACCCATCCCGACCGTCAGCACCTTCAGGAATCGCATCCGGCCCCCATCGCTTCCCCGTTGTGACCAATCGCGTTATCCGCCACCCGCATGCAAGACCGCGAGCCCCGCGCCGCGCCGTTCACTGCCGTCGCGGCAGAGGCGGACCGCGGCCAGCGGCTCGACCGGTTCCTGGCCGACGCAATCGGCACCTTGTCACGCTCCCGGGTCAAAGCGCTGATTGAGCAGGGCCGCGCGAGCAGCGAGGGCCGCGTGCTCAGCGAGCCAGCCGAATTGGTGCGGCCCGGTAGCATCTATGTACTCGACCCACCAACTCCCCTGCCGGCTACGCCGCAGCCCCAGGCCATCCCGTTTCCCATCCTCTACGAGGATGCCGACATCGTCGTGCTGGACAAGCCCGCCGGACTGGTCGTGCATCCGGCGCCGGGCAACGAGGACGGCACACTGGTCAACGCGCTGCTCGCCCACTGCGGAGCCAGCCTCACCGGGATCGGCGGCGAGCGGCGGCCGGGCATTGTGCACCGGCTCGACAAGGACACCTCTGGCATCATGGTGGTCGCCAAGACCCAGTTGGCGAACACGGCGCTTACCGCCGCCTTCGCTGCCCGCGATCTGGACCGTGCCTACCTGGCGCTGGTGTGGGGCGTCCCCAGTCCAGTGGCAGGAGAAATCGAAGGGGCCATCGGCCGCGACCCACGCGAGCGCAAACGTATGGCCATTGTCCAGCGTGGCGGCAAACCGGCGCTCACACACTACCGCACGCTCCGGGCCTGGCTGACCGCAGCCACCCTGCTCGAGTGCCGGCTGGCGACCGGACGCACGCATCAGATCCGCGTGCATCTTGCCGCCCGCAGCAACCCGGTGGTCGGTGACCCGCTCTACCTTCGTCGCGTGCCGGCTGTCGCCCGCACGTTGTCAGAGCCGGTCCGCCGCAGACTCCTGGACTTCCCCCGACAGGCACTGCACGCGGCCCGGCTCGGCTTCGCCCACCCGCGCACGGGCGAGACGCTGAGCTTCGCCAGCGATCCGCCCGCTGACATGGCCGTGCTACTGGCCGCGCTGGATCAAGACCTGCGGCCAACGCAGGGCTGTTAGTCCCGGGCATCCTTGACAGGACTAATCCGGTCCTGTATCTGGAATGCGCCGGCGCGAACGGGTGTATTGCGTCGGCGGGAGCGTCCGGACACACCGCCGCCAGGATCGGGACGGGTCTCCGGGACGTGATGTCCCTCCCGCACCCATGACTGGTTCAGTCACATTCAGGCCTCACTCTTGCGCCGGACTGGGCAAGAACAAGGCACGACGAAAGGAGCCTTCCGTTGGCCTCTGCCGTCATCAACGTCGCACCCGAGGGCAACCTCTCGCGGTATCTCCAGGAGATCCGCAAGTTTCCTATGCTGTCGCCCGAGGAGGAGCTGGCTCTCTCCAAGCGGTGGCGCGACCACCAGGATATGGAAGCAGCACACAAGCTTGTCACTTCACATCTGCGGCTCGTGGCGAAGATCGCGATGGGCTATCGCGGCTACGGCCTGCCCGTCGGCGAACTGATCTCCGAGGGCAACGTCGGCATGATGCAGGCGGTGAAGCGGTTCGACCCCGACCGCGGCTTCCGTCTGGCAACCTACGCCATGTGGTGGATCAGGGCCGCTATCCAGGAATACATCCTGCACAGCTGGTCGCTGGTGAAAATGGGCACCACTGCGGCGCAGAAAAAGCTGTTCTTCAATCTCCGCCGCCTTAAAGGCCAGATGCAGGCGATCGACGACGGCGACCTGCAGCCCGAGCAGGTGGCCAAGATCGCGCGCATGCTCGACGTCCCCGAGCAGGACGTCGTCAGCATGAACCGTCGCCTGGCCGCGCCCGACCACAGCCTGAACGCCACCGTGCGCGCGGACAGCGAGGGCGAGTGGCAGGACTGGCTGGTGGACGAGACCGAAAGCCAGGAGACCACCTATGCCGAACGCGAGGAACTCACCGGGCGCAAGGCGCTACTGTCCAGCGCGCTGAAGAGCCTGAACGAGCGTGAGCGCCACATTCTGATCGAGCGCCGGCTGAAGGACAATCCGACCACTCTGGAGGACTTGTCACAGCAATACGGCATCTCGCGCGAGCGGGTACGCCAGATCGAGGTCCGCGCGTTCGAGAAGTTGCAGAAGGCAATGAAGGCCCAGATCGCGGAGCGTCGCCTCCAGTCACAATCCGCTGTGGCAGCGCGTCAGGCTTCGGCGCGCCTGCCGGCAGATCACTGATCGTCCGGGGGCGGCTCGAGCCCCCACGCTTCAACCAGCCTTGCCCTCTCGGTGCGTAGCTGCGCCGTGCGGGCGACGCTCAGCGCCTCCAGTGCAATACGCACCGCCATAGGTGTCGCGTCGGCCAGCAGCCACCCCGCAGCGGCGGCGATCCAGGCGGTCGCAATGGTCGTCGGCGTCAACAGCCCGGTCGCGGTGGCCATGCTGTGTCCCGCTGTCCACAGCGTCCGCAGCGGATCGACCGCTGCGGCCATGCTGCACAATGCGATGCTGCGTGCCCGCGGGCGTCCCGGCTCGCGATCTAATGTGATGGCTAACAGCGCGGGGCCCAGCAGCACACCCAACAGCAGCGCAGTCGGAGTCGCCAGCGTAACCAGGGCACCGCACACAAGGCCTTGCAGCCAGATGAGTGAGTGCTGGCGCGGTGCACGCCCTGTGCCCGTCTGCTTCTGCGCGACCATCGTCAACCGAACGCCGCGACGGCGAGCACTGCCGCAAGTGCAGCCAATCCGAAGCCTGCCGCGACCTCCTGGCCGATCCGAGCAGCCATCGCGGCCCGAGTTGTGGCGCCGCTCGCGATACGGGCGAGTTCGGCGTCGATGCTCTCCAGTGCCAGGGCTGCCTGCTGTGCCTCTTGGGCATCCTCACTCCTGGCTGCGGGATCCTCCAGCACCTGAAGCATCGATGGCAGGTGACCGGTTGCGGTGGCTGCCTGGAGCCGTTCCTCCATCGCCTGCCGGCGTTCGCGTTTGCGCACGGTTGCCAGCACCGGCCCAGCGCGCACAGCGAGCCATCCGGCCAGCGCCGACAGCGGGCCGGTCCGCAATCGTGACTGCAACTGGGCCAGAATGCGCAGATGCGTCAGCGCAACGGCACCCCCAGCTCCGTTAGTCTGGCCCGACAGCTGCTTGTCCATACGCCGTTCCAGTCGGGCAGAGATGAACGCCCCTACATGCGCATCGACGGGCTCGACCTGGCGCTGATCGACCCGGCCGGCAGCCACCTCCAGCGCCAGCAGCAGATCAGCCGGGCTGGTCACCCAGTGTCCTTCCAGCAGCGGGCTGGCGCAGGGCAGCAGCGGGTTCATCAGGTAGGCCAGCCGCGGCAAGCCGCCTTGGCCGCGCTGTTGCAGCCAGCTTCGCTGCCGTCGAGCCTCCACCCTGAAGGCCGCTGCATCGCAGCGGCCGGCGCGCTGAGCCGCCCAGCCTGCAGCAACTTCGCCGGTGATGATCTCCTCGAGCCGAGACGCATCATCGCTGCCCTGGGCAGCGGCTAGCGCCGGCCCGATGCCGTCGGGCCACAGCGCCATGCCACGCCAGCAGAGTGGCGCCAGCGGATCCAGTGCGGCTATCAAATGCGCCGCCATTTCCGCTCCGCCGTGGCGATCGCCTGAGGGCGCATCCAGGTCACGATGACGCACCAGGTCCTCGATCCGCGCGGTGAGCTGCGCATCCCCAAGGCCACGCCGCGCCCAATACTCGACGGCGTTGCACCGCACGGCATTGACTGCCTGATCGGGATCCGTCGCCAGCGCGTAAGCGAGGGATCGGGCATCCCAGATCTCGTCATTGGTGAGCGTCATCGGTCGTTGCGCCCGGCGCGGCGGCCGGGCTGCAACGCGCCGGCCGCGCGCGCTTGCCGGGTCGAGCAGCAGCGTCGGTGTCGGGCGATGCTCGGGGTCTTCCGCGAGCATTCCCCGTACCAGGTCGCCGACGATTGGCGGCAAGCGGTGGTCGCCCGCAAGCGCCGCAAAGGTGCCGAGCTCCAGCTTGCGGCGGATGATCGCCGCATCGTCGAGCTGTTCCAGCGGAAGGCCCGCGAGAGCTAGACGGACCAGCAGGACGCCCAACGCATAGACGTCGTCCGCGATGCTGCCGTCGCCGCGCCCGGCGGGCAGGCACATGGCGACATAGGGTGGCTCGAAGGCCGCGGGCTGCGCCATTGCCGGCGGCATCGTCCAGGAGGTGCCCAGCACGACGGGCTGGCCGGGTGCGGACTGGAACACGTTGTCGGGTCGGATGCCCCGGTGCGTCGTGCCGAGTTCGTGCAGGCGCTCCAGCACCCGCGCCGCGGGACGCAGCACGCAGTTCAGCAACTCGGTCTCGGACCATGGCCGCGACCGACTCTGCACGCTCGGGCCAGGGGGCGCCAGGCAGATCGCATAGCAGGCGTTCCCCGCAGGCCCGTGCGCCACCGGCGTGAGCAAACCCTCGATGGGCGTGGCCAGCGTCTGGAACACGCGCGGCCTTGCCGGCATACAGCGGTGCAGCTGGACCGCCATCAGGTCGCTGCGTCCACCGATCTGGTCAATCACCCCGAACGCCGGAAGGCCGCCTACCGGAGGCAGCTTCCGATTGACGTCCACTGCATATTGCTTCGCGACCAGCGGTCCGCCGGTGCGCGGCGCGTCGGGGTTCGCCATGGCGCCCCCGATGCTCCGCCACAAAGGTTGAAGATCGGTGTCTGGGCCGGGCCGCTCAGACCGATCTCATTACGGCAGTCAGCCCGGCAATGCTGCGAGCGCGCGGTCCAAAGTATCGACCAGGCGTTCGCATTCCGCCCGGGTAATGACCAGCGGCGGTGACAGCACGATCACGTTGCCGAAGCGTCGCCCGCCCCCGGCGCGCCCGACGATCACCCCCTGGTCGCGACAGAACTCCACCACCGAGGTTATCACCGACGCATCGACCGGCTCCTTGGTCGACCGGTCCTTCACCAGTTCGATCGCCTGCAGCAGTCCCTTACCGCGGACATCGCCGACCACGGCATGCCGCATCAGCCCACGCAGGCCGTCCTGCAGATGGGCGCCGATTTCCGCCGCGCGATCCGCCAGCCTTTCTGCTTCCATGATCTCGATGTTGCGCAGCGCGACCGCCGCTGCGACGGGATGGCCGCCATAGGTATTGACCTGCGCCACCTGGCGGTTCTCGGCCGGGTCACCGTAGAAGCTGTCGAACACCGAGTTCTTCACCGCCGTCGCGGCGATCGGCATGTAGGCCGACGAGATCCCCTTCGCCACGGCAATGATGTCGGGCGACACGCCGTAGTGCTGGTGCGCGAACATCTTTCCCGTGCGACCGAAGCCGTTGATGACCTCGTCAACGTGCAGCAGGATGCCGTAGCGGCGGCAGATCGCCTCGACCTCCTTCAGGTACTCATCGGGCGGTACCGCGACCCCGATCCCGCTCATGATCGGCTCGACGATCACTTCGGCTATTGTGTCAGGATTCTCGCCCAAGATGGCGCTTTCCATGTTCTTCACGCAGGCCATGCCGCAGCTGGGATAGCTCAGCCCGAACGGGCAGCGGTAGCAGTAGGGCGGCGCGACGTGTACAAAGTCGCCCGAATAGGGCTCGAACTTCGCCTTGCGATCGCCCATGCCACCGGCGTCCAGCGTGGCAAGCGTGGTACCATGATAGGCGTAGTAGCGGCTGACCGTCTTGTAGCGGAACTCGCCGGGCTTCTCGTGCTTCTGGTACTGCCGGGCGATCTTGAAGCCAGCCTCGTTGGCCTCGGAGCCCGAGTTGACGAAGTAGATGTGATAGCCGCCGCCCATCAGCGCGTTGATCTTCTCGGCGAGCCCGGCGGCGGGCACGTTCATCCCCGTGTGCGGGAAATACGCCAACTGCTGCATCTGGTCGGCGGCGACGTCGGCCAGCTCGCCGCGACCGTAGCCGATGTTCACGCACCACAGTCCGGCCATGGCGTCGAGATAGGCCGTGCCATCGGCGTCGTAGATCGTCGACCCGTGCGCGCTGGTGACCACCATCTGCTTCGCTTCCAGCAGCTTGTGCTGGACGATCGGATGCAGAACGTTCTGCAGGTCCTGGCGCACCACGGCGGCGCGGATTTCCGGATCGGGGCTGTTGGTCAGGGACATGGTCGCCTCGTGCTGTTTCCGGACCAAGCCTACACGGCTTGCGGGGTGCCGCACAGTGCGATTCCGGGTCGATTGCAGCACCGATCGCGGGATCCGGCGCTACTCGTTCGTAGGTGCATGCCGATTATCAATTTACTGGCTCGCGCCTGCGAGAGGACGCTACTTGTGTTCAAATTGTTGGCTGCACGCGATTAAGGCAGAACCGCGCTGCTCTCGGCAGCAAGCCGCGTGTCGAATCGCAAGTCGGTGAGTAAACTATCCTTAAACCTGATCACCTGCTGGTGACGACG
>DASSRN010000199.1:0-3944 GCA_035701785.1 Acetobacteraceae bacterium | reverse complement strand
GCATCCTGACCGGCGGCGGGCCGCAGGACATGACGCACGTCTTCGCGACCTACGCCTTCCAGGTCGGCATCCAGTCAGGCGACATTCCGCTCGGCGCGGCTGACAGCCTGTTCATGTTCCCGATCCTCGCGATTGCCGCCTTCTTCGTGCTGCGCGGCGTGACGCGTCGCAGCAAGGAGATCGCCGCATGAGTTCGACCACCGCCGTTGCCGGCGCGGTGCCGCGGGTGCGCCACCGCCACAGCCTGCACCGTCAGAACGCCTGGGCGCTGTGGGGCAGCTACATCGCGCTGGGCTTCTTCGTGATCATCTTCCTGGTGCCGCCATTCTACACGCTGATGACCAGTCTGAAGTCGTCGGCGGAGATCTCGGCGCAGACCGGCAGCCCGTGGCTCGTGCACCATCCGACGCTGGAGAACTTCTGGTACCTGATCACCTATCCGAACTTCCAGACCTACTATCTGAACTCGGTGCTGATCACGATCTGCACCGTGGCGATCAGCATGGTGATCTCCATCCTGGCGGCGTTCAGCCTGGCGCGGATGGGGTTCTGGGGCAGCAATGCGCTGTCCACCGGGGTGTTCCTCACCTACCTGATCCCGGCGTCGCTCTTGTTCCTGCCGCTGTTCCAGATCGTCGGCTGGCTCAACCTGATCAACAGCGTCTGGTGCCTGGCACTGCTGTATCCGACGCTGGCGGTGCCGTTCTGCACCTGGATCATGATCGGCTACTTCAGCTCGATCCCGAAGGAGCTGGACGAAGCGGCGCTGATCGACGGCGCCGGCTATTTGCAGATGCTGTGGAAGATCTTCATCCCGGTGGCGATGCCCGGCATCATCGCGGCGACGATCTTCGCCTTCACCGTGAGCTGGGGCGCGTTCCTGTATCCGCTGGCGTATCTCTATACGTCGAACCAGATGGTGCTGACCGTCGGCATCATCAGCGACCTGATCCGCGGCGACGTGTTCCAGTGGGGCAAGATCATGGCTGCGAACCTGCTGGCCTCGCTGCCGCCCATCCTCATCTACGCCTTCCTGATGGACTACTACGTCGCCGGCCTGACCGCCGGCGCGACCAAGGGCTGACATCCACCGCAACCACAAGGGAACGACAAGACAATGGCTGAAGTCTCCTGCCGCAAGGTCGTGAAGAACTACGACGGCGGCGTGCAAGCGGTGAAGGGCATCGATCTCGAGATCGCTGACCGCGAGTTCGTCGTGCTGGTGGGGCCCTCGGGCTGCGGCAAGTCCACCACGCTGCGCATGATCGCCGGCCTCGAAGAGATCTCCGACGGCGAGATCTGGATCGGCGGCGACGTGGTCAACGACGTGCCGCCGCGCGATCGCGACATCGCCATGGTGTTCCAGAATTACGCGCTCTATCCGCACATGAGCGTGTTCGACAACATGGCGTTCGGCCTCAAGCTGCGGAAGTTCCCGAAGGACGAGATCAAGCGGCGGGTGGACGAGGCGGCGCGCATCCTGGACATCGCACCACTGCTGGACCGCAAACCACGGGCGCTGTCGGGCGGGCAGCGGCAGCGTGTCGCGATGGGCCGCGCGATCGTGCGCAATCCGAAGGTGTTCCTGTTCGATGAGCCGCTGTCGAACCTGGATGCCAAGCTGCGCGTGCAGATGCGCACCGAGATCAAGAAGGTGCACCAGACGGTGCGCACCACCACGGTGTACGTGACGCACGACCAGGTGGAGGCGATGACGTTGGCCGACCGCGTCGTGGTCATGAACCACGGCGTGATCGAGCAGGTCGGCTCGCCGCAGGACCTGTACCACAATCCGGCGACGCGCTTCGTTGCGGGCTTCATCGGCTCGCCGGCGATGAACTTCCTGCCGGCGCGGGTGCAGGACGGACCGAATGGCGGGCTGGCGATCCACGTCAGCGACCAGATCGTCCTGCCGGTGCCGCCCGACCGCACCGATCGCTACGGCAAGTACAAGGGCCGTGAGATGGTGTTCGGCCTGCGGCCGGAGCATCTGTTCGAATACCACGAGACGGGCCGTCCCGGTTACACGCGCGTCGAGTTGCCGGTGGACGTGGTCGAGCCGATGGGCATGGAGACGATGGTGCACTTCTTCGTCGGCCATGAGCCGGTGTGCGCGCGCGTCGATCCGGCGACGCACGCCGAGCCCGGTGAAATGCTGCCGCTGACCGCTGACATGAGCAAGATGCATCTGATGGAGCCGGACAGCGGGCGCGTGGTGTAGTCGCCCCTTCGATCGTCGGCCGGCGCTCCGGCGCCGGCCATCCTTCCTTGCCTGAATAGTGTGCGCACCGAATGGGCCTGCGCGTGTGAGCGGGTTCATAGTTCGACGCCCATGCGCATCGTATGGATGCCAGCGCGGAAGTCGAACCGCACCGGTCCGCAGCATTCAGATAAGGATAACCAAATGGCTGAGCGCTCGGAGCCCGCGATCTACATCGCACTGGTGCTCGCCGCCTTCGCCGCGTTGTCATCGACGCCGCATGCACAATCGAACCCGACGACCGAAATCACGTTGCTGTTGCGCGCCGGGTCGGACGGCGAGCGCATCGCAACGGCGGGTGCCATCGGAGAGGACCTGGCTGCGGCGCCGGCTCGCTGACGGACCCGCGTCGTGCGATTCATTGCAGCCGTCCGGCTCCCGGATCCTTTCGTTCTGTCGCTCGTCGGCGTGATCCTCGCTGCGACCCTGTGCCCATGCAGCGGCGCACTGGCCAGCATCGTTCATGCTGCCGGTGTACTCGCGATCTCGTCGCTGTTCTTTCTCCAGGGCGCACGACTGTCGCGCGACGCTGTCGTGGGCGGCATCATGCATTGGCGCCTGCATGCGACGATCGCCGTCGCTACTTTCATCCTGCTGCCGCTGGCCGCGGTGTTTCTCACCGTATTCTTCCATCGACTGCTGCCACAGCCATTCTGGGTAGGCGTCATGTTCGCCTGCGCGTTGCCCTCTACCGTGCAGTCCTCGATCGCCCTGACATCGATGGCCGAGGGCAATGTGGCGGGCGCGGTTTGCGCAGCAACAGGATCGAACCTGGCTGGCATGGTGCTGACGCCGGTGATCTTCGCGGCGCTCTCGCGGTTGCATGGTGGCGGCGCTTCGGTGCGCAACGTAGGACTGGTGATCGCGGAACTGCTGGTGCCGTTTGTCATCGGGCATCTGCTACGGCCATGGATCGGGCACTGGGCGGAACAGAACCGCCGTCTGCTCTCCTTCACAGATCGCGGTTCCATTCTCCTGGTCGTCTACTCGGCGTTCAGCGCCGCGGTGATCAACGGCGTCTGGCACAACTTCCCGCCGGCGACGCTGTTGCTGCTTGGGCTCATCATGGCTGTGGTGCTGCTGGTTGCGCTGGCAGCCATCCTGGCGGCCTGTCGCACGCAGCAGTTCGGCAGGGCCGATGAAGTCGCGGCGGTGTTCTGTGGATCGCAGAAGTCGCTGGTCACAGGAGTGCCGATGGCAAACGCGCTGTTCTCCGGTGCGGCGATCGGACCGAGCTTGATTCCGATCATGATCTATTACCCGATGCAGCTTGTGGTCTGTGCCTGGTTGGCCCGGCGTTACGCGAACAACCGCGCGATCATCCCTGGCTGGTCGGCCCAGGCGCCCGCGGCCGCCATCATGCCGCTGTCCGATCGCATCTGAAGGCGCCATCAACCGTAGAGCGAACACCCGGATAACGTGTGTGTCGCCGCTGTTGCCCGGCGTATAGAATGGCGACAGCCGCTGGCCCGACGCACAACGGCACAGAAGAACTGCAAGGGGAGCGTCATGGATTACCCATATGAACTCGGCCCTCATTCCCGCACGGTGACGACCGCGTCGGCCGACGCGCAGCGCTGGTTCGATCGCGGGCTCAACTGGTGCTTCGGCTTCCA
Source organism: Acetobacteraceae bacterium (assembly GCA_035701785.1). Classification (GTDB taxonomy): domain Bacteria; phylum Pseudomonadota; class Alphaproteobacteria; order Acetobacterales; family Acetobacteraceae; genus JAMXLO01. The sequence continues at coordinate 68 of DASSRN010000199.1, read as the reverse complement.
CCACGAAGAGGCGATCGCCTGCTTCGAGCAGGCGCTGGCAGCGGATCCGGACTGCGCCAAGGCGCAAT
>DASSRN010000198.1:0-6485 GCA_035701785.1 Acetobacteraceae bacterium | reverse complement strand
TGTCCGAGATCGTCGACAAGCTCACCATGATCGGGCTCGAGGTCGAGTCGATCGAGGACAAGGCCAGGGCCTTCGCGCCGTTCAAGACGGTGTCGGTGATCTCCGCCGAGAAGCATCCCAATGCCGACCGGCTGCGCGTCTGCAGCGTCGATACCGGCAGCGGCACCGTGTCGGTGGTGTGCGGCGCGCCGAACGCGCGCACCGGCATGAAGGGCGTGTTCGCGCCGCCCGGCACCTTCATCCCCGGCACCGGCATCACCCTGAAGGTCGGCGAGATCCGCGGCGTGAAGAGCGCCGGCATGCTGCTGTCCGAACGCGAACTCGGCCTGAGCGACGAGCACAGCGGCATCGTCGATCTGCCGGACGATGCGCCGGTCGGCGCGGTCTACGCAGACTGGGCCGGGCTGAACGATCCGGTGATCGACGTCAGCGTCACGCCCAATCGCGGTGACTGCTTCTCGGTGCGCGGCATCGCGCGCGACCTCGCCGCCGCCGGCATCGGCACATTGCAGCCGTGGCAGCCTGCGAAGATCGCGCCCGCTTTCCGTGGCGGCCCTCGCTGGCAGATCGACTGGCCCGAGGCGTGTCCCTGGATCCTGGGCCGCACGATCCGCAACCTGCGCAACGGACCGAGCCCGCGCTGGCTGCAGGACCGGCTGACCTCGGTCGGGCTGCGGCCGATCAATGCGCTGGTGGACATCACCAACTTCTTCACCATCGACCTGGGACGGCCGCTGCATGTGTTCGACGTGGCCAAGCTCAGCGGCGATGTGCTGGCGCTGCGCCCAGGCCGTGGCGAGACCTTCCGTGCGCTGAATGGCCGCGACTACGCAGTGGCTGCGGAAGACTGCGCCATCGCCGATGCCGCCGGCGTGCAGTCGATGGCGGGTGTGGTCGGCGGCGAGGCGACCGGCTGCGACGAGAGCACCACCGCGGTGTTCATCGAGTGTGCGCTGTTCGATCCCGTGCGCGTCGCGCAGACCGGCCGCCGCCACGGCATCGTGTCCGATGCGCGGCAGCGCTTCGAGCGCGGCATCGACCCCGCGCTGATGCCGGATGCGGTCGAGGCGGCCACTGCCATGGTGCTTGACCTGTGCGGCGGTGAGCCGGGCGAGGTGACCGAGGCCGGCGCGCCTCCCGCCTGGCAGCGCAGTGCGATGCTGCGCTTCGAGCGCATCCGCGGTCTCGGCGGATCCGATATCTCCGCCGACGAGGCGGTGGCCTCGCTGGAGCGGCTGGGCTTCGCCGTGCAGCAGCGCGATGCTGCGCGCGTGACGGTGGCCGTGCCATCGTGGCGGAACGACGTTGCCGCCAAGGTGATGCTGGATCAGGCCGAGACGCTCGATCCGGCGATGGCCGCCAAAGCGGCCGAAGGCTGCGCAGAGATCGAGCCGGAGTGCGACCTGGTGGAAGAGGTGCTGCGCCTGCGCGGGCTCGACGCAGTGCCGCCGGTGTCGCTACCGCGTGCGTCGCCGGTGCCGGCGACGACGCTGACCGCGAAGCAGGCTCGTGCCGAACTGGCGCGCCGCACGCTGACAGCGCAGGGCCTCGCCGAGTGCGTCACCTTCAGCTTCATGGCGCAGGCCGACGCTGCGCGATTCGGCGCGACGCCCGATGCCCTTCGGCTGACCAACCCGATCGCGGCCGATCTCGACCAGCTGCGCCCGACACCGATCGCCACGCTTGCGCTTGCGGCGCAGCGCAATGCCGCGCGGGGCTATCCGGATGTGGCGCTGTTCGAGATCGGTCCGGAGTTCGCTGCCGATGCCGCTGACAGCCAGCGCTGGATCGCCGCGGGAATACGGAGCGGGGCAACAGTGCGCAACTGGCTTGTAGCGCAGCGCCCGGTCGATGCGATGGACGCCAAAGCCGATCTCTGGGCTGTGCTGGCGGCGATCGGCGTGCCGCTGGAGGCGCTGATGCTGACGCAGGACGCGCCCGGCTTCTACCACCCGGGCCGCTCGGCAACCGTGCGGCAGGGGCCGAAGGTCGTGCTGGGCAGTTTCGGCGAACTGCATCCGCGCGTGCTGGCGGCGCTCGATCTGGCTGGGCCGGTTGCGGCGTTCCAGTTGAACCTCGACGCGGTCGGCGATCCGAAGCGTCGGCGCAGGGCACCACCGGACCTCTCAGCCTTTCAGCCGATCCGTCGCGACTTCGCATTCCTGGTTGATGTGGCAGTCACGGCGGACGCGGTCCTGCGTGCAGCGCGTGGCGCCGAGAGGAACCTGATCACCGCCGTTTCGCTGTTCGACGTATACCAGGGCGAACGCCTGCCCGACGGCAAGAAGTCGTTGGCAATCGAGGTAGTGTTCCAGCCACGGGAACGCACGCTGACCGACGCCGAGATCGAGGCTGCGAGTCAGAAAGTGGTTGCAGCCGTAACCAAGGCCACCGGCGCGACGCTGCGCTGATCAGCAACGCAGCATCGCGCCGCGATGGTCAGCCGCCGAGTGCCTTCACCGTGGCGGCGTCCGGGCGACCGGACGGCTTCAGGTTATGCGAGCTCTGAAACGCTTTCAGCGCGTCGCGTGTCTTGGCACCCATCCTGCCGTCAACATCGAGCTGCGCACCGTTGGCGTTCAGCGCCATCTGGAGCTTCGCCACGCGCTGCTGCGCCGGCGTCAGGTTCGCAGGCATCGCGGGGGCGGGCGGAGATGGTGGCGGTGCCGGCGTGGCTACCGGCACCGGTGCGGGCGGGGGCGGCGCCTGATCCTGCGACGAACAGGCGGCGAGACCAATGGTCGCCAGACAGCAGGCAGCAAAGACGGATGAGCGTACGTTCATGAGGATTCCTCTGGGGCAGCGTGGCAGGCGGCGCATCGGCCGTGAACCGACCGCGGCGGGAACCTGCAACCCATGACACGCAAGTGCAAGCGCGTTTACGCTCTGTCACAAATGCAACGGGAGAGCGAGATGCTGCGCGAGGAACTGGTCTTCATCGGTACATGCGACATCGCGGGTCATGTCCGCGGCAAGGGATTCCCCGCTCGCGATATCGAGGCGCGGCGTCGGAAGGGGATCGGCTGGACGCATTCCAACCTGATGCAAACGGCGTTCGGGCCGATCCTGGATACGCCATTCGGCACGGCCGGCGACCTGATGATCGTGCCGGATCCCGCGACCGAGGTGCGAGTGGATTTCGAAGACGGATCGGCGCCCGAGCATTTCTTCCTCGGCGACATCCGCAACACCGATGGGACGCCGTGGGAATGCTGCCCACGCGAGTTCCTGCGCCGCGCGATTGCAACACTGAACGAGGCATCGGGCCTGCGGCTGATCGCTGCGTTCGAGCAGGAGTTCGTCTACACCGGCAACCAGCACCGCGATGGCGATGCGTACAGCCTGAACGCGTTTCGCCGCCAGGGAACGTTTGGCGAAAGCTTTGTCGCCGCGCTGCGCGCCGCGGGCCTGGCACCTGATTCGTTCCTGGCCGAATACGGTACGCGGCAGTTCGAGGTGACGGTGGGCCCACAGCCCGCACTCACTGCTGCCGATCATGCGGTGATCACCCGCGAGATGGCGCGCGCCGCGGCCCATCGGCATGGCTTCCGCGCGTCATTCTCGCCGATGCCCGAGGCATCCGGCGTCGGCAACGGCGTGCACATCCACATGAGCCTGCAGGATGCCGCCGGGACGCCGGTCACCTATGCGGCGGCAGGACCGATGCGGCTGAGCATGGCCGCGCAGCACTTCTGCGCCGGCGTACTGCACCACCTGCCGGCAATTGCCGCCATCACCGCGCCATCACCTGTGTCCTACCTGCGATTGACGCCGAACCGCTGGGCACCGACACTGATCGATATCGTGCAGCAGGACCGCGGGGCAGCCCTGCGGGTGTGCCCGGTGTTCGCGACCGCGGACGATGTCCAGACGGCGCGACAGTTCAACTTCGAGTATCGCGTCTGTGACGCTGCCGCGAGCCCGTATATGGCACTCGGGGCAGTCATCTTCGCCGGTGCCGACGGGCTACGGCGCAAGCTGGGCCTGCCGCCATCGGCAAGCCGTGCCGATGAACTGCCGCATTCGCTGGGACACGCGCTCGACGTGATGGCTGCCAGCAGGCCGATCGCGGAGTGGTTCGGGCCCGTGTTCCTGCAAGCCTATCTGCGCCACAAGCGCTCCGAGGTGCAGCACGTCGCCGAATGGGCAGTGAACGAACTCTGCAATCGCTATGCCGAGGTGTACTGACCTGCAACCTGACTGAGTGCGGCGCCGTTCCTTCGCTGCGGAGGGACGACGATGCTGCTGGTCCTGGTGCGCGTGCTTTCGATCGTGGCGGTGGCGCTCTATCTGGTGCCGACCGGCGCACATCTATTCGAACTGGCGGGCAAGCTGGCGATGTCGCCGACGGACTACATGGCGACGCAGCGGATCTATAGCGGCTGGGCGCTGTTCGGTATCGTGGCCGTTGTCGCCATCCTGCTGACGCTCGCGCATGCGATCCTGCGTCGCCGCGAATGTTGCGTGTTCGTCCTGTCGCTCGTGGCCTTCGTGTGCCTGCTGGCGACAATCGTCGTGTTCGCTGTGTTCACCTATCCGATGAACGTGGCGAGTCGTAACTGGACCGTTATGCCCGAACAATTCGAGGCGGCGCGGCGGCAATGGGAATACTCGCACGCAACGAGCGCCCTCCTGACCTTCGTTGCGCTGATCGCATTGACGACGGCTATAGCGACCGACACGAGGCACCGCCGCTGACTGGACGCAAGCGTCCGACGATGCACAATCGGCCGTACCGAAGGAGCCGCCGATGTCTGAACAACTGGTGCAATACGAGTGCAGCGAGCACATCGCGACCATCGCGCTGAACCGGCCCGACAAGCTGAACGCAGTGAACGATGAGATGGTGCGCGAGATCGCCGCTGCGCTGAAGCGCTTCGATACCGACGACGACGCGCGCATCGCCATCCTGTGCGGTCGGGGTCGCGCGTTCTCCACCGGCGCCGACGTCCGCCAACGGCAGCTGCGCTCGCGCGAGGAGTTCGAACGCTATGGTGGCGCGCAGGCGCCGGACGCATCGAGCCACGATCTATTGCTGCGCGCGGTGAACTGGAAGCCGGTACTAGCGGCGGTGCATGGCTATGTGCTGGGTCTCGCACTTGGCCTGGTGCTGGAGTGCGATCTGATCGTCGCCGAGACGGGCACGAAATTCCAGGTGACGGAAACGCCGCGCGGACTGTCGGGTGCGAAGTACTGGGCGTTGCTGAACTTCCGCGGCGGCGGGGCGTTCGCGACGGAAGCGGCGTTGACCGGGCGCTTCTTCACCGCTGAAGAGGCGCGGGCGGCCAATGTCATCGAGCGGGTCGCGCCGGAAGGTGAGCTGATCCCGACAGCGCGCGCGTTGGCAGCGGAGGTGGCGAAGAACCCGCCGCTTGGTGTGCGCTCCACCATCCGCGCGCGACGTACGTATCTGGAGCAGCTGTCGCGCGAGGTGCTGCTGCAAGTGAACCTCGCGAAGCTGCACCTGACCGAGGATTTCGCCGAATCAGCGCGTGCCTTCACCGAGAAGCGCCCTGCCGGCCCGTTCAAGGGCCGCTGATGCTCGACGTGGATCGTCCCGATGGCGTGCGGCTCAGCGTCGCGGAGGCGCGTGCGCTGGGCGAGGCCGCGCTGCTGCGCATCGGCTATCCGGCGGACGAGGGAGCGATCATCACGGACCAGCTGATCGATAACGCGCTGTGCGGCTACCGCTTCGCCAGCCTGCCGCGCATCCTGGCGATCCCAGCGGACGAGAAAACCACGAAGCTGCGCAGGCCGGTGCGTATAGTGCGCGAGACGCCGTTCTCTGCATTGCTGGATGGCGGCAACAAGGTCGGCTACGTCGCGGCATTCCGTGGTGCGGAGATCGCCGCCGCGAAGGCCAAAGCCAATGGCATCGCGATCGTCGGCGTGCACAACAGCTACTACAGCGGACGCAACGCCTACTACGTCGAGCACATCGTGCGCGCTGGCCTCGTCGCGATTCACACCGCCAGCGCCAAGCCGCATGTATTGCCGCCGGGCGGCCGGCGACCTGCACTCGGCACCAACCCGTTCAGCATCGGCTTTCCTTCGACCGACGGGCCGGTGATCTACGACATCGGCACTGCCTCGCTTATGTGGGGCGAAGTGCTGCTGATGGCGCGACTGGGCAACGGCTGCCGGACGGCATCGGCTTCGATGCCGATGGCGTGCCTACAAACGACGCGCAGGCGGTTGCACAGGATGGCGGCGTGACGGCCTTCGGTGGCCACAAAGGCTATGGCCTATCATTCGCGGTGCAGGCGCTGGGCCTGCTGGCCGGCGCGGCGATGCCGCGCGACGACGTGCAGGACTATGGGTTCCTGTTCATCGCGATCGACCCAGCGATGCTGCAGCCGGACTTTCCCGCACAGGTGTCGGAACTGGTGGCGCGTATCAAGGCGACACCGCGCCAGGTGGGGGTTGAGGAGATCCGCATCCCGTCGGAACGCGCGTTCCGTGAACGCGAGCAGCGGCGCATCGAG
>DASSRN010000197.1:0-3558 GCA_035701785.1 Acetobacteraceae bacterium | reverse complement strand
CACCGAACGCGATGGACGAGAGGCGCAGGAACAGTGCACCGAACGACACCAGAAGACCGAACACGAACAGCAGCGCCAGCACTGGTTCACGCGCAAAGGTCGAGCTGATCACCAGGAACTCGCTGGTGAACACGCCGAACGGCGGCAGCCCGGCGATCGCCGCGACGCCGGCGATGAGGCCCCAGCCAAGCAATGGGTGAGTGACAGTGAGGCCGCCGATGTCGGCGATGCGCTGTGTGCCCTTCACCTGTGCCACGTGGCCGACCGAGAAGAAGATCGCCGACTTGGTCAGGCTGTGCATCGTCATTTGCAGCAGGCCGGCGAAGTTGCCCAATGGTCCCGCCATGCCGAAGGCGAACACCGTGATACCCATGTGCTCGATCGATGAATAGGCGAACATGCGTTTTATGTCGCGCCGGCGGTACAGCATGAACGCGGCGAAGATCAGCGACAGCAGGCCAAGTGCGATCATCAGCGGGCCGGGTGCGATCGCCAGCGGATTGGCCGCCAGCAGCATCTTGAACCGCAGCAGCGCGTAGAGTGCAACGTTCAGCAGCAATCCCGACAGAACCGCCGAGATCGGCGTCGGACCCTCGGCGTGCGCATCAGGCAGCCAGGCGTGCATCGGCGCCAGTCCCACCTTGGTGCCGTAGCCGAGCAGCAGGAAGATGAAGGCGATGTTCAGCAGCGCCGGGTCGAAGTCGCGGGCGCGGGCGATCAGTGTGGTCCAGACCATTGCGTCGAGCCCTTCGCCGACCACGGGGCGCGCGGCGAGATAGACCAGGATGGTGCCGAACAGCGCGAGCGCGATGCCGACGCTGCCCAGGATGAAGTATTTCCATGCGGCCTCGATCGCCTCGTGGGTGCGGTAAATGCCCACCATCACCACGGTGGTCAGCGTCGCCAGCTCCACTGCCACCCACATCAGGCCGATGTTGTTGGCGAGCAGCGCCAGGTTCATGCCGAACAGCATGAGCTGGAACATCGCGTGATAGAACCGCAGGTAGTTCGGTGTCAGGCGACCGGTGTCGATCTCGTGGCCGATATAGCTGGCGCTGAACGCGCTGGTGGTGAAGCCGACGAAGGTGTTGAGCAGGATGAAGACGATGTTGAGGTCGTCGACTGCGAGGAACTGGCCGGGCAGGGGGCGGTCGGCGAGAAGCAGCAGCGCGGCGAGCAGCGCCAGGCCGCTGGCGGCGAGGTTGAGGTGCGCGGAGAGGCGATAGTCGTGGATCAGCGATAGGCCGGCCGCTGCGATCAGGGGGATGGCGAGGATAAGTACTTCGGTCATTGCGGGTGGACGGGGCGCCGCCCCCCCTCCCCGAGTTCATACCTGTGCGTCTGTATCACTGCCGCTCCCCCCGGAACGCATCGAGCGCTGCCACATCCACGGTGTCGAACCGCTCGCGGATGCGGAACAGGAAGATGCCGATGACGATGAACGCGATCAGGATCGAGAACGCGACGCTGATCTCCACCACCAGCGGCATGCCCTGGGCGCCGGTGGCGGCGAGGTTCACGCCGTTCTCCAGCGACAGAAATCCCGCCACCTGGCTCACCGCGTTGCGCCGCGTCACCATCATCAGAAGCCCAATCAGCACAACCGACAGCGCCAGCGCGATATCCTCGCGCGCCACCGGATCGGCGTGCGCGGTGACCGGCAGCATCACCATCAGCGACAGCGCCACCAGCGCGATGCCGGCCAGCATAGTGAGACCGATGCTCACCACCGTCTCGATCTCGCGGTGGATGCCCAGGCTGAACACCATGCGCCGCAGCGCCATCGGGATGACGATGGCCTTGAACCCGAGCGCAAGTGCGGCGGTGACGTAGAGATGCGGCGCGTGCTGGGTATGTGCCTGCCAGGCAACCGACGCCGCCAGGATCAGCGCGTGCAGTGCCAGCACATTGATCAGCGCGTACAGCCGGTCCTGGTACAGCATCGCGAAGCTGGCGAGCACCAGGCCGCCGGCCAGCATATGTGCGACATCAAAGCCGAGACCGTGCGTCACATGCCCCCCGACACGAACAGCAGCAGCACGCCGAGGAGGCCCAGCATCAGTGCGGCGCCCAGGAAGTTCGGCACGCGGAACACGCGCATCTTGGCGACCGACATCTCGAACACGCCGAGCAGCGTGCCGGCCACCGCGAGCTTGAATAGATAGGCAAGCAGGCTGATCGCATAGCCTTCGGCCAGTCCGAAGGGAAAGAACACGCAGGCGATCACCGAGATGTAGAGCAGCAGCTTGAGCGATGCGGCGAGCTCGATCATCGCGAGGTGGCGGCCGGAGTACTCCAGCACCATCGCCTCGTGCACCATCGTCAGCTCCAGGTGCGTCGCCGGATTGTCCACCGGTATGCGCGCGTTCTCGGCCAGCGCCACCACGACAAAGGCGACCAGGCCGAGCGCCAGCGACACGCGCAGCCCGACGGCGGAGAACGCCATGAAGTCGGCGATGGTGGAGAGCTGCGTCGAGCCCGCGATCAGCGCCACCGACAGCACGATCATCAGCATTGCCGGCTCGGCCAGCGACGCGATCATCACCTCGCGCGAGGCGCCGATGCCGCCGAAGCTGGTGCCGATGTCCATCGCCGCCAGCGCCTGGGCGAAACGCGCGCTGCCGAGCAGCGCGGTAATCGCGATCAGGTCACCCGACCAGCTGAACAAAAGCCCGGTGGCGAAGGTGGGCACCAGTGCGGCAGCGACCCAGGTGGTGGCGAACACGACATAGGGCACGACGCGGAACAGCCACGACGCGTTCTCGGCCAGCACCACCTCCTTGCCGAGCAGGCGCTTCAGATCGCGATAGGGCTGGATCAGCGACGGCCCGCGACGGCGCTGCAGCCGCGCCTTCACCTTGCGCACCAGGCCGGTCAGCAGCGGCGCCAGCAGCAGCACCAGCGCCATCTGCGCGCCTTGGACGAGCAGGCCCTGGATCACTGCCATAGCGCCAACGCCAGCAGCAGGATCACCAGTGCTGCGAACACGAAGCCCAGGTAGCGGCGGATGGTCAGGAACTGCAGCGCGTTCAGTACCAGCGACAGCCGCCAGACCGCGCCGGCCACCGGCGCATAGAGCGCGTCCCAGATCGGGTCGCCGATATGCTTCTCGATGCGGGCGGGCGCCATGTCGCCGGGCGGCGGCATGGTGACCGTCTCATGCGCACGGAACACCACGGCGCCGTACACGCGGCGGATCGGCTGGGCGAAGCTGGCGCCGGTGTACTGCGTCTCGGGCCGCGGGTCGGGAAAGCCACAGTCCCATGCCGGCGCACGGCGCAGCGCATGCGAAGCGAAACGATGCACCGCGAGCACGGTCAGCGACGCCGATGCAGCGATGAAGACGAACACCAGCAGGCCGTTGTACGAGCTGCGCGCGCTCTCGACCGGAACGATGGACAGCCATTCCACGCCCAGTTGCGTCGGCATGTGCGTGCCGGTCAGCACCTGCGTCACAGGCGCCAGAAGATCGATCACCACGCCGGGGAAGATCCCGGCGAACAGGCAAAGAGCGGCGAATACGAACATCGAGGCGAGCGAGCAGCGATCCACCTCACG
>DASSRN010000196.1:0-2043 GCA_035701785.1 Acetobacteraceae bacterium | reverse complement strand
GCCGCCTTGAGCCGCTGCACGGCCAGCGCATCCGCCTCTGGCCGCCAGTCGCGGTAGCGTTCGAAGCCCCACGTCGTCGGCAGGCCGGCAACGTTGAACTGCTCCTTCACCGTCATCGGAATGCCGAGCAGCGGGCGGCGTTCGCCGCGTGCCAGCTCGGCATCCGCGTCTGCCGCTGCGGTGCGTGCCCGGTCGAAATCGCGCACCACGACAGCATTGAACTTCCCGTCGAGTTCTTGAATGCGCGCGATGGTCGCATCCAGCAGTTCGCGAGCAGAGATCTGCCGCGATGCCAGCGCCTGCGCCAGGTCGGTGGCGGTGCGGTAATCTGGCGGATCCGCCGCCGCTGAGCGCGCGGAGGCAAGCACGGTCGCCCCCACTCCGGCGATGAATTGGCGTCGGCTCACATACATCGTGGCGAGCTCCCGACGTTGCCGCGAGGCATGCAGGAGTAGTCGTCTGATGTGGGCCGGTCAACGAATCGCGAAGTGCGACTGCTCAGTCAGCAGCGGCGCGGTGGACATCGATCCCTTGAACGCAAAGCCGTAGTCGAAGTCGGCGCGGCGCGCCCATACCTGAAGTGTCTCCAGCAGCGGCACCGCGCAATCCGCAGCGATGATCCGGTGCTGCGCATCCGCCCACAGCGCGAGCTGCCGTTCCAGATCGGGGTCGTCGTGCGCCGCATCGAGATCGGCGTCCGCAACGGCGCAGTGCGAGAAGTTGGTCACCGCCGTCGGCGTCGCCACGGTGCTGCGCGAATGGAAGAACTGGGTCAGCATCGTATCGGCCACCGGAAACCGCGCAGCGGCGTAGTGCACCACGGCGCTCAGGTCCTTGCGGATCATCGCGTGGTAGGTCTGGTGTTCGACCACGTCGATGTCGAGCTCGATCCCGGCGCGGCGCAGCTCTGCCTGCACCACCTGAATTTCACCGAGCATCGCCGGGTTCTGCGTGTGGACGGTCCGCAGCTTCACCCCGTTGAGGTAGCCGGCGTCCGCCAGCAGCCGTTTGGCCTCGGCCACGTCGGTGGACGGTAGATCGCCATCGGCGAAACCTAGATAGCCTGCCGGGATGACGCTACGCGCCGCACGCGCGAGATCGGCGCCGCGCCAGGCGACCAGCTCCGGTCGATTGACGGCAAGCGCGATCGCGCGCCGCACCCTGGGGTCGTCGAGCGGCTTCTGCGTCACGTTGAGATGCAGCAGGGATATCTCCGCCGGCTCGATGACATCGACCGTGGTATCGGCAAGCACGCGCGTGCGGTCGATCCAGGCCTGATCCTGCGCACCCTCGACGATGTCCACCTCGCCGGCCTTGAACGCGAGATCGCTGGCGGCAAGCGAGGCGACGAATTGGAGCCTGATCCGCCGCAGCCGCGGAGCGCCGCGGAAGTAGTTGTCGTTGGCGACGAACTCGGCCGCCATCTGCCCTGGCGCCTGGCTTGCCAGCCGAAAGGGTCCGAGCCCGCTGGCGAACGGGTCCACGCCTTCCACCCGACGCGAGACGATGAAGCCACCGGCGTAATTGGCGAGCAGTCCCGGCATCGAGGGGACCGGGTACTCGAGCGCGATCCGGACCGTGGCGGGATCGAGCACCTCGATCGACCGCACGACGGCGAAGTCGCCGGCATAGGCCGATGTCGTAGCGGTTGCCGCTTTGCGGAGGCTGAATGTCACGTCGTCCGCGGTGACCGCAGATCCGTCATGGAAGGTCAAGCCAGGACGCAGGAAGAAGGTCCAGATGCGTCCGTCGGGTGAGACGTCCCAGCGCTCCGCGAGGTCCGGCTCGATCTCAGCCGGATTGATCGACCCCGGCCGGAAGCGAACCAGCGCGCCATGCATCCAGGAGGCCACCATGCGGTCGTAATGCGCGACCGCGAAGTGTGGATCGAGCGTGCCGAGGCCGCGCGGCGCCAGCACCGCGATCCGCACGGTGTCGCGGGTCTCGGCGTGCAGCGCGACCGCGAAAGTCAGCAGTGGCAGTATCAGCAGTCGGCAAAGAAATCGGCGAATGAGCTGGAAGCCTCACAGTCGGCCGTACGAT
>DASSRN010000195.1:0-3556 GCA_035701785.1 Acetobacteraceae bacterium | reverse complement strand
GTGCAGGCGGTGCGGCAGGCGGCGCCGGTGGCGCGCCTCATCGTCGATGCGCAGGAGCGCTGGAGTGAGGCGCACCTTGCGGAGTTCATGCCGGCGCTCCGCGATTGCAGAGTGGAACTGATCGAGCAGCCTCTGCCGGCCGACGCCGATGAGGCGCTGGCAGGATTGGCGCGCTCGATCCCGCTTTGCGCTGACGAATCCTGTCGGACACTTGCTGATCTCGACCGGCTCGATGCGAAATACCAGGCGATCACGATCAAGCTGGACAAGGCGGGCGGGCTGACCGAGGCGCTTGCGCTGGCGGCGGAGGCGACGCGGCGAGGCTTGCGGATCATGATTGGTGGCGCGATGGGCACATCGCTTGGGATCGCGCCGGCGCTGCTGGTCGCACAGCAGGCGCAGATCGCTGATCTCGACGGGCCACTGCACCTGGCGGTCGATCGTGGTGCGCGACTGCGCTACGACGGCAGCACGATCCATCCGGCCGATCCGAAACTCTGGGGTGGACCGGATTGACGTCGGATCATGGGCTCGATCACCTGAAGGCCAACAACCGGGCTTGGGCGCAGCGGAAAGTTGCGGCTGATGCCGGGTTCTTCAAGCGCCTGGAGAATCAACAGGCGCCGGAATACCTGTGGATCGGGTGCTCGGACAGTCGGGTGCCGGCGAATGAGATTGTCGACCTGGACCCGGGCGAGCTGTTCGTACACCGCAACGTCGCCAACCTCGCGCCGCCGCAGGATGCAAACTATTTGTCGGTGCTGCAGTTTGCGGTCGATGTGCTGAAGGTGAAGCACGTCATGGTGGTCGGCCACTACGGCTGCGGGGGCATCGCCGCGGCGATCGACGGACTGCGGCGTGGCCTGGTGGACCACTGGCTGCATCCGATCCGCGAGGTGTATGCCGAACACCGCGCCGAACTGGAAGTGATCCCGCCCGGGCGCGCCCGGCTGGACCGGCTATGCGAGCTGAACATCATGCGCCAGGTGCGCAACGTGACGACCGACGTATTCGTGCAGGATGCCTGGGCGCGCGGACAGCAGCTCAGTGTACACGGCTGGGTCTATTCCATTTCCAACGGCCTCATCATGGACCTGGACGTCACCGTCAGCGGCCCAGAAGAAAATGAAACCGCAAAACACGCAGAACACGCAAAGGGCAGCGGTGCCTCAGGCCCAGGAGGTTAACCGTGTCGTAGCCGGCAACCCTTTGCGTGTTTTGCGGTTCCACTTTCTTTGCTGGTTGCCGCCACACCTCTCCAATTCGTTCGATACTGTATGGGCGCGGCTGAAGACCCTCACATCGCCGTCATACCGCCGTCCACGAACAGCAGGACGCCGGTGACGTAAGAGGCATCATCTGATGCCAAGAACAGGATCGCGGCGGCAACCTCCTCGGCCCTGCCCGGGCGCTTCAGCATGGTCCCTTGTGCGGCTTTGGCATTGTACTGCTCGACGGTCTCGCCGGCCGCAGCAATGCGGCGCTGATGGAATGGCGTAAAGATCGGGCCAGGACCGACCGCATTCACCCGAATGCCTTCCGCCGAGTGGTCGGCGGCGAGCGCCCGCGTCAGGCCGGCGATGGCGGCCTTGGTGGTATCATACTGAAGGTTGCCGCCGCCGGCGACGACCGACCGCACTGAGGCGACGTTGACGATGGCGCCGCCCTGGTTGCGTCTCATCAATGGAACTGCCGCCTTGGCGCAGAAGGCGTAGCTCATGAGGTTGACGCTGAGGATCTCGTTCCAGCTCGCCGCACTCGCTTCATCTATCTTTTCGTATTTACGGATGCCGGCATTGTTGACCAGGATATCGAGCCGCCCAAACCGTTCCGCAGCACCGTCGACGAAACCGAGGCATGCGGCCTCGGTGCCAACGTCGGCCTGCGTAAAGGCAACCTTGGCGCCGGCGGCCTCGAGTTCGGCCGCCACGCGCCGGCCGCGCTCGCCGTCGCGATCGCAGAATGCCACGCTCGCCCCCTCGGCGACGAAGCGCCTGACCGTCGCCTCGCCGATCCCCGATGCGCCGCCCGTCACCGCTGCGATCTTGCCGTCGAGCCTTCCCATGTCCATCCCTTTCGCTACTGGGCTGCGGCAGCCATGGTCCGTGCTTCCGCCACCGGCCGGTATGCCCGCAGGAATGTGCGGATATGTCGCACGGCCAGCGGAATCTTATCCGGCGTATCCTTCCACGGGTAAAGGCTCACCTGCGCGTTCGGCGCGAGGCGCACGGTCTCCATTGCGACGGCATAGGGATGCGCCGGCACATCGTCTGGCAACACCAGGATCGGCGTCTGGCAGCCGCGGACGAAATCGCGCGACACGGTGTAAACGAAGTCGGCGCGGGCACTGTACATGTTGGTCAGAAACTTATCGACCATCTCCATCGTGATGTCGGGCCGGCGAGCGCACAGTTCCGGACCCCAGGTCTTCATGTTGTTATCGTAGGAAAGCGTGGGCATCTCAGGGCGCCAGCCACTCGGCTGCGCCGGTATCGCTGCGACCACGCGATCGCCCACGCGCTGCAACATGTTCCAGATGAAGGGGCCGCCGATGCAGAAGCCGAGTACCAGGAACTTGCGGATGCCCAGGTGGTCCATCAGTCCGATCTGATCGTCGGTATAGGCATCCCACGGACGCTCGGTCTCAAGCGGACCAGTGGACTGCCCCCCCTTGGCGTTGCGCAGATCCGCCGAGATCACGCGGAATTCGTCCTTGAACTCATCGAACGGATTGAACGGGTGGCTCTGACTCGCCAGGCCGGCAATCGTGGAGTTCAGCCCGCCGCCGGGGATTACCAGCAGCGGAAAGCCGGAGCCAGCCTCTTCGTAATGAATGCGGACGTCGCCTCTTTCGTAGAACGGCATCTTGGTTCTCCCTATCCACAGAGCATGGTTATCAACACTAGTAGATATTCTCCGGCGTCAGGCCGAGCATCACCTGACCGACCGTCTCGTAGTGCAGTATCCGCCCCTGGCCCTGTTGTGCGACCGTGTCAATGTCGCGCAGGCGGCGTTCGAATGGATTCTCCTCGAACACCGACATCGAGCCGCAGTCGTGAAACAGCGTGTTGACGATCTCGCGTGACGACTGGATGGCCCAGGTGGAGGCGAGGCGAAGACGGGTGCGCTGAGCAAGCTCCATCTCGCCTTGTTCCTCGATCGTTTCCCACGCCTCGTCCGCCGCCGCATGCAGGAAATAGCGCGCGGAGCGCCATCGCGCCTCGGACTGCGCCACGTGCGACTGGACGACATTGTTCTCCGCCATCGGCTTGCCCGCGCCGCGGCGGGTCTTTTCCCGCGGCAGGGCCATGAACGCGTCCATCGTGCCCCGCGCGATGCCAAGTGCCACGCCGCCGAAGCCGATCGAATAGAGCTGGTTGCTGGTGAAACGATACAGCGGACTGTCGGAACGGCGGTCGCGCGGATCGTCGCGGTAGATGGCGCGCTCGTGCGGGATGAACAGGTTGTCGACGGAATACTCGTTGCTGGCCGTGCCGCGCAGGCCCAGCGTGTGCCAGATATCGTGGAACGTGGCACTCGACTTGGGATACAGGAA
>DASSRN010000194.1:0-5032 GCA_035701785.1 Acetobacteraceae bacterium | reverse complement strand
CGCCATGGATCAGCTTGGTCGAGGCCGACGACGTGCCAGAGGCGAGGTCGCCCTGCTCGACCAGCAGCACCGATAGCCCGCGACCGGCGGCGTCGCGCGCGATGCCGCAGCCGTTGATGCCCCCGCCGATGATCGCGATGTCGAACAGCCTAGTCTTGCCGGAACTCACCCGATTTGCCGCCGGCTTTGTGGACCACTCGCAGTGCCTCGATGCGCATACCGCGGTCGACCGACTTGCACATGTCGTAGACGGTCAGCGCCGCCACCGACGCCGCAGTCAGCGCCTCCATCTCGACGCCGGTCGGTCCGGTGGTACGCACGGTCGCAGCGATCTCCACCGCATCGTCGCCTGCCGTCAGTTCCAGCGACACCGCGCTGATCGGCAGCGGATGGCAGAGTGGGATCAGATCCGACGTGCGCTTGGCTGCCATGATGCCGGCGATCCGCGCCACGCCAAGAACGTCGCCCTTCTTGGCCCCGCCACTTCGGATCAGCGCCGCCGTCTCGGGCCGCATCGCGACCCGGGCGCGCGCCGTCGCGGTCCGCTCGGTCGCCGGCTTGGCACCGACATCGACCATCGCCGCCTGACCGCTCGCGTCGAAATGCGTGAAGTCCTGGCTCATGCGGCGCCGGTCAGCAGCAGGCGCGTCGCCGCCGCGACATCCGGCTGACGCATCAGGCTCTCGCCGACCAGGAAGCACTGCGCGCCGACCGCAGCGAGGCGCCTGAGATCAGCGTTGGTTCGGATGCCGCTCTCGGCAATCAGGAAGCGATCGGGGGGCACCTGTGGCGCCAGTTGCTCGGTCGTCGCAAGATCGGTGGTGAGCGTCTTGAGATTACGGTTATTGATACCGAACAGCGACGTCTCCAGGCCGAGTGCGCGCTCGACCTCGCGGGCATCGTGCACCTCGGCCAGCACGTCCATATCCATCGCTCGCGCGAGCGCTTCGAGGTCGCGTGCCTCGCTGTCGGACAGCGCGGCGAGGATCAGCAGGATGCAGTCGGCACCCATCGCCCGGCTCTCGTAGACCTGCCAGGGATCCAGGATGAAGTCCTTGCGCAGCACCGGCAGATCGGTCGCTGCGCGCACCGCCTCCAGGTGGTGGCGGCTGCCCTGGAAATGCGGACCGTTGGTGAGTACCGAAAGACACGCCGCGCCACCATCGCGATAGGCATGGGCCAGCCCCGGCGGATCGAACTCGGGCCGGATCAGGCCGCCCGACGGCGACGCCTTCTTGATTTCGGCGATCAACCCATAGCGGCCCTCGGCCACTGCCTGCTTCAGCGCCGCACCAAAGCCGCGCGGCACGTCGCCGTTGTGCGCGGCGATCTGCCCTTTCAGCGCGTCCAGGCTGGTCTTTGACTTGGCTTCGGCCACGGCAGCCCGTGTCTCGGCACAGATGCGGGCGAGGACATCGGCAGCGGAATGGTTGGCAGTATCCGGCATCAAATCCTTCAGTGCACCGCGGTTTCGCGACGCAGCGTCTCCAATGCAGCAAGCGCGGCGCCGGTTGCAATCGACCTCGCAGCCAGCACGACGCCCTCCTTGATGTCGGCGGCGCAGCCGGCCACCACCAGGGCTCCGGCGGCATTCAGCAGCACCGTGTCGCGATATGGTCCGATCGCGCCCTGCAGCAACGCCTGAAGCGTAGCGGCGTTGAGCGCGGCGTCGCCGCCGCGGATCGCCTCGATCGGTGCGCGCGGCAGACCGGCGTCTTCCGGGCTGAGGCTGAAGCGCCGCAGGCTGCCGCCCTGCCACGCGACGACCTGGTTCTCCCCGGCGACCGTCAGTTCGTCGAGCCCCTGGCCGTGCACCACCCAGGCGGTCTCGCTGCCCAACCGGCCCAGGGTCTCGGCCATCGGCGCTGCCCATTCCGGGGCGAACACGCCGGTGAACTGCCGGCGGACCCGCGCCGGATTGGCCAACGGCCCCAGCAGATTGAAGATCGTCCTGGTGCCGAGTTCGACACGCGGTCCGGCGGCGTGCCGCATCGACGGATGATGGCGCGGCGCGAACAGAAAGGCGCACTTCGCCGCGCGCAGGATGTCGGGCAGGCGCTCCAGCGCCACATCGACGTTGACCCCGAGTGCCGCCAGCACATCGGCACCACCGGTGCGGGACGACAGCGCCCGGTTGCCATGCTTCGCCACCGGCACGTCGCAGCCGGCCACCACGAACGTCACGGCAGTGGAGACGTTGAGCGTGCCAGCGGCGTCGCCGCCGGTGCCGCAGACGTCGATCGCATCGGGCGGTGCGGCGACGGGCGTCATCCGTGCCCGCATGGCACGCACCGCGCCGGTGATCTCGGCCACGGTTTCGCCGCGCACGCGCATCGCCATCAGCAGCGCGCCGATCTGCGCCGGCGTAGCCTCGCCCGACATGATGGTGTCGAAGGCGGTCTCGGCGTCTTTATCGGTAAGCGTTTCCCCGGCAGCCAGCCGGGAAAGGTAAGGCTTCAGGTCGTTGGACACCTTGGCCGGTCAGGCCGCCCGCGCCGGCGCATTCGTGCCGCGCGCGATCGCCAGGAAATTTGCCAGAAGTTCACGGCCATGCTGGCTGGCGATGCTCTCCGGATGGAACTGCACGCCGAACACCGGCAGCGTGCGGTGGCGCATCGCCATCAGCAGGCCGTCCTCGGTCCAGGCGGTTGGCACCAGCGCGTCGGGCAGGCTTGCACGGTCCACGATCAGGCTGTGGTAGCGTGTGGCGCTGAACGGCGAAGGCAGGCCCTCGAGGATGTCTGTGCCGGCGTGGAAGATGCGACTGACCTTGCCATGCATCGGGGCCGGCGCACGCACCACGTTGCCGCCAAACGCCTGGCCGATCGCCTGATGACCGAGGCACACGCCCAGAACCGGCACCTTGCCGGCGGCGGCCGCGATCAGGTCGAGGCAGATGCCGGCCTCGTTCGGCGTGCAAGGGCCAGGCGACAGCACTATGGCCTCTGGCGCAGTGGCCAGTGCATCGGCAACGCTGATCTTGTCGTTGCGCCACACTTCGCAGCGCGCGCCAACATCACCCAGGAAGTGGAACAGGTTGAAGGTGAACGAGTCGTAGTTGTCGATCAGCAGGATCATGGCGCAGCATCCTTGCGCCTGCGCCTCGTGCGGGTCAACGTGACGGTGCGGAAGGAGGCCGTTCCAATGCGCATACTCACGCTGCTTGCCTTGGCTGCCCTGCTGGTCGCCGGGACCTCGGTTGCCCAACCGCGTCGATCGGCGGAGACCCCGATCGACCATGGTCCGTTCACGCCGGAGGCGAACAGCGCCTTTCAGGGTGGTGGAATGATCCTGCAAGGCGCGCCGGGCGCACCGCCACCGCGACCCGAACCCACGCCGCCGGGGCAGACGCCGCGCAACATGGTGCCGCCGCGCTGAGCGTGTCGCGAGTCACCACCGCGACACGTCAAGACTCTGATTGAACCCGCTTCAGATGGTCGGCTTCGACCTGCTGGCGGACCGCCAGCACCTCCTCCCGCGAAAGGTTCCTGGCTGATTCGCCGGGACGACTGGAGATCGCGCGGAAGAATGCCGCCTGCCCGGGCGAGTTGGCCATCCAAAGGATGAACAGTTCCGTATCAGGGTTCTCGAAGCCGTGCCACGTTCCCTTTGGAACGAACATCGTGGCGCCTTTCTGGATCGGCAGCCGTTCATCGTTCAGCGTGATGAAACCACTGCCGTCCAGCACATAAACCACCTCGTCCCAATGAGCGTGCACGTGTCGCGGCACTCCAACTCCCAACGGCATCCGTTGGGTTCCGAGCGATAGATCATCTGCACTTCGGGTCGGATCAACCTTGATGACGATTTCGCCGCTGCGCT
Source organism: Acetobacteraceae bacterium (assembly GCA_035701785.1). Taxonomy (GTDB): domain Bacteria; phylum Pseudomonadota; class Alphaproteobacteria; order Acetobacterales; family Acetobacteraceae; genus JAMXLO01. The sequence goes on along the minus strand of DASSRN010000194.1, from coordinate 1,210 downwards.
GGAGCATGTGCTCGCCATCGGTCGCTGCCAGAACGTAGCCTTGCATCGTTCCTCTCCCATTTGCTGTTGATACAGGTCGATGACTGTTCCCGGGGCGTGGGCTTTATCGCGGAAGGCTCGCGCCAAATGGCGCGGCGTCCTGCCCGGGGCAATCCACCGGTCAGGCGCCCTTCATTCGTGCCGTGAGCCGCGATGCGAGCATAATCCTGAAGCATCCTCAACATTGAGTTTGTAGGATGATATTCCTTGACATCGGGCGTGGAAGTTCTCTATGTGTTCCTGATATGGACGCGCCTCCCAGTCCCGTTCCGGCCGATACTCTCCCCAGTTCCATCCTCCTGGTGCTTGCCCATACGCTGCGCCAGAACCTGTCGGCGGCGGCTACCGACAGCCCCAAGGACGCGGCCCGGTCTGAATGCGCGGCGATCGAGCACGCCGCCTCGTTGCTCCCCGCCACAGCCGATGAGGCGAACCTGGCCGCACTGTATGTCGCGGCCAGCGCGCAGGCGCTGGAGTGTCTGCGGCTCTCCCGGCTGTATCCCAACGATTCCGCCGTCGTGCTGAAATGCACCGCGCAGAGTGCCAGCATGATGCGCCAGGCGCGTGCCTTCCGCACGGCCCTGGAGCGCGCGCAGATCGCGCGGCGGAAGCGCGAGGGCACGGCGGCGGCTGATGCAGCGAAGCGGAAGGTGCCCGCGTCGGTGGCGGATGCGCCGGCGCAGGCTCCGTCGCCTGAACCATCCAAGCTCAATCCGATCGCCGAGGCTGAACGTTACGCGTTGCACCATCGCAAGCGGGCGGTGCTGATCCGGCGCCTCGGGCATCTGCCGGCGAAGTTCGGCTGGCTGGCACCCGAGGTGGTGCATGCTGTTGCGACTGGCGCTACGCCGATCCTACGCGGGCTGGATGAGAAGCCGGCCAGGATGACTGCGGTGGCGGCGTAGAGTCCCCCTCCCCGAACCCCTCCCGCAAGGGGAGGGGGAATGGGATGTATTTCTTATCGAATCTCGTTTCAAATGATACTCTTTCTTCTCAGCAATCGCAGCGCTGAGACAGATCTGAGACTGGCCACTAGCTTTGGTTGTTGCTGCTCGACTTGCCGGCGGCGAAGCGCACCGCCTCTTCGGCAGCACGCAGCAGCGCGCGCGCCTTCTGGCGGCACTCCTCGTGCTCGAATTCAGGCTCGGAGTCAGCGACGATCCCAGCGCCG
>DASSRN010000193.1:0-5176 GCA_035701785.1 Acetobacteraceae bacterium | reverse complement strand
GTGATACGGAGGGAACGCGCTGCCCACGACGGCGCGGGCTGCGGTGAGGTGGATCGCAAGCTGGTTCGCCATAGTCGGATGCTCGACATAGGAGACGCCTTCGGGCGCCAGCAGTGCCGCGAGTATGTGACCATTCTGCCCTGCTTCGCTCGCAGCCAGCGGCGCAAGCGACCCGACCGGCAGGCCGAGGTCAAGGCCGACGCTGTAAAGATGGCGAGCGCGTATGCCGGCACCGGTGACGATCAGCAGACGGTGCTCGGGCAATACCCGCCGCAACTCGTCCACCAGCGGCAGGATCGCCTCGGGTCCGCGATCCATGATCGAGCGGCCGCCGACCTTCACGACCTGCAACCACGGCAGGATCCGGATCGGGCGCCCACCGGCAACCGGGCGGGTGAGATCGCTGTCCAGCAATGTCTGGCGTGCGAGCGGCGAGGCGACGTGCTTGATGGTGTTGGTGTCGGACATGGTAGCCTCTAGCTCGCAGTGATGATGGTGCCGACGTGCTCGCCGGCCAGTGCGCGGGTCAGATTGCCGGCAACGAGGCCGTTCACCACCTGCACCTCTCGGACATGCCTTGCCGCCTTGAGCAGATCGAGCATCGGGAACTCGAGCACCGAGTCGTGCAGTCCCCGCGCCAGCATCTCGTCCACCGAGATCTTCGGGATCAGTGTGGCATCCTTCGAGGTCTTCGGGTTCGCTGTGTACAGGCCGTCTTCGTCCTTCACGAAGATCATCGCCTTGCAGCCGAACTGTTCGGCCACGAGGAAACATCCCGCGTCCGTGCGATACGGCGGGATCAGGCCCTCCGGCGGCGGGCGCATCCACAAACCGTACGGCGGCATGCCGCTGAACACGACAGCGTTGACTTCGGCGAGGTAGAGCGGCACCGCCGAGAGCCCGGCACCATCGACAGCCGAGATGCCATGCTGCGCAAGCAAAGTGCCCAGCATGACGGCGTTCTGATTGGCGACCGAAGCGCCAAGCTGCGAGAGCACGCCGGCAGGCAGTCCCAATCGGGCGGCGATCGAGTAGAGGTGCCGCGCCCTTGTGCCGGCGCCGGTCCCGATCAGCAGCTTGTGGTTCTTGCGGGCGGCGAGAATCTCGTCGACCAGCGGATAGACGGCCGCGCGTCCTCGATCGATGACGCTCTGGCCGCCGATCTTGATCACCGTCGCTTCAGGCAGAATGCGGAAGTCGGTCGCTCTCTCGGCTGCTGCCTGCAGCTCCGGATCAGTCAGCGAGCGCTGCGTCAGCAGAGCCTCGAGCTCCGCCATTGTGTCGGACATGAAGTCGTTCCTTTCGAAGTCCTGCCTACGTCACGGTCTCAAGCTGGGTGAACCTGACCGGCATCACCTCTCGGTTGTGCATGGTCCCGTCCGCAGCTTTCTCGGCCAGCGTCAGGTGCTGTGCCCGGAACGGACCAAGCGGCATGACCAGCCGTCCACCCGGACGTAGCTGCTCAAGCAGCGCTGACGGAATCTTCTCGGCAGCTGCGGTCACCATGACCTTGTCGAACGGAGCGTGCTCCGGCCAGCCACGCGATCCGTCCCCGGTCCGGATCCGAACATTGTCGTAGCCAAGCTGGCCAAGCAGCAGCTGTGCGCCTTCGGCGAACTCTTCGACGATCTCGACACTCCAGACCTCAGCCGCAAGAGAGGCCAATATGGCTGTCTGGTAGCCAAGGCCGGTGCCGACTTCGAGGACCTTCTCGTTCGGCAGCAGCGCCAGAAGATCCGTCATGAGCGCGCAGATGAATGGCTGCGAAATCGTCTTCTCGAACCCGATCGGCAGCGGCATGTCCTGGTAGGCATGCGGAGCGATCTGTTCCGGAACAAACAGGTGCCTGGGCACATGCAGCATGACATCTGCGATGTGCCCATCAACGGCCGCCTTGCCAAGCTCTTCCTCGAGCAGGTCGAAGTGGATGCCGATCACCTCCACCATGTGGCGGCGCAGCACGGCCAGATGCCTGTCGTCCATCGGCTTCATGTCATCTGCCTTCAACGACGTTGCGTTGGTCACCGCCCCAGGACGGCAACGCTCGCGTCCTCCTGCGCCTCCTGTTGCTCCAGCCGCTCGATATCGAGTTCGTCGCCTGGCGCCAGGACGGCTTCGTCAGGCAACTCGGCGATCTCGGCAACCACGAATTCCACCGCGCCCACAACCTGGGCAAGATTGATCGTGGCCATCGTAGCACCAGGGACGGGAGCGCCCAGGTAGTGCTTGGTCTGCCACGCCTGGTCAACACCGTCCGGGACGCCGGCATGATCCAGCAGAACATCCACCAGCACAATGCCGCTGGCAGACTCATGCAGTGCGGTGACAGAGGTGATCCGCAGCACGTCCCCGGTCGTCAGCAGCAGACCGAACCGGCCCCGCAGCCCCAGCATGCGGCTGCCGAACCATACCGGCAGAGGACCATCGGGCTGATCAGGGTCCGTGATGTGCGTCCAGGCCAATATGCAGTCCTCCGTGTACTGTCCCGAAACAACGTCCGGCCATCTGCTGCGTTCCCGTACCGGCGGATCGTACCCGGTTGATCTGCCCGCCGCATTGCGGCAATCCGCGCAGGCATGGCAGCAGCACCGGCCGATCTTTTCGCATTGTTCGACCGGCTGGGCATCGAGCACAGCACGGTCGAGCACCCGCCGATCTTCACCGTGGAGGAAGGGCGGCCATGGCACGACCGGATACCGGGCCTGCACGGCAAGAACCTGTTCATCAAGGACCGCAAGGGCGGCATCTGGCTGGTGGTGATGCCGGCCGACAAGCGCGCCGATCTGGGGCGGCTGGAAAAGGCCCTGGGCGCGCCGCGCTTCTCGTTTGCCCGCCCCGAGGTGCTGCAAGAGGTGCTCGCGCTGACGCCGGGATCGGTCACACCGTTCGGCCTGATCAACGATACGCAGCGTCGCGTCACCGTGGTGATCGACCAGGAGACGCTGGACAGCGAGTGGGTGAACTTCCACCCGCTGCACAACGCCGCATCGACCACACTCCGCTCCTCCGACCTGCTGCGGTTCATCCGCACCCTGGGCTATGAACCCATCGTGGTGCGCCTGCCCGAGGCGGCAGGTTCAACCAGCGATGACCGAGGAACAGCCAAGCCATGAAGATCGTCAAAGTGTCTGCGATTCCGATGTCCGCCCCGGTGCCGCAGGACAAGCGCCACCGCACCGACCTTGGCACCAAGGTCAAGAGCGATGCGACGCTCATCCGCGTCGAGACCGACAGCGGGATCGTCGGCATCGGCGCCGCCCTCGGCACGCCGCCGATCGTCGCCGCCATCGTCGAGCACGAACTTGCGCCGGAATGCGTCGGCGAGGACCCGCTGTTCTCCGAGCGTATCTACGAGAAGATGTACAACGGCTCGCGCAGCCGGCCGGCGCTGGAGCGTGGCGTCACGCAGGCCGATGAGAGCCGGCGCCGCGGCGTCATCATGGAGGCGATCGCCGGCGTCGACATCGCAGTGTGGGACGCCAAGGCGCAGGCACTCGGCATCCCGCTGTATCAGGCTCTGGGCGCCGTGCGCAGTTCGGTGCGCGGCTATGCCAGCGGCGGCTGGGCGCCGGGCGACGAGGCCGAGGCGGAACTTGGCGGCTATGCGGCGAAGGGCTTCAGCGCGGTGAAGATGCGCGTGGTCGGCCGCGACGGGTTCTCGATCCCCAACTGCGTGCGGCGGGGGAAGGCCGCGCGCCGTGGAATCGGCCCGAACGTCGAACTGATGGTCGACGCACACGGCTCGCTCGAGGTCGCAACCGCGATCAGGCTGGCGAGGGAATTGGAACCTTACGACATCGCCTGGTTCGAGGAGCCGGTATCGCCCGACGATCACGCGGGCCAGGCCGAGGTGCGGCGTTCCACCACCATCCCCATCGCCTCTGGCGAGCGCGAGTTCACCCGCTTCGATTTCCAGGACCTGCTGGAACGCCGCGCGCTCGACATCGCACAGCCCGATGTAGCCCGCGCCGGCGGCATGACCGAGATCCGTCGCATCGCGGCGCTCACCTCCGCGCACGGCGTGCGCCTGGCGCCGCATGCCTGGGGCAGCGGCGTGCTGTTCGCCGCAAGCCTGCACGTGGCGATGGCATCGGCCAATTGTCACATCCTGGAGGTGACGCAAGGCTACATGCCGATGATGTGGGAGCTGTTCAACGAACCGTTCGACATCCGCCCCAACGGCATGGTGCACGCGCCAGACCGTCCAGGTCTCGGATACACGTTGCGGGCGGATGCGCTGGAACGGTTCCGCTATGTCGACGGACCGGAGTTCGAATTCTAGCTGCCGGCGTCACGCCGCGCGAAGAATCATATCGGCGCCCTTCTCCCCGATCATGATCGCGGTGGCATTGGTATTGCCCGAAACGACTGTTGGCATGACTGAGGCATCGATCACGCGCAGCCGCTCCATGCCCTTCACCCGCAGCGACGTATCCACCACCGCCATCGGTCCAGGGCCCATCATGCACGTGCTGGTCTGGTGGAATGTCGTGCCTGCAGTGGCGCGTACGTGGTTCAGCAGGTCGTCGTCCGACTTCGCCTGGGGCCCTGGCAGATACTCCTCGGTGAGATAGCGGGCCAGCGCGGGTGCGGCGAACACGCGGCGCGATACTTTCAGCCCGGCCACCATCGTGTCCTTGTCGGCCTGCGTCGCCAGATAGTTGGGCTGGATCGCCGGCGGCTTCGAAGGATCGCGCGAGGTGATGCGCAGCCAGCCGCGGCTTTCCGGGCGGCACGGAATCGCCACCAGCGTACAGCCGGGGAATTTGTGCATCGCCTCGCCCGTGCGCTCCGAGCTGCCGGCGAGGAACTGGTACTGCACGTCGGGCGACGCAAGCTCCGGGCGCGTGCGCACGAACAGGCCCATCGGGCCGGCGCCGGTCATCAGTGCGCCCTTCATCGACAGCACGTATTGCAGGCCGTGGTGAACGCGGCGCAGCCAGTTGTGATAGACCTCGTTCATCGTCCACACATCGGCCGTGCAGCGATAGATGATGCGTCCGCCGCAGTGGTCCTGAAGGTTCTCTCCCACGCCTGGCAGGTCGTGCACCACCGCAATGCCGTGATGTTGCAGCAGTGCGCCAGGGCCGATGCCGGACAGCTGCAACAGCTGCGGCGAGTTGATCGCGCCGCCGGCCAGCAGCACCTCGCGCCGCGCCTTCGCCGTGCGCAGAGC
>DASSRN010000192.1:0-3474 GCA_035701785.1 Acetobacteraceae bacterium | reverse complement strand
CGCGTGCTGCTGCGCGCCGATCTCAACGTGCCGGTCCGCGACGGCAAGATCAGCGACCTGACGCGCATCGAGCGCCTGACGCCCACCATCCGCGAACTGGTCGGCAAGGGGGCCAAGGTCATCGTCTGCAGCCATTTCGATCGCCCGAAGGGCAAGCGCGTGCCGGAGATGTCGCTGGCTCCGATCGCCACGGCGCTGGGTGAGGTGCTGGACCAGCGGGTGCGCTTCGCCGAGGACTGCGTAGGTATTCCAGCCGAGCAGGCGGTCGACCGCATGGCGCGGGGCGACGTGCTGGTGCTGGAAAACACGCGCTTCCACGCGGGGGAGGAGAAGAACGACGCCGGCCTCTCATCGGGCTTGGCAAAGCTGGCCGACGCCTACGTGAACGATGCGTTCTCCGCGGCCCATCGGGCGCACGCCAGCACCGAGGGTGTCGCCCACCTGCTGCCCGCCTATGCCGGTCGGCTCATGCAGGCCGAACTCGAGGCGCTCGACGCGGCGCTGGGCAACCCGGTCCGCCCGGTCGCCGCGGTGGTCGGCGGGGCCAAGGTATCCACCAAGCTCGACCTTCTCGGCAACCTGGTTGGCAAGGTGAACGCGCTGGTGATCGGCGGCGCGATGGCCAATACGTTCCTCGCCGCGCAGGGCTACGCCGTCGGCCGTTCGTTGCAGGAAGCGGAAATGCACGCGACGGCGCTCGATATACTCGGACGCGCCAAAACGGCAGGCTGTGAGGTGCTGCTGCCTACTGATGCGGTGGTGGCCAACGAGCTCAAGGCCGGTGTGGCGACGCGCACCGTAGGGATCGACGCGGTCCCGGCGGACGCCATGATCCTCGATGTCGGGCCCGCCACGGTCGATGTCCTGATCCGACACCTCGGCACCTGGCGCACTCTGGTTTGGAATGGGCCGCTGGGCGCGTTCGAGACGCCGCCGTTCGACGCGGCCACCAATGCATTCGCTGTGGCGGTCGCCGACGCCACGATCAAAAGCGCGTTGCGCAGCGTCGCCGGCGGCGGCGACACTGTGTCTGCGCTGCGCCGTGCCGGAGTGCTCGACAGGATGAGCTACGTCTCGACCGCAGGCGGCGCGTTCCTGGAATGGCTGGAGGGCAAGACCCTTCCGGGTGTCGCTGCTCTCGGCTAACGCTTTTGTCGCTTCACAAATCTGTGACACGCGATCAGTGAAGCAGCACACAGCGTACGGGGCCCCTACGGCTTAAGAGCATTAAGACGGCATCGACCGAGACTATCTTCCCGCGACCGCGTGTGCCGAGATGTCAGGATTCACGCGGTTTTCAGCTCGTTCCGGCCGCGGGTCGGTCGGCTGGTCGCGTTGATGCGCCGGCTCCGGCGCCAAGCACCCCCACCGGGTCATTCAATGAAGTCTCGGAACTATTCCGATTGCAACGCCACAGGAATAATGGCGGGCTGTAATAATTGCGTTGACCATCAGTGACTTGCTCACTTACCTCCCGGCCTGGGTGAGCGGCAGCGCAAACCTCCGGGCGATCGCAACGCCCTGAAACGCTGAGCAACATCAGCATCTTGGAAGAAGAGAAGAGAGACAATGAGCAGATCTGCGCCTTCATTAGTTCTGACTACGAAACATCCAAATCGCGCGCGCTGGCGTCGCGCGGTTCTCGCCTCGGCGACCGCCGCGTCACTGCTGGCGCAGAACACGGCGTGGGCAGTATGCGCCGACGGAACGCGTTTTCCTGCTGCGGGATATACCCTTAGCAGCGTTGGCGTGACGCCAAACTGGCTGCCGAATACGCTGACCGGCACGCTCGGATCGATCTTCGTTCCGGACAATTCGGCACACGAAAACAACGACGCCACCAAACCGGCAACTGGTGGGGGCCACAACTGGGCGTTCGACCAGGGTGCCACGCTGTGCAAGATGATCGACAAGGGCACGGCCACGGCGACCACTGGTTGGACCGTCCCGCCGACGACCTCGACGACGGACTGCATCACTCTGCCGATCATCAACGCAGGTGCGATCGCGAACGGTGGCGACGTCCCGGGCCAGGGCGATGTCATTACACCGACCTGCGATCCGACCAAGCTCAGCACCGGCGTCAACCACGCAGCCAACACCTACTTCAACCAACTCGGCTGCTCTATCTCGCACGGTGCCGCCACCACGCTCGCGACCGCGACATCGTTCATGTTCCTCGCCGGGACCAAGGGTGGCCTTTTCGTCGTGCCACTTGCCAACGCGGCCCCCAAGTTGGGCGGCGACGCTGGCAAGGTCGCGACCCCGATCACCGCAGCCAACCTGAAGGACCATTATTTCTCGGCGATCCCAACGGGCCAGAAGCTTACAAACGCCAGCATCAGCCTCGATGGACAGTTGGCCATCGCCACGTCGGATGCCCGCAGCACTACAGTATTTGGCTGCCTGAACCCGCTGGGTGATCCGGGCGATATCACCAAGCCGATCAACCCTGCCTTCACGGTGGCGTCCGCTGGGACAGTGAAATGCATGGCAGTCGGTGGCAACGGTTTGCAGAAGGATCTGACCACCCAGTTCGGTCCTGACAACCAGCCGTACTTCGGCGGTCAGCGCACGTTCACCAGCTATGGCAACCTGCCCGGTGGCACAGCCAAGACCGCGTGGCCCGAATGCATCTGGCAGAACAACGGTTCGACGTCGCTTGCCGACGCCTTCGCGCACAACCGTTCCAACGGATGCGGCAACGCCGTTGCGAACTTCAGCTTCTCGGCAGCGCTGTTGATCCAGCCGAGCATTGCCGTGCGGCACGGCCAGTATCTCTACACTGGCCTGCAAACTGGCGGGCCGATCACCCAGTTCAAGATCACCGTCAATCCGATCTCCGGGCTCTCCAGCTATACGTTCCGCACCTACCTCTCGGGAGTTGGCGTAACGACCGGGATCGGTGTGGCCGACGACCTGAAGTCGCTGATGGTCTACAGCGATCCTTCCGCGGCAGGCGTGGCGGGTGCCGAGATCGTCACCAAGCTGCCGCTCTGCGAAGACATGTAGCCAGCGGACCAATTACCCGGGCGGCTCGCGACCGTCCGGGTGATTTCCTGTCGGGCCGATCATTGGTGGCCGCAAGGCTCGCCCGTGATCGGCCCGAGCGCTGCCGCAATACCGAACTCCCCCGGCAGCGAGCCCCTGGCAAACAGGCGCGTGACGTGCCCCATCTTGCGTCCTGGCCGCGCCTCGGCCTTGCCGTAGAGGTGCGGGATCAACCCGGGCGTCGCCAGGATCGTCGGCCAGAGCGCTGTCTCCTCCGGGCCAATCAGGTTCTTCATCACCGCATCCGAGTGCCGCACGGCTGGCGGCAACGGCAGCCCGGCAATGGCACGGATATGCAATTCGAACTGGCTGGCCGGGCAGGCGTCGATCGTCCAGTGCCCCGAGTTGTGCGGACGCGGCGCGATCTCGTTGACCAGCACCCGACCATCCCGATCCACGAACATCTCGACTGCCAGCAACCCG
>DASSRN010000191.1:0-3098 GCA_035701785.1 Acetobacteraceae bacterium | reverse complement strand
GCTTTAAATGCGGTTATTGCGATGACAGCGGAGGTTGCGGAGAAGCGACGCCAGATGGAGTTGGCGTTGCAGCAGGCTCGCTATGAAGCGGCTCATGCCCGGCGCCAATATGATGCCGTGGATCCCGATAATCGCCTGGTTGCGGGCGAGCTGGAGCGGCGCTGGAACCACACCTTGATCGTCGTTCGGCAACTTGAAGATCAGGCTGAGGCGCTCGAGGCCCGGAAACAACCTGCCCTGAACGACGCGGAAAAGCAGCGACTCATGCAGATGGGCGAAGATCTGGAGCTGGCATGGTATCATCCAAACGCAACGACCGCGACGTGCAAAAGAATTATTCGGGCAGTGCTGCATGAAATCGTAGTACGTATCGAGGATCAGCACGTCGTGCTTGTCCTGCACTGGCAAGGTGGTGATCACACCCAGTTGAATGTTAAGAAGAATGCAACTGGAAAACATCGCTTTACTTTGGACGAAGAAACTGAAGATCTTATCCGTAACCTTGCTCGGCTCTTGCCGGACAAGGCAATTGCATCCCTTCTCAATCGCTCCGGTAAGTTAACTGGACGGAATAACAGTTGGACTCAGGGTCGTGTCTGCACTTTTCGGAATCAACACGCCATTGCCGTGTATCGCGAGGGTGAAAGGGCGGAGCGCGGCGAGCTTACGCTGGACGAGGCGGCGGCATTACTTGGCGTCAGTCCAATGACTGTGCTGCGAAGCATCCGAAGCGGTGTTATCGAGGGTCACCATCTCTGCAAAGGCGCACCCTGGGTGATCAGCCGGCAAAGTGTTGAACATGCCAAGCTCCACTCGCTGCACCGCGGCCATCAAGGAGCGCTAACAGAAAACGCCGATCAGCAGACTATGGTTTTCCAATAGCATAGCAAGGTGAGCATTATGACGCGACCTCGGTTGGCCCGGTGACCAGCAGGTTCTCATGCCGCTCGATCCAGGCGCCCCCGCACAGCGTCTGGAACAGCGTGCGGTCAAGGCCGCGAACCGCACGATAGTCCACATCCTCGGGCGTGGCCTGCACCCGCAGCCCGGCAAAGCGCAGCCGGGTTTGCAGGCGCTTGGTGTCGCGCTCGAGCTGTTCGCGCTCGACCATCAGGGCCAGTCGTGCCTCGAAGTCCAAGGCGGCGCTGTCGGGCTGGCGGCGCATCTCTTCCAGCGCGCGGGCCATGCCGATCAGACCCAGTTCGCGCAGGCGATCAGTGGTGGGATGGTGCAACAAGGTCGTCCTCCTCAGTGGTAGTAGCGGCCGCCACGGATGTTGCTGTGCCGGACCGGCGGCTCGTCCGGCACCGGCTGCGGGCGGTGGGCCCGGTCGAGGTTGTTACGCAGTATCGAGACGATCGAGCTGTAGCTCCGTGCGCCAATGTCACTGCCACGCAGACAGGCTGCCTCGACACGTTCGGCACCCCAGGCGCGCACCAGCCGCAGGATGCCCAGGCAGGCGCGGAACCCTCCGGTCGGTCTTCCACGAGCTGCGCTCGCGGAACCTTGCCAACCTCCGCCCTGCTCAGGATGCGGCTTGGCGTGCAGGATCTGCTCGACCAGCGCCGCGGTGGCCGGACCAATGACCGCCGCCTCATGCATCAGCCGCGCTGGTGTCCAGTCGGCGTAACGGCGGTGCGAACTTGGCATGTGCTCGGGGATCGTGGTGTGGCGTCCGCGCAGCGGATTGCGGATGTGGCAGGCGATGCGGCTGCCGCGGTGGAACAGCTCCACCGTCTGCTCGGTGATCCGCGCCTCGATCGCCTCGCGCACCAGGCGCGACGGCACCGAATACCAATGTCCATACAGTTCGACATGATAGTCGATGCCCGCGCGACAGCGGCGCCATTCGGCATAGGCGTAGGGCTCCGCTGGCAGCGGCAGCAGCGCACCACGCTCGCTCGCTTCGAACAGCGCACGACGGCTGCTGCCCAGATGGCGCATCGGGCGGTCGTTGAGTACCGCGATCAGCGCGGCGATGGCGGCATTCAACTCGGCCAGCGAGAAGAACCGACGCTGGCGCAGGCGGGCCAGCACCCAGCGCTGCACCAACTGCACGGCAACTTCGACCTTGGCCTTGTCGCGTGGCTTGCGCACCCGCGTCGGCACGATCGCCGTGCCGTAGTGCGTCGCCAGGTCCTGGTAGCTGCGGTTGATGCCAGGCTCGTAGCGACAGGCTGTCGTGACACCTGCCTTGAGGTTGTCGCACACCACTTGCCGCGTCACGCCACCCAGAAATGCAAATGTATTGACATGACAGCCCAGCCAGTCCGCCAGCCCCTGCGTCCAACGTGCTTCGGCGTAGGTCAGGTTGGAGGCGCCGAGTGCGGCAACGAAGATGTAGGCTGTGCGCACCTCGCCGGTCAGCGCGTCGATGATCTCTACCGTCTGGCCGGCATAATCAACAAACAGACGCTCACCCAGCGGATGGCTCTGGCGCATTGTCGGCGACAGGCGGCCGCGCCAAGCGGCGTAGAGGTCACAGAACCGGCTGTAGCCGTAGCCTTCCGGCTGTCCGGTCCGGTATTCCTCCCACAGCAGCAACAGCGTCACGCCCGGGCGGTGCAGTTCAGCGTGGATCCGCACCCAGTCCGGCTGCGGGCGCAGCTTCTCCGCTGCGACAAACCCGGCCGGGGTGAACAGCTTGCGCTCCAGCGCCGCCTCGTCGAGCTCCGGCGGCACCGGCCAGGTCAGGCCAATCACCGCCGCACGGCGCAGATACTCGGCAACCGTGGAGCGGCTGATCCCAAGCGCTGCGGCAATCCGCCGCTCGCTGTGGCCGCAGGCATACTTGAGACGAAGAACTTCTCGTACCTGACGCATCGGCAGTCTCTCGGCTGGCATGGCGCTCCCCTTGCTGTCGGGAAGCAGCTTGCCCTCGGTTGACGACTGCCCTCAGACCTCGCCACACACCCCCTCCAGGGTGGCCGCCTTGCCTCGGAATCGGTGGCCGGCTTCGTTCGGAATCACCGGCCGCTTTGCGTCGGAACGCGCATCGGTAGGCCTTACGCAGCGCCAGCAGAAACGCCTGTACGTCATACATCCCTACGTTGCGGCCGATGTGGACCGTCCGATGCGCGGTTCGCACGTTGATCGTG
>DASSRN010000190.1:0-4200 GCA_035701785.1 Acetobacteraceae bacterium | reverse complement strand
GCGGGCGGCTGACCCCGGGCAGCTTCGCCAGCGTGTCGTCGAAGCGCCGGCCAAGGATCTCCACCTCCGCGTGCGGCCGCGACAGCGGCGTCGCCATGATGTTGGCGCCCGATGCCATTGCCCAGGCGAAGGTGTCGGGATCGCGCGACGCCACCCAGATCGGCGGATGCGGCGTCTGCACCGGTTTCGGCACCGAGGTCGCGCGCGGGAAGCGCCAGATGTCGCCCTGGTGCTCGAAGTCGCCGGCCCAAAGTCCACGCAGCACCGGCAGCATCTCGCGCAGGTAGCGGCCGCCCTCCCGCTGCTCCATGCCGCCGGCCATCCGGTCGAACTCATACTGGAATGCGCCGCGGCCGAGACCCAGTTCCAGCCGGCCGTCGCTAAACAGGTCGAACAGTGCTGCTTCGCCGGCGACGCGGATTGGATGCCAGTACGGCACCACCACCACGGCGGTTCCCAGCCTGATCCGCGAGGTATGCGCGGCCCAGTGCATCAGGATGGTGAACGGGTTCGGCCCGGGCATCAGCTCGATCGTATGGTGCTCCGCCGCCCAGGCGATCTCGAAGCCGCCCGCCTCGGCCAATCGCACCAGTTCGAGCGTGTCGCGCACCACCTGCCGCATGTCCTCGCCGGGCGCGGTTCGCTCCAAATTCACCGAGATCGAGAATTTCACCCTTGGCGTCTCCCTTCTTCCTCGCACAGGAAGTCACGCACCAGCCGGTAGACGCGATCAGGCGCCTCGACCAGGATGCTGTGCCGCAGTCCCGGCAGGATCTCGAGCCGCGAGCCCGCGATCGCGGCGTGCATGAAGTGCGCCATGCGCGGATTGGACCCGGCGTCATGCTCGCCAGTGGCGATCAGCGTGGGGGCCCGGATCGCGTGCAGCTTGTCGCCCAGGTCGCTGGTGGAGAAGACGGTGTACGCCGCGGCGTACGACGGCGCATGGTTGTCGCGAAGCTGCTGCATCCGCTGCTGCACCAGCGCGGGATTGCGGGCGATGAACTCGGGGGTGAACCACCGCTCCTGCGACGCGCCGCTGATTGCCGCGATGCCCTGTTCACGAAGGATGCCCAGCCGCTGCTGCACCCGCTCGCGCTCTTCCGCGGTGCGACTGGCGACCGCGCTGAGCAGCACCAATCGCCGCACGCGGTCCGCGTGGTGCAGCGCGATGCCCTGCGCGATCATGCCGCCCAGCGAGAACCCCACGATGTGCGCCGCAGGCACCGCGCAGGCATTCAACACGTCGACGACATCGCGGACGAAGTCGTCGAGCGTCAATGCGCCTTCGACGTGTCCTGACCTGCCGTGCCCGCGCAGGTCGAGGCGCAAGATGCGGAAATCGGCGGCAAGATCGGCGGCGATTTCATCCCAGCTGGTGCCGTCCGCGCCGACGCCGTGGATCAGCATGACCGGTGTGCCACCACCACTGTCCCAGTATCGCAGATCGGGAGAATCGTGCCTGTGCAGCGTCTGCTCTGTCATGCGCCCCTCCTCGCGCAGCAGCGACGCTGCTGCGGAGGCTACTCATAGCGCAAGGCGGTGATCGGTCGCGACCGTGCGGCCTGGACCGCGTGGAACGCGGTGGTCGCCACCGCGATGACGATCGCTGCGGCCCCCGCCGTCATGAACGGCCACACGTCGAGATCGATGCGATAGGCAAAGCCGTCGAGCCAGCCACGCATGACATACCAGGCGAGTGGCCAGGACAGCACGTTCGCCACCAGCACCGGCCTGGTGAACTGCCGCGTCAGCAGCCAGACGACATCGGTGGTGGAGGCACCCAGCGCCTTGCGCACGCCGATCTCCTTGGTGCGTCGCTCCGCGGTGTAGGCCGACAGCCCGACCAGCCCCAGGCAGCCGATCGCCATGGCGAAGGCGGCGAACGCGGCGAACATGCGGCCCTCACGCGTCACGTCGAGATAGAGCCCGGCGATCCGGTCGTCGAGGAACACGCGGTTGATCGGCCGCTCCGGCACGAACTCGAGCCATACCGCATCCAGCCGGCGCAGCGTCTCCAGCAGGTCGGCACCCGACAGCTTCACGTTCAGCACGTTGAACATCTCAGGGTCGATGATGAAGATGCTGGGCGGCACCGGGTTGCGGATCGAACCGAGAGGGAAATCCGGCACCACGCCGACGATGCGATGGCGGCGTTCCGGGAAGCTTGGGTCGGCGCTCTGCACTTCCTGGCCGATCACCGCCGATGGATCGGTGAAGCCCAGCGCGCGCATCGCGGTCTCGTTGACGATCGCCGAGGCGAGCCTGGACTTGTTGGTGGGCGACAGTTTGTCTTCGGCGAATTCGCGGGAGAAGTCGCGGCCGGCCAGCAGCGGCACGCGATACAGGCCGAAGTAGCCGAAATCGATCGGCAGGATGTTGAACGACACCGCCGGCAGGTCGACGCGCTCGGGCCGCGAGAACTCGAGCGAGAACGACTGGGTCAGCAGCGGCACCACGAAGGCGGCGGCAATCCCGCGCACGCCCGGCACCGCGGTCATCTGCGTGCGCAGCGCTTCGACCGGCGCGGTCTCGCGCTTGTCCAGACCATCCGGCGTGGATTGCTGCGGCATGCCCGTCAGATCGACGGTGAGGATCAGGTCCTTCTCGAAGCGCAGCGCCTTGGTGGTCGCGAACGAGATCTGCCGATAGATCACCGTGGTCGCGATCAGCAGGGCGATGGTGACGGTGAACTGGAACACCACCAGGCCCAGCCGCATCCGGCCGCCACCGACCAGGCCGCCCGATCCCGCCTTGAGCACCTGGGCCGGGCGGAAGCGCGACAGAATGACGGCCGGATAGACGCCGGCGATCGCCCCCAGCAGCATGGCCGCCTCGATCGGCACTGCCGCCAGCAGCGGGTGACGCCAGAAGTCGAAGGCGATCCCACGGTCGAGGAATGCGTTGAGGTATGGCAGGAACAGCGTTGCCAGCCCCATGGCAAGCAGCATCGCCACCAGCGCGTAGCCGATCGACTCGCCCATGAACTGCAACAACAGCTGGCCGCGCCTGGCGCCGAGTGCCTTGCGCATGCCGATCTCCACCGCGCGTCGTGTCGCACGCGCAGTCACCAGGTTGACGAAGTTGACCCCCGCCAGCAGCAGGATGAGCAGCCCTGTCGCCGCGACGGCATACAGCGTCTGCATGCGGATGTTCGGCTCGTTGGTGTCGGGGTTGAAGGGATACAGGTGCACAACCGCCAGCGAGTTCATATACAGCAGCTGGAACAGTGCCTCGCCAGGATCGCCGCTCGGGTAATGCGCGACGGCGAAATTGTGCAGGCGGTCGGCAAGCGACTCCGGCGCAGCGCCGGGACGCAGCCGCACAAACGTGGATACGGTGATGTTCAGTGCGGTCAGCACTTGTGGTGCTGCGTCCAGCATCGCCAGTTTGCCGTAACCGGTCCTGCCTGACGCCAGTGCGATGAACTTCACCGACGAGTTGGGCGGCGGATCGTCCGCGATACCAGTGACCCGGATCGGATGGATCTGGTTGATGTCCAGCGTGCGACCGATGCAGTCGAGCGTGCCGAAATATTTCTGCGCCAGCGTCCTGCTCAGCACGATGGTATCAGGCTGCGCCAAGGCGGTCGCAGGATCGCCGCGCAGCAGCGGGTAGCCAATCACTGTGAGGAAGTCGGGGTCCACCCAGTCGATCGCCTCCGCTGCGCTGACATCACCGTGCCGAACGCCAACGCTCTGCTTCGCATCGCGCACGACGCCGGCGATCTCGGGGAAGTCGAGCTTCAGTTCCCCCGCCATACGGTCCGGCGTCGATGCCCAGGTCGCCGGCCGCTGCCCGGGCTCGGCGATCGTGAGCTGCACCCGGTAGACATCCTGATAGCCCGACAGGAACCGGTTGAACGACAGCTCATCGCGCACGAACAGCCAGATCAGGATCACCGCGGCGAGCCCCAGCGCGAATCCGAACACGTTCAGCAGCGCATAGAAGCGGTCGTGCAGCGCGTTCCGCCAGGCGGCGGCCAGACAGTTTCGCAGCATGGTTGTTCCTCCGGCGCAGCAGCGTTCAGGCCGCCATCTGGTGCAATGCCTGCACCACCTGTCCGTCCAGCAGCTCGATCGTGCGACCAGCACACGCTGCGTGCGCGTGACTGTGCGTCACCATCACGACGGTGGTGCCTGCCTTGGCGATATCCGTCAGCATGCCCATCACCGCCTCGCCGTTGGCGCTGTCGAGATTGCC
>DASSRN010000189.1:0-4944 GCA_035701785.1 Acetobacteraceae bacterium | reverse complement strand
GGTGCAGAAGCCATATTGGGCAAACGCATCGGTGAGACGCGCACCAAGCGCGTAGGCTGCATTCATCCAGCAGTACTCGTTGTGCTGCATGGACCTTGCCACTCCCGCCTCGTCGTACGGTGCCTCCTCGAAGGCGAATTCATCGATCGGCTTGGTGGCGGCGCCATAGGGCAGACGAGCCAATGTGCGCGGCAGCACCAGGCTGACGAAGCGCGAATCCTCACTGTCACGGAAGCTGCGCCACTTGGTGTATTCCTGCGTCTCGAAGATCTTCGCGAGGTCGCGCGGCTTCACCAGTTCGGGCCAGCTGTCGAAGCCGAACATGCCGGCGCCGGCCGCCGAGACAAACGGCGCGAACGCCGCGGCAGCCACATTCGAGACCAGACGCAGCGTCTCGACGTCCTCGGGATGTGCGGTCCATTCGTAGTCGCCGATAAGCGCGCCGTACGGCTCGCCGCCCGGGGTGCCGAACTCATTCTCGTAGATCTTCTTGAACAGCTGGCTCTGGTCGAACTCAACCGCACGCTGCAGATCGCGCGTAAGCTCGCGCTTCGGCAGGTTGAGCACACGCAGCTTCAGGCTGGTGCTGGTCTCGCTGTTCATCACCAGGTAGTGCAGGCCGCGCCATGATCCTTCCAGCGCGGTGAACTTCGGATGGTGCATGACCGCGTTGAGCTGATCCGACAGCTTCTTGTCGATCGCGGCGATCGCGCGGTCGATGGTGCGCGCGACGTTCTTGTCGAAGGTAATGGTGCCGGCCAGCGCCTGCTCGACCAGGTTCTTCACCAGGTCCTGCGCCTGGTCCGGCGCGGTCTGCCTGGTGGCGGCAACGACCTGATCGAGGAAGGATACGCTTTCCGTCGTCTCGGTGGCGGCAGCGGCCGGCGCGGTCTGCGCGTCTGACATCGATCAACCCTCCTTCTTGTCCAGGCCGAGTTGACTGGACAGCGATTTCAGCTCGGTCTCGTTCTTCAGCACCTGCTCGAGCAGGCCTTCCAACTGCTCCGACCGATCGACCTTGCTCATCAGGTCGCGCAGCTTGGCGCGGGTCTCCATCAGCGCCCGCAATGCCGGCACCTGCTGGGCGACGCGTGCCGGCTCGAAATCCTCGATGGCATTGAACTTGAGGTCGACCGCCATCTCGCCGCCGTCATCGGACAGCTTGTTGTCCACCCGCATCTTCAGGCCAGGCGTCATGCCGGCCATCACATCATTAAAGTTGTCGCGGTCGATCTGGATGAACTTGCGCTCAGTAAGCGGACGCAGCGGCTGGGTCGGATCGCCGGAGAAGTCGCCCATGATGCCGACGATGAACGGCAGTTCACGCAGCACCTCGGCGCCCTCGGTCTCCACCTGGTAGGTGATGTGGACACGCGGCTTACGGACACGATTGAGCTTGTCATGGATACTGGCACTCATGGTGTCGTTTCCCTATTCGATGAGTGGCATGGGCCGACGGCATCCATCGGCATCTTTCGTGGCCGGCCGGCTGCCTAAAGATTAGACACTCGGCCTGACTACGGTCAATAAAACCCTTTGTCTGTGAGGCTGTTCACACGCCTTTTCACTGCGGTTCATGGCATAGCTACGCATCCGGAGGCGGGCGGATGCCGAGTGTGGTCAGGATACCGTTGCGCGTGGTCGGGTCGGCGACGACCTCGGCCAGCAGTTCCGGCCAAGTCAGACGTCCCCGACGCACAGCCTCGTCCAAGGTGTAGGAAATCGGCGAGTGCGGCTCGGTGCGGCGGAAGAAATCGGCGATCTCACCCAGCGCGCGCAGTGCGTCGTCGCGCGTGCGTATCTGACCTGGCTGCGCTGGCTTTGTCGCAGCGTCACCGCCAACCGGCTCATCGGCACTGGCGGCATCCTGTCCCGGAGCCTCGGCCACCGGAGCATCGACAGGGGCGATAGCATCTGCCGGGACGTAGCGCCTGGCGACCTCCACAATGCCCGACAGCAGATCACGCACCGCCGTGGTGGATGGCCCGTCGCGTCCGGCCTTGGCGTCCAAGACCTCAGCCATCGCCTGCCACGCGTCACGCGCCATCTGCGCATCCGACACGACCGCCCGGAACACCGCCTTGTCGAGCGACTGCGCTTCCTGCTCCAGCGCCTCGAAGGCAGCCCGGCGTTCGTCATTGTTGGTACTGGCGTTCGCCGCCTGCTGGTACTGGTAGTAAGCGACCGGCGTATCATCCGAGCGGCGCCGGAACAGGGTCAGCATGTACAGCGGCTGCATCAGCGACCCTGCACCATCGCGACCGTTCAACCCCGTCACCGGCGAGACTCGCGTTTCGATGCCTTCTTCGTCGGGCAACGGGAACAGACCATCCCAGTAACGTTCCGCAAGGCCGCCCATGACCCGCGCACCCGCGGCGAGGCCGCCAAGCCCATGGCTGCGAACCAACGCCTCAGTCAGCCATGCTGCGATCTCAAGGTCTTTGGTGGTCTCGCTCAGCGTAGTCAGCGCAAGTTCGCGGACGGTGCGCCACAGCGGCGCGGGGTCGCGTGCATCGTCCTCGCCCTTGTCCTGCGCCCGCTCCGCATCGCGCGCCTCGGAGCGCGCGTCGCGCAAGCGACTATACGGCGATGCGGCAGAGCGGTCCGCGCGGATGTCCACGCCCTGTGGCGCGTCACCCGGGATCGGTGCCAGCAGAGCCTCGATATCGAGACCTTCCGGCAATGCCATTCACCCGCCTCGCATTTGCTGGACAATGATTTCGCCTAACACATACTCTCGAACAGCGAAAAGGGGGACTTTCCCCCGGGGGAAATCGGCATGGCGACGATCGATCTGAAGCAACTCGTCGGACGGCTGAACGAGCCATGCCGACGGGCGCTGGAAGCAGCGGCCGGCATGACGCTGTCGCGCACGCACTATAACGTGGAGATCGAGCACTGGCTGCTGACATTGGCGGATCGCGCCGACGGCGACATTGCAGCCATTCTGCGTCACTACGAGGTGGACCAGGCGCGCTTCGTGACCGACCTCAATCGTGCGCTGGAAAAGCTGAAGACCGGCAATTCGCGTGCGCCGTCGCTCGCACCCGACATTGTGGAATTGGGCAAGCAGGCCTGGCTTTTGGCATCGCTGGAGCACGCCGCCTCGCGCATCCGCTCAGGTCACCTGCTGTGGGCGTTGCTGGCGGATGACACGCTGGCGCGCCGCGCGCGTGAGGCGTCGGGACAGCTGCTGCGGATCAACCCGGATCTGCTGAAGCGCGACTTCGCCGCGCTCACCGCGCACAGCGCTGAGGCTGTCGAGGCGCAGGCGACTGCGGCGGACGGTGGGCAATCAGCGGGGGATAGCGCGTCTGCCACGCCGCGCGGGACGGGTTCGCTCGACCAGTACACGACGGACCTCACGGCGCAGGCCAAGGCAGGCAAGATCGATCCAATTCTTGGCCGCGACAGCGAGATCCGGCAGATCGTCGACATCCTGACGCGACGACGGCAGAACAATCCGATCCTCACCGGCGAGGCCGGCGTCGGAAAGACGGCGGTGGTGGAAGGCTTCGCAATGCGGCTGGCCTCCGGCGATGTGCCGCCGGCATTGAAGGGCGTCTCGCTGCGCACGCTGGATCTCGGGCTGCTGCAGGCCGGCGCCGGCGTGAAGGGCGAATTCGAGAACCGGCTGCGTGGCGTGATCGACGAGGTGAAGGCGTCGCCGAAGCCGATCATCCTGTTCATCGACGAGGCGCACCAGCTTATCGGCGCCGGCGGGCAGGCCGGCCAGGGCGATGCCGCGAACCTGTTGAAGCCGGCACTGGCACGCGGCGAACTGCGCACCATCGCGGCGACGACCTGGGCGGAATACAAGAAGTATTTCGAAAAGGACGCCGCGCTCACCCGCCGCTTCCAGGTGGTGAAGGTGGAAGAGCCACCCGAGCCGATGGCAGTGGCGATGGTCCGCGGCCTGGTCGCGACGCTGGAGAAGCACCACGCCGTGCGCATCCTGGACGAGGCAGTGAGCGAGGCGGTGCGGCTGTCGGCACGCTACATCCCGTCGCGCCAGTTGCCGGACAAGGCGGTGAGCCTGATCGATACCGCCTGCTCACGCGTGGGCATGAGCCAGGCGGCGATCCCGCCGCCGGTCGAGGATCGGCAGCGGCGCATGGCGCTGATCGACACCGAGGTCGGCATCTTAGACCGTGAGATCGCAGCGGGTGAGCCGCATGAGGCAAGGCGCGAGGAGTTGCTGGCGGACCGCGCTCGGCTTGCACAGGAACTCACCGAACTCGAGGCGCGCTGGGAGCAGGAGAAGGGATTGGCCGCGGAGATCGCGGCAACGCGTGCAAACATCGAGGACGCCGCCTGCACCGAGGACAAGGGCGCGCTGCGCACGAAGCTCAGCGAGACGTCGGCCAGGCTGCGCGCACTGCAGGGCGAGACGCCGCTGATCTACCCGGTGGTCGACAAGCAGGCAGTGGCCGAGGTGGTGGCGGGCTGGACCGGCATTCCGACCGGACGGATGCAGTCGAACGAGATCCGCACCGTGCTCAACCTGAAGCAGGTGATGGAGCATCGCATCGTCGGGCAGCCGCACGCACTGGATGCCGTCGCGCAGGCGATCCGCACGTCGCGCGCCGGCCTCACCGATCCGCGCAAGCCGATCGGCGTGTTCCTGATGGTGGGCACGTCCGGCACCGGCAAGACCGAGACGGCACTGACCCTCGCCGACCTGCTGTATGGCGGCGAGCAGAACATGACGGTCATCAACATGAGCGAGTTCAAGGAGGAGCATAAGGTCAGCCTGCTGATGGGCAGCCCGCCTGGCTATGTTGGCTATGGCGAAGGCGGCGTGCTGACCGAGGCGGTGCGGCGCCGGCCCTATTCGGTGATCCTGCTCGACGAGATGGAGAAGGCGCATCCGGGCGTGCAGGACATCTTCTTCCAGGTGTTCGACAAGGGGAACATGAAGGACGGCGAAGGCCGCGACATCGA
>DASSRN010000188.1:0-3234 GCA_035701785.1 Acetobacteraceae bacterium | reverse complement strand
GGCTGGCGCTCGTCTCTCCTTCCGCGACGATACCCCGGACCTGCTCTGCTACCCGCAGGACCGCGCAGCGTGGGGACGGCTGACCCGGCTGCTCACGGTCGGCAAGGCGCGTGTGCCGCACGGCGACACCGGCGAGGCTGCCAAGGCGACCAACCGGTGTTTCCTGCACTACGCCGATCTGCTGGAGCACGGCGCAGGGCAGGCGCTGATCGTCGTCTCGCCGGGCCGCTTGGATGACAGCTTCCGGTCGTTTCTCAATCGTCTGAAAGCAGATTTCCGCCGCCAGGCCTACATCGGCGCCAGCCGTCGCTACCGCGGCAACGACGCCAACCGCCTGCAAGTGCTGGCGGAGCTGCCGCTCCCGATGGTGGCGACCAACGACGTGCTCTATCACCTGCCTGACCGCCGCCCTTTGCAGGATGTGATGACCTGCATCCGGCTAGGCTGTCGCATCGATCAGGCCGGGCTCGCGTTGCAACCCAACGCCGAACGCCATCTGAAATCGCCGCAGGAGATCAGCCGGCTGTTCCACGATCATCCCGAGGCGGTGCTGCGCACTGAGGACATCCTTCGGCGCTGCAACTTTTCACTCGCCGAGTTGGCGTATGAGTATCCCGACGAACCGATCCC
The DNA here is from genome assembly GCA_035701785.1 of Acetobacteraceae bacterium. Lineage (GTDB taxonomy): Bacteria > Pseudomonadota > Alphaproteobacteria > Acetobacterales > Acetobacteraceae > JAMXLO01. Next base: position 2,604 of record DASSRN010000188.1, on the reverse strand, counting down.
GCCCGGACTGACGCCGGATGAGCATCTCGCCAACCTGACATGGCAGGGTGCTGCGGTGCGCTATCCTGACGGCATTCCGCCGCAGGTGCGCGACACCGTCCAGAAGGAGCTGCGGATCATCGCGCAGCTCGACTACGCGCGGTATTTCCTGACGGTGCATGACATCGTGCACTATGCCGTCACCAACGACATCCTCTGCCAAGGCCGTGGTTCGGCGGCCAACTCCGCCGTGTGCTACTGCCTGCACATCACTGCCGTCGATCCGGCGCAGATAAGCCTGCTGTTCGAACGGTTCATCTCTACCGAGCGACGCGAGCCGCCCGATATCGATGTCGATTTCGAACACGAGCGGCGCGAGGAGGTGATCCAGTACATTTACCGGCGCTATGGCCGCGACCGTGCCGGCATCGCTGCCACGGTGATTCACTATCGGCCGAAGCGGGCGATCCGCGAGGTGGGCAAGGTGATGGGGCTGTCCGAGGATGCCACGGCCGCGCTGTCGGCGCAGTCATGGCATGCCGGAGGCGAACTCTGGTCGGACGATTGCCTGCGAGAGATCGGCCTCGATCCGGGAAGTTTCGTGGTGCGGCGCTCGATCGAGCTGGCGCGGCAGCTGGTCGGGTTGCCGCGGCATCTGTCGCAGCATGTCGGCGGCTTCGTGCTGACGCGCGGTCGGCTGGACGAGACGGTGCCGATCGGCCGCGCCGCGATGGACCAGCGCACCTTCATCGAGTGGGACAAGGACGACATCGACCAGCTGGGTATCATGAAGGTCGATGTACTGGCGCTCGGGATGCTGACCTGCATCCGCAAGGCATTCGCCCTGTTGGGGCTGAAGAATTTGGCGGATGTGCCGCGGGAGGATCCGGCGGTCTACGACATGCTGTGCCGGGGAGATTCGATCGGCGTGTTCCAGGTGGAATCGCGCGCGCAGATCAACATGCTGCCGCGGCTGCGGCCACGCGAGTTCTACGATCTGGTGATCGAGGTGGCGATCGTGCGTCCTGGTCCGATCCAGGGCGACATGGTGCATCCCTATCTGCGTCGGCGACAGGGTCTGGAAGAGGCGGAATTGCCGTCACCGGCTTATGGTCCGCCCGACGAATTGAAGGATGTGCTGGGCCGGACCAAAGGCGTGCCGCTGTTCCAGGAACAGGCCATGCAGATCGCCATCGTGGCGGCGGAGTTCACGCCGGAGGAGGCCAACCAGCTACGGCGTTCGATGGCGACTTTCCGTAATGCGGGAACCATTCACCGCTTCCGCGAGAAGATGATCAGCGGGATGACGCGTCGCGGCTACACGGCAGACTTTGCCGAACGCTGCTTCCATCAGATCGAAGGCTTCGGCACCTACGGCTTTCCGGAAAGCCACGCCGCCAGCTTCGCGCTGCTGGTCTATGTGTCTGCTTGGCTGAAATGCCACCATCCGGCAGCGTTTGCCTGCGCGCTGCTGAATTCACAGCCGATGGGGTTTTATGCGCCGGCACAGATCGTGCGCGATGCGCGCGAGCACGGCGTGGAGGTGCACTCTGTCGATGTGGCCGCCAGCAGGTGGGACTGCACGCTGGAACAGGGGGCATTGCAGCTGGGTTTCCGGCTGATCACCGGCTTCTCGCAGGAGTGGGCGGAGCGGCTGTGCCTTGGTGGCGTCGCCCCCTCCCCCCAGCCTCCTCCCGCAAGGGGAGGGGGAGTTGCGTTGTCGTTTCCTGAACTTGTTCGCACGGGTCTCCCTCGGGCCGCGCTGGTGCTGCTGGCGGAGGCCGATGCGCTGCGCAGCATGAAGCTCGATCGCCGTGCCGCTCTGTGGCAGGTGCGGGGGCTGTCGGATATTGCAGAGCTGCCGCTGTTTGCCCATCAGCCGATTGCGATCCAGCACGTTTCGCTGCCCGTCATGACGACGGGCGAGCATGTCGTCACCGATTACCAAACCGTTGGGCTGTCGCTGACGTCACACCCGATGCGGTTCCTTCGCCTATTGTTCAGCAAGGAAGGCGTATTGAGCTGCGCCCAGGCGGTGGGTCAGGTCGACGGCACCCGGCTGTCAATTGCCGGCGTGGTGCTGGTGCGGCAGCGTCCGGGCAATGGCAACGTCGTGTTCTGCACCATCGAGGATGAGACCGGCATTGCCAACATCGTCGTCTGGTCCAGCCTGCTGGACCAGTTCCGCCGCGCCATTCTCGGCAGCAGTCTGATGCAGGTGACCGGGCGTCTCCAGCGCAGTCCGGAGAACATCATCCATGTCATCGCCGACCGGCTGGAGGATCGCAGCGCGATGATGGCACGGATTGCCGACGCTGTACCGGCTGCCGACAGGCTGCGCAGCCCCGGGCACCCTCGCCAAGAGCGGATCATTCCTCGCTCCCGCGATTTTCACTGAACGACCGCAGGACCATCGTTCAGCGTCAGCTCATAGGGCAGGCTGCACAGGCGACGTGCCCAGCCGAGGCCGAATGTCTTCCACGTTGGCAGCGTGGTCATGAACCATAGTCGCTGTGCCAGGAATTCCGTGCAGAGCCTCGTGACGCCTTCTGGCTGCCTGGCAATAAGGTCTATCGTTGCCAGCGTCCTGGGCCCGATCATGCCGTCCTGCGGCACCTGTGAAAC
>DASSRN010000187.1:0-7379 GCA_035701785.1 Acetobacteraceae bacterium | reverse complement strand
TCGTTCACGTACTTGAATTTGTCGAGGTCGAAGTAGAGCACCATCATGCTCTCGCCTGACTTCGCGACACGCAGCAGCGCCTCCTCCATCCTGCCGCGGAACAGCGTCCGATTGGGCAGTCGTGTCAGCGGGTCGTGGTGGGCCAGGAAGCGCACCCGTTCCTCGGCCAGGTGATGCTCGGTGACGTCTTCATAGGTCGCCACCCAGCCACCCTCGGGCAGTGGGCGTTGCGAGACCGACAAGGCCAGCCGCGACCCATCCTTGATGGTGAACTCGCCGGATTTCCGCTCTACCGCCAGGCCCTGCTGGGAGGCCGACATGTGCGCCATGGCGCCCGGTGAAAGTGCAGCTGCCGTCACGATCGCGTCGAACACGGCGGCTATCGACGTCCCGCGCGCCACCGCGCCGCCATCCACACGGAACATGTCGACGAAGCGCTGATTGCACACGATCAGCCTGCCATCGGCGTCCACCATCAGCAGACCCTGCGACATGTTATTCAGTGCCGCGTCGAACAGCACATTCTGGCTACGCAACGTCTCGTCGCGCTCCACAAGAGCCTCGTGCTGGGTGCGCAGCTCCGACATCGCGCCGCTCACGCGCTGGTTTGCCAGCGCCAGTTCCGAGAGCGTCTGCTTCATCGCGGTGATATCGGTGCGGATACCCACGATCCCGCCGGTGGGAATGGGATGCTCCTTGATCTGCAGCCACCTGCCGTCCGGCAGCAGCCGCTCGATCGCAGGATTGTCCCCGCGGTGCCACTGCACGATGTTCTGGACGAAAGCTTCGATGTCGTGTCCGGCTTCCGGATACTGACCAAGCCTTGCGCCCTGTCGGATGATGTCCTCGAAGTGGACGCCCGGCCTGATGAACGGATCGCTGATCTGGTAGAAATCACGATACCGCCGATTGCAGGCGACCAGGCAGTCGTTTTCGTCCCACATGACGAAACCATCGGACATCGCCTCGATCGCACTATCCAGCATGTCGCGCGATCGCCTGCGCTCGCGCTCGAGGCGTTCGCGCTGACGCATCGCCAATTCCAGCGAGGCGGCGATCACCACCACCAGGAGGCCGGTCAGACCATTCTGCAGGATCAGCCGCCAGCGCTCCTGCAGCCAGTCATCGATCGCATCGTCGAGGTCCTGGGTCAGCGCGATGGCGACATCCGGGTAGAGTGTTCGCCGCCACACGCCGATCATCGCGGGCCGGGCCGCGCTTGCATTGATATCGAACGAGGTGCCGGTGGGCTGCGACAGCGGTAACGGCGGGGCCACCGGCCGGCCAAAGCTTCGTTCGTCCTGCGGGTAGCTGCTGAGCAGCATGCCGTCGGGACGCACCACCGCGATGCGCACCCCCGGTATGGCGCCGATCGGCGAGAGCAGATCGGTGATGAATGGCACGGGTACCTCGGCTGCGGCGACAAGCCGGCCCGGACCAGACAGGTCGAACGAGCGCAGCAGGTACCAGGACCAGGCACCGGTGGAGGGGTTGAGCACCGGACCCTCCAACGACACCACACCTGGCGCTGCCTTCACCTGCTCCGGCAAAGCGAATGGTAGCGGCTGGCCCAGGGGGCGTGGCCGTGCAGTTGCCCAGACCCCCCCGTTCGGCAACACCAGAAGTACATCACGAAATGAGAAATTCTCGAAATAAAACGAATGCAGAATTCTCGCAGCCACCTGCTGGTCAGTGGCGCCGTCACCGGCATCGGCCAGCACCGCGGGCAACCGAGCCAGCGCCGAATCGACCTGCAACAGCTGGCGATTGACCGTGTGCTCGGTGATCAGCGCCGTATTGGCGAGTTGTTCGCGCGCCGAGCGCATGGCGGCGTCATAGGTCCAGTGCAGCTGCAGCGCCGTGCCTGCCGCCAGCGCCAGGAGCAGCAGCACGGCACCCGCCGCGAGCGCCCGGTGCAGTCCCCGTTGTGGTGTCATCCCGGGCACCTGTTGGATCGATTGTCCGGCTTGGCGGAGCCAGAACTGCGCAACCACGCCGGCGCGCATGTCCCAGTCCACCTCCATATATCAGTTTGCACGGCCATGGCTGCTAAGACATTGATGTGGATCAATGCGCATCCCGTTAGTCTGGCGTTAATTCTCCTGGAAATCCTGGGGCGACCATGCATTCCGTGCAAGCAGTAGGTCCATCTCCCCGTCCCTGTCTGCTTGTCCGCAAACCGCAGCAGTCGGACATCAACGGTCTCGCGTCGCTGTTCGCCGAGATGCAGTCGCACTACGGCAGACCGGTGTCCGAGGAGCGGGCCCGCGAGGCCGCCGCTCTTGCGTGCCGGCCGCGAACCACGCCATTCGACCCGCATGTCCTGCTCGCGGTGCTCGGTCGGGTGGTTGTGGGCTCGCTGGTGATGAACGTGACCTTCCCTGCGTTCGAACTGTCGCAGTCACTCTACATCCGCGACCTCTACGTCGCTGCCGCTTCACGTCGCCATGGTGTGGGCCAGGCGCTGGTTCGTTCCGCCGCGAGCCTCGTGCTGGAGAACGGTTATTCGGCTCTGGAGTGGACGACGGACTCCACTAACGCTGCGGCAAGGAGCATGTACGAGAATGTCGGGGCGGAAAGGCTCGAACGGACCTATTATCGGTTTTTCGATGAGGGGCTGCGTGATGCTGCCGACTAGCAGCTTCACTCCGGATGCACCCGGATGCCCAGCTTCGCCCCCAGGGTCTCGTTCCATGCCGTCACGCAGTCGATGCCGCAACGCTGAATCCAACTTGGCAGGACGGCGCTCACCAGCAACTGCCTGCGGCGCTCCTCGTCCTGCGCGGTGATCGGGACCAACGTCATATGCCCGGCTTGATGTCCCTGGCATCCCGCTGCGCCGATGTCGCATTGCAGGCCCATCTGGGTCTCCTGCCCGGCCGCGTCCCAGATTTCGCGCTCCAGATCCCCGATGGCGCGCTTCAGTGTTGCCTGCACGTCGGCCGGCAGCGCATGGAACGCCGCGGCGTTGGCGCCGAACAGCGACAGGCCCCAACTTATCGCCATCGGCGAAATATACGAGGTGACCTCGCTGAGGCCGATCTCCAGGCCACTCAAGGTCCCAGTGATCGCACAGTCCACGGTACCACTGCGTACCGCCTTTACCACATCGGCAAACGGAATGAGCGCAGGTACCGCGCCCAGTGCCGCCATCATTTCCGACTGACCTACGGACGATGTGCGGACCCGCCGCCCTGCGAGATCATTCAAGCCGGTAAAGGGTCGCGAGCAGAACAGAACCTGAGCTGGATAGGCATAGATCGCCAGCAGCTCGATGCCGAACTTGCTGCGCAGCACCGTCTCAAGGTGTCCGCGATAAGCATCCACGGTCTGCCGCAGGGCAGCGATGTCCGGATTGAGGCCTGGCAGGTCCACGGCGTTGAGTTCCGGTTCGTCGGCCGAGACCACCGCGAGCAGCGCAGTGCCAAACGGCACGACGCCCAGGTGCATCAGTTGCAGCATCTCCTGACCCGGCAGCCCACTGCGATCGAAAGCGTGGATCTCAGCCTTGATGCGTCCATGCGAGATCTCGCTGATCCGCTGCTCCCAGAACGGTTTCTCCAGCCGCTCGTACTGGCTGACACCGGCGAGGCCGCCGACCACCTTCAGCATAATCGGCGGCTCGGCGCGGGCGGCTGGCAGCGCCAGTGCCGTCGCAATCGCCGCTGCACCGAAGGTCCGCTTCAGCGATGGTCCAACCATGCCGCGGAGACCGCGGCGCCATTTCGGCGCAATCATCGTTCCAAGTACCCAGTTCATTGGCGCGTGCCCCAGGCAAGCCACCGACACGCCGCGCGAGTCGGGCCGGTAAGTCCGTGGGATACTGCATTTTGCGGCACCGCCGAAGTGTGTTTGTTCGCGCAGCGAGAAAACCGCATGCTTTGCCCCATACACGGGGGAACGGCATGAACGTCACAACTTCCGCACCGCCGCCGCGTCAGGCGAAGCTGGTCGGGATGGCCTGCCTCGCGGTGACCGCCCTTGGTTGGGGCCTGAATTGGCCGGCCACCAAGGTCTTGCTGCAGCAATGTCCGCCACTGACGGCGCGGGGCATCGCTGGAATCGCGGCCAGCATGGTTCTGGCGTGCGTTGCCGCGTCGCGTGGCGAGATGCTGGCGATACCGAGGCCTTACCGCGCTCGCCTGATCCGGGCAGCACTGCTCAACGTCACGGCGTGGATGGGACTGACCACGCTTTCAATGCTTTGGCTGAAGGCCGGTGAGGCAGCGACGCTCGCCTACACGATGCCGGTCTGGACCGCGCTGATCGCCTGGCCGGTGCTGGGCGAGCGGCTTACCTCACGTCGGATGGCGGCGCTCGTGCTCGGTGTCGGCGGCGTGGCCGTGCTCGTGGGGAGCAACGGCTTCAGTCTGGGCTTCGGCGATCTTCCCGGCATTGCAATCGCGTTGAGTGCTGCTGTCCTGTTCGCCTCTGGCACAGTCCTGGGCAAGCGTTGGCCCATCGACATGGGGCCGGTTGCGCTGACTGCCTGGCAGGTGGGTCTCGGCTGCCTGCCATTGCTGCTCGCGAGCTTCGCCATCGAGCATGCCGATCTGCTGGCGATGCCCTGGTTCGGCTGGGCGGCGCTCGCTTATACGGCGGTCATGTCGATGGGCATCTGCTATCTGACCTGGTTTGCCGCTCTTCGGCGACTGGACGCCGGCACCGCGGCCATCGGCACCTTGTTGACGCCGATCATCGGGGTTGTCGCGTCAGCTTTGACAATTGGTGAACCGTTGCAGCTGCCACAGTTCGCATCGCTGCTGTTGATCGTGGGGGGCATCGTGCTCGCGACCCAGCAGCGGGAATGGCCGTGGCGGCGCTGGCTTGGCCTGGACGGGAATGCCCGGCCCGTCGCCGATTGACCGGGCCACAGAAGGCACAGGAGGCCTCATGCTCTTCGCCGTTATTCGTCACGACAAGCCCGACAGCGTTGGACTCCGCCTGGCTACGCGACCGAAACATCTGGAGTACCTGGAGGGCGTGATGCGGTGCATCACCGGCGGCGGCGCTCTGTTGAACGATCAGGGACAGCAGATCGGCTCGATTCTGTTCATCGAAGTGCCCGATCGGGCCGCCGCCGAACACTTCGCAGCCACCGATCCGTTCGAGGCGGCAGGGCTGTTCGCGAGCACCCGCATCCAGCGGTTCAACCCGGTCTTCAAGGATGGCGCCCGGATCTGACCCCGGCTCCCGATCAGACATCTGCGAGGCGGTAAGGACATCTGTCACCCGGCGCACCAGAACTTATCCTCGGCCGATCGGCTACACACGGAGGATAAAAAATGCGAACAATCCTACTGGCTGCGACTCTTGTCGCTATCGCTCCCGCCGCCTTCGCGCAGATGCACCAGGGCACGCCCCAGGGTATGCCGATGGGCGATGCGGCAAACCAACCCCCGCCGGGCGCCTCGTCAAACGCCATGGCCGGCAACAACGGCGCTGAGAACTGCGGCACGCCGGACGAGTTCAAGGCCTGCCCGCCACTGCCGCGGCACCCGCTGGCCTATTATCCGGCCAACAAACAATAAGTCTCCGTCCCAGGGGGCGCGCGGACGCGCGATCCTGGACATTGACATAGCGTGACGCTACATGAGCCGGCTCTCGGGGCGGCTCTTTTCTTGCGGTGCATCCGAGGCGCCGGTGACCTCAGGCAGGCCTGAGGACGCCGAGTGGAGGGGTGTAGCTCAATTGGCTAGAGCGCCGGTCTCCAAAACCGGAGGCTGGGGGTTCGAGACCCTCCACCCCTGCCAGCGGCGCCTCGGCGCGCTATAGTTCCCGGCAACTGGGTTGGAGAAGGCGACGTGGCGGTCGATCCGGCGAGATTCGTGCGCGAGGTGCGGGCCGAGATAGCACGTGTCACCTGGCCATCGCGCAAGGAGACCATGGTGACCACCGGCCTCGTGTTCGCCATGGTGGCGCTCGCGGCGATGTTCTTCTTCCTGGTGGACCAGTTTATCGGCATCGGCATTCGTGCCCTGTTCGGCATGAATGTCTGAGGAGAGTTCTGCGGCAATGGCCAAGCGTTGGTACGTGGTGCACGTCTATTCGGGCTTCGAGAAAAAGATCGCCCAGCAGATCAAGGAGCAGGCGGCGCAGAAGGGCCTCGCCGATCAGGTGGATGAGGTGCTGGTGCCATCTGAACAGGTGGTTGAGATGCGCCGCGGCCAGAAGGTGAACGCGGAGCACAAGTTCTTCCCCGGCTACGTGCTGGTGAAGATGGAGCTGTCCGACGACGCCTGGCACCTGGTGAAGAACACGCCGAAGGTGACCGGCTTTCTTGGCAGCCGCACGCGGCCCTCGCCGATCAGCGATGCCGAAGCCGAACGGATCATGAAGCAAACGCAGGAAGGCGTTGAGCGGCCACGCCCGGCGGTGCTGTTCGAGGTGGGTGAGCAGGTCCGCGTCGCCGACGGTCCGTTCACCAGCTTCAACGGCACGGTCGAAGAGGTGGACGAGGAGAAGGGCCGCGTGAAGGTCAGCGTGTCCATCTTCGGCCGCTCGACGCCGGTGGAACTGGAGTACGGGCAGGTCGAGAAGGTGTAGCGGTCGGCCGGCCACTGCGTCACGCCGCTGGCCAGGTGACGCGGGACTGATGGCGGGTTATCACGCGACTGCAACCTGTCGCGTCGGTGCCCCTTGGGCGGCCTTTGCTATATATCACGCCACAGCGGCGAACCGGATCAGTGGGCGGCGCGGCGCAGCGCTACCCGCGAGGAATTCGCGCTAAGCGGGTTCGGCCCGCCGGTCACGTACGACACTCCGCACGGTATTCTCGATTTCTATCGGAAGATCAGCTATCCGGCCCCAGATGCGACGCTGCTGCCCCGCGGTTTTGCCGTCAGTGTAGGCACGTTCATCTATGATGGTGCAATCGGTGCGGATGCGCTGCGGCGCTTTGCCCTGACCCCTGATCCTTGTGCTGCGGCGCTCGACGCGCGGGGGCAGTTCGTTGTCGTGCTGCACAATGGCGGACGACTGCTGCTGTTGCGGGACCCGGCAAGTGCACATCAGGTCTATTACGATGAGGCCGGAAGCGTTGTCGCAACGTCATTCCTCGCGGTCGCTCGTTGCCTGGACAGCATCCGTGCCAATACACAGGAGATATACGAATACGTATTCAATGGCGTGGTGCTCGGCGACACCATGCCGGTTGCGGGAATCCGGCGGCTTGGGCTCGGCGAGAGCATGGAACTTGATCCGGCTCCAAGGGTCGTGCGGACAAATCGACCGCCATTGCCGCCACCGGCGAGAGATCCGCTCGAGGCCTCCGCCGATAACGCGATGCACGCCCTCTCGGGAAACGTCGCGATCCTCGGCGCCCTGTTCGGCGACAGGATCAAGCTCGGCATCTCGGGCGGATACGACAGCCGCCTTCT
>DASSRN010000186.1:0-23884 GCA_035701785.1 Acetobacteraceae bacterium | reverse complement strand
TTGTTCTGCGCCACGTCCTCGTCTGCAATTGCTGCGGCCTCCTGGTAGGCGACCGTCTGACGATCGGCCACTGGCGTGTTGCGCAGCCGGGTCAGCATACGTTCAAGCGCCCAGCGGAGGTTCACCGCGGTCGGCCGTGTCTGCGCCAGCAGCGCCGCGTCGCGCTCCATCGCATCCGATGTGGGATCGTGCCGGGCGCCCAGGCACAGCCCATACGCCGCCGTGGCACCTATCAGCGGCGCGCCGCGCACCTGCATCGAACGGATGGCGTGCGCCACCTGGGCGACATCGGTCAGGCGGACGATCTCGAATGCCCAGGGCAATTGCGTCTGGTCGATCACCCGGACCGACCAGCCGTCGTCGGGATCGACCCAGATCGTCCGGTAAGGCACGCCGTCGATGCGCATGGTCGTCAGATCCTCTGGTGCAGCACGCAGACCAGTGTGAACAGCCTGCGTGCCGTGGCGAAGTCGATGGCGATCTTGCCCTCGAGCCGCTGGCGCATCAGTGTCGCACCCTCGTTGTGCAGCCCGCGCCGCCCCATGTCGATCGCCTGGATGCGCTCGGCGCGGCCTTCCTCGACCGCCTTGATGTGGCTGTCCACCAGCAACTGGTAGTCCTTCACCAGGCTGCGGAACGGGCCAAGCGCCAGTCCGATCACCGCCAGCCGGGTGTCGTTGCCGCGCCGGATGTCGAACACCAGTCGGCCATCCTGCACCGCGAGGTGCAGCACGAAGGGTCCGTGCGCCGATACGCCTGGCTTCAGGGTCAGCGGTAGGAACTGGTTTTCGGCGGCGAGGTCGGCGACCGCCTGCGCGCGATCGGCCTCGAGCGCAGGGGGTAGGCTGGAGGGAACCTCTCCGTCCAGCACCACACGGGACAAGCGCCCCTCCACAATGCCGGACGGTTGCCTGCTCATCCCGCTTCGGTGTCTGACTTCAGCATGTTGAAGCTCAGCATGGTACCAACGGTAGCGCCCTTGATGGGACGGATCAGGCCGATGGACAGCATCACGGTAAGCGGCAAGAAGATCGCGCCCAGCAACCAGGTTGGCGGGTCGCTCATCTTCTGCATGATCAGCAGCGCCGGGATCACGATATGTCCGACGATGAGGATGGTGAAGTAGGGCGGCGCATCGTCGGCACGCGCCAGCCCGAGGGGCGCGCCGCAGTGCTCGCATTCAGGGACCACGCGGAGGAAGCCGCAGAAGGCTCTCCCTTCGCCACAGACGGGGCAGCGGCCGGAGAGCCCGCGCGCCAGGGCTGTCCCAAGCGATGGCACCGGCCAGGGTGGCTCGGGGGGAGTGCGGTCTGGCTGCCAGCGGACTGGGTCCATGATCGATGCGTCCTTGCAGGTTGCAGCCCATATCGGGCCGCTTGCGCGTGCCGCATAGGGGGCGAACAGTATCTGCATGGCACGTATTCTCGTGGTCAACCCCAACTCCTCCGTTGCCTGTTCCGATGGGATTTCCGCGGCGCTCGCACCGTTCCGCTTTCCCGGCGGCCCGGAGTTCGATGTGGCGACACTGCGCGAGGGACCGCCGGCGATCTACGACTGGCGCGACTGGCATTCCGTGGTGGAACCGCTCTGTCGATTGGTCGCGCGCGAGCCGGCTGATGCCTACGTGATCGCCTGCGCCTCAGACCCGGGTATCGAGGCAGTTCGCGCGATCACGCCGCAGCCGGTCTACGGCGTCTTCCGCTGCGCGGTTGCCGCGGCCGCGGCGCGTGCCGAGCGCTTTGGCGTGGTCGCAATCGTGGAGGCATCCAAGGCGCGGCATCTGGCGGCGCTGCGGTCAATGGGCCTCGAGGCGCGCCTCGCAACCGAGGTCGCGCTGAACGCCTCGATGGAAACGCTGTTGGAGCCAGAGACCGCTCGGTCACGGTTGATCGACGCGGCCCGCGCCTGTGCCCAGGCCGGCGCTGGTTCGGTGATCCTCGGCTGCACTGGCATGGCGCATCACCGCGCCGCCGTAGAGGACGGCTCCGGTGTGCCGGTCATCGAGCCGTGCCAGGCCGCTGCCGGCCTGCTGCTATCGGCAACGATGGGTCGCTGAGCGGTCAGGCCGCCTGCCGGCGTGTCAGCCGGTCGATGAACACGCCGAGTTTCGCCTGCTGCGGATGGTCCAGTTCGAAAGTCAGGTGCGCGATGTCGCGTTCGCTGTCGCGCACGATGCAAGGTATCGCTGTGTCCAGGCCATCCGGGCGCAGCGTGCCTCGCGCGCCGGCTGGCGGCACGCGGTCGAGGCGGACGCTCGCGCCGCCGAGAGAGATATCCAGCATGCACGCCGACCGCTCGCCGTCGGGCAGACTGACGCGGCACGGAAGCTCGATCCGGTGGCGCTCCGACAGCCGGCGATCCACTTCGGTTGACGAAGTGCGCACCACCCGGATGACCGAGTGATGCAGTTCGTTCACGGCCGCTTCGAGCGCGGACGCGGTCTCCTGCACCACCGTCGCATGCTGTCCGGTGCTGGCGGCCTCGCTGGAAACCTCGACCGTGCGGCTGGTCATCTCGTTGGCCGCGCTGGCGGTCTCGGTCACGTTGCGGGCGATCTCGGCGGTCGCCGCTCCCTGGTCCTCGACCGCCGCTGCGATCGATCCGGCGATCGCATTGACCTCGCCGATCGTCGCCTCAATGCGGCTCACTGCCGCAACCGACGCGCCAGTGGCAGCGCGCACCTCGGCGATATGCTGGCCGATCTCATGCGTCGAACGCGCAGTCTGTGTGGCGAGCGCCTTGACCTCTGATGCAACCACAGCGAAGCCTTTGCCGGCATCGCCGGCCCGCGCTGCCTCAATAGTAGCATTCAGCGCCAGCAGGTTGGTCCTGGCAGCGATCTCGCCGATCATGTCGGCCACCGCGCCGATCCTTGCGACCTGCCCGTTCAGAGCCTCGATCGTCGTGCGCGTCTCGGCGCCGGCCTGCACCGCGCGGCCAACTACTTCGGTCGATTGCGCAACCTGCGAACCGATCTCGCGTATCGAACTCGCCAGCTCTTCGGCAGCGCTCGCCACTGTCTGTGCGTTGCTCAAGGCCAACGCAGAAGCCGATGCCGCACCCTTGGCGGAATGCCCGGTGCGATCGGCAGACGCGTGCATTTTCTGTGCGGTCGCGGCCATGGCTGCGGTGCGCGTGCCGACCTCATGCAGCGCCGACGTCGTCGCCGCTTCGATTCTCTCGGCCATCTCCAGCAGCGCCGCATGCTTTTCCGCCTCGCCACGCTGGCGTGCTTCCGCCTGTTCGGCGGCAAGCCGTTCCTCGGAGACCATGTGCTCCCGGAACACCAGAAATGCCTTCGCCATCGCACCGATCTCGTCCCGGCGATTGTTGCCAGATACCGGCGCCGTCAGGTCGCCATCCGACAGATTGCGCAGGGCGGTGGTCATCCGCACCAGCGGCAGCACCACGCCCACATGCAGCAGGCCCCCCATCGCGGCTGCGGCCAGCACGCCTAGCATGCCCAGTAGTGCCGTCACCTGCACCAGCCGGTCGCCATCTGCCTCGATTGCGTCGATAGCCTGATTGAGTGTCTTGGCCTGCTCCACCACCATGGCATCGCCCAGCGCCACCACCTGTTCGACCTTGTCCTGCAGCGCTTCCGAGGCCTTGTCGAACTCCGGCATCATCCGGTTGCCGCCACTGGACCCCTCCGCGACATAGGCCTGTGCCATGCGGCGCCCAACCTCGTAATAGGGATCGAATGCCGCGTTCGCCTGTTCCAGCAGCGCGATCATCTCGGGCCGGCGCGGCGTTGTCGCGATGCCGGCCGCTGTCTTCACGTCGGCTGCGAACTTCTCTGCGAATCGCTTCGCCTCCTCGAATCCGTCATCGAGGCCATCCTGCGCTCGTGTTGCCGAGACGTCGGAGAGGAACTGCTGGACTTGCACGACGTCCAGCTTGATCTCCTTCGTCGTCTTGATGAGCGCGACCGATTGGCTCCCCAGCGTATCCGCGGCCGCATCGATACCGTTCAGCGATATGCGCTGCTGTCGCACTGCCGTGAACGTGAACGCCGTCCCGCCGGCAACCAGCGCGACCAGGAGCGCGATACCCAGCATCACGCGCGTACGTATGCTCATGTCCGCCACACTTGCAGAGCCTTGCCCGCAGCTTGTGCCCTCACGATGAACAAGCGGCTAAGAGCTGGCGCTCCGTCTCAGGCCTGCACATCCAGCTTGCGCGGCTCGGCCGCGGTCACGTCTCGCTCATCCTCATCTGTGCGCGGCCGGCGCGGCTGCTGGCGTTTGCCACGGTCGCGGTCGGGCACCTGGCGTGCCTCCGCGGGGCCAGGAGCGTCGGTGCGGACAACGGCACCAATCTCGCTCATAAGGCAGCATAGGCATGCATTCGGTTAAGCGAACGCTAACGCCCTCATTCGGCGGCGCTTCGTCCAGACCGGCGGATCGACTGCACCGACCTGCGCCGTGATGCGTCCGTATGCCTCCGGCCGCCGATGCCGATCGAACGCGAAGATCGTGGTGCGGCCCAGCGTACACATATCCAGGTCGCAGTCCGCAGTGATCAACTCATCGTCCCAGGACGTGGCCATGGCGACGATCTCGCCCTGCGGATTGACGATGATCGAGTGGCCGAACAGCTCGCAGCCGGCCTCGGTGCCCGCTTTTGCGGTCGCCACCGCGAAGCAGGCGTTCTGGTAGCAGCCCGCCTGGATCGACAGGTGCGAGTGGAACACGCGCAGATGATGCGCCTCGAACCCGCCCGCTTCCATGTTCAGCGACGGCGTATTGTAGCCCAGCAGCACCAGCTCGACGCTCTGCAGTCCCAGCACGCGCCACGCCTCCGGCCAGCGGCGGTCATTGCATATCAACATGCCCATGTTGATGCCGGCCTGCTCGCCCATCGGCGCGCGAATCACCGGGAAGCCGAGATCGCCGACTTCGAAGTAGCGCTTCTCCAGATGCTGCACCTTGCGCCGCGGATCAAACTCGGCGTGGCCCGGCAGGTGCACCTTGCGGTACTTCAGCAGGACATCGCCATCCGGGCTGACCAGGACCGCCGTATTGAACCGGCGCTTGGCCTCGGTCATTTCGGCGTAGCCCAGGTGGAAGCCGATCCCGTACTTGCGAGCCGCCGCGAACAGCGGCGCCGTCGCGTTCGATGGCATCGCCGTTTCGAACCACGGGTCCGCCTCGCGGATGTCGGCGTGGTAGTGGCGCGGGAAGAATGTAGTCAGCGCCAGTTCGGGGAACACCACGAGTTCCACGCCGCGCCGGTGCGCACGCTCCATCAGTCGCACCATGCGTTCGACCGCGACCGAGCGGGGCTCCGCCAGCTGGATTGGTCCAAGCTGCGCGGCGGCGACGGTGATGGTTCGGCTCATGACTACTGCACCCTCTCCAGCTTCAGTAGTGGAAACAGCCGCACGGTGACCTCGTGCCGGCGCCCTCCATCGGTGAGGCGGCTCTCGTAGTAAACTGATCCCGGAACCGGCGAGCCCGGCACCAGATCTTTGGGGTCAACGCCGCGCAGGTCGGCCTCGCAGGCGAAGCGGATCGCGACGTAGCCGCCGGCATGGGTCTCGATGTTTTCGATCCTTACGCTGTCCGGCAGGCCAAACCGGGTCGTCAGGCTGTGGCGCACCAGCGCAAGCGTCTCCGACGCCGAGCAATCGGGCGGCACGACATGCGTGCGCAGCCACACCAGTGCAATCGCTGCAGATGCCAGGACCAAGACAAAGCCGCCGCCAAGCACGAGTCGCAACAGCGGGCGCCGGCGCGGACGGAACACGGTATCCGCAACGGCGGCATCGGATGTGGTGAGCGGGCGCCTCAGTGCATCGCCCGCCTGATGAAGCGCCCGTTGCCGGGATGCACGAGCACCGTGCTGCCGTCCCAGATCAGCGCGCCGCGCAGGTAGGCCGCGGCAACGCGCGCCCGCATCTGCCGCCCGTGATACGCCGACCAGCGCATTTCCGGCCGATCCTGGATCGCCGCTTCGTCGAACGTGAACTCGCCGCGCTCCAGCACGCACAGATCCGCGTCCGATCCCACGCGGATCGCGCCCTTCTGCGGCCACAGCCCATGCATCTTCGCGCTGCGCTCGGCGCAGTAGGTCGCCATCAGCGTCGGCGGCAGTCCACGCTCCTCGAGCAGCGAGAACATCAGCGGCGCGAAGCTCTGCATCCCGGTGAGGCCGGCGCCGTTGGCGAAGATGTCAGGCAGTGTCTTGCGCTCGATCGGCCACGGCGCGTGGTCGGTGGAAACATAGGCGATCTTGCCCGCCAGCAGGCACTGCCACATCCGCTCCACTTCGGCGGCGCTACGGAATGGCGGATTGCACTTCCCCTTGCCGCCCAGCCGGATGATGTCGTCCTCGGTCATGCAGAGATACTGGATGCAGGCCTCGCCGGTGGTATCCGCGCCCATGCCACGGAACGTCTCGGCGATCTCGAAGCCGCGTGCCAGGGACGAGTGCGCGATATGCACGTGCGCGCCGGTCTCCAGCGCCATCTCGAAGATCTCGAGATCGGCCATCGTCTCGGCGAGCGGCGGCCGGGTGCGGCAGTGCATGATCGGCTCGATCCGCCCCTCTGCACGCGCCTGCGCGGTGAGCATCTCCACCAGTTCCTGATCCTCGTTGTGGATCGCCACCGGCAGGCCGGTTTTCGCGATCTCGCGGAACGCCGCGAGCATGGTCGGGTGGTCGATGCGTGGGAAGCGGACCGCATCGTATTCGTAGGTGGAGAGCTTGAACGCTGAGATGCCGCCGGCTGCGAGCTCAGGGATTGCCCCTACGCCGCCGGTCTTGGTTATCGTGCCGTACAGCGCCACGTCGACATGCGCCGTGCGCTCCACCCAGCCGATCTTGTCCGCCAGGATAGCCGCGTCGGTCACCGGCTTCGGCACGTCGTACGGCATGTCCACGCAGGTGGTGATGCCACCCGCTGCGGCGCTGAGCGTTGCTGTCTCGATGCCGGGCCAGCCGGTGGACGACGAGGTGTGCATGTGGCCGTCGACCAGTCCGGGCAGGATCAGCCGGCCGGTGTGATCCGCGACCTCGCGCGCCGGCGGTGGTGCGCCTTCGCCGATCGCGGCGATCGTCTCGCCGCGCACCGCCACATAGCCGTGGGCGATGACCGTGTCTGTTGTGACCACCGAGCCGACAACAACACGATCGAACACGCTGCCTGCCGCATCACTCATCGCCACCACCTGATCATTCTTATTGCCGTAGGCGAGCCGGTGCTCATCCCCGCACGCATACTCTATATATAAGTGTCAGCGAATGCAGCGCGCGCTTGCCGTTGCGCTGCCGCGACCCTACGAAGGATCGGCCACGGACACCAGCGGAGGACGCGCATGATCCTGCACGACGTACGGGTGCACCCATCGAAGGACAACCTGAAGCGCGAGGATCAGCTCGCCTGGAAGATCGCAGCGGTCGCCGCCGACAAGGTGCCGGTCGAGCGCGATGTCGCCGCGATGATCATCAACCGCGTCATCGACAATGCCGCGGTGGCGATCGGCGCGATCAACCGCCGTCCGGTGGTCACCGCGCGCGACATGGCGCTCGGGCATCTGCGCAAGGATGCCGCCACGGTGTTCGGTGCACCGGCCGCCAGGCGGGTCAGTCCGGAATGGGCGGCGTGGGCGAACGGCACCGCGGTACGCGAGCTCGATATGCACGATACGTTCCTGGCGCAGGACTACTCGCATCCTGGCGACAACATCCCGCCGATCCTCGCTGTAGCGCAGACCATGGGGAAGTCCGGGCGTGACCTGCTGCGTGGCCTTGCGACCGGTTACGAGATCCACATCGACCTCGTGCGCGCGATCAGCCTGCACAAGCACAAGATCGATCACATCACCCATCTCTGCCCCGGCCAGGCCGCCGGCATCGGCACGCTGCTGGGCCTGAAGCAGGACGTGATCTTCCAGGCGGTGCAGCAGGCGGTGCATGTCAGCTGCACCACGCGCCAGTCGCGCAAGGGTGAGATCAGTTCGTGGAAGGCGTATGCGCCCGCGCATGCCGGCAAGCTGGCGGTCGAGGCGGTGGACCGGGTGATGCGCGGCGAAGGCGCGCCAAGTCCGATCTACGAAGGCGAGGACTCGGTGATCGCCTGGCTGCTGGACGGACCGAACGCGCTGTACCATGTGCCGCTGCCCGCGTCCGGAGAGCCGAAGCGCGCTATCCTCGACAGCTTCACCAAGGAGCACAGTGCCGAATACCAGTCCCAGGCGCTGATCGACCTCGCGTTCCGCATGCGCGCGCAGATCGCCGACGTGGAGAAGATCGCGAAGGTCATCATCCACACCAGCCACCACACCCACGCGGTGATCGGCACCGGAGCCAACGACCCGCAGAAGATGGACCCGAAGGCTTCGCGCGAGACGCTGGACCACTCGATCATGTACATCTTCGCCGTGGCGCTGCAGGACGGACGCTGGCACCACGTCAACAGCTACACGCCGCGTCGCGCCGGGCGCGCCGACACCGTGCGGCTCTGGCACAAGATCGAGACGCGCGAGGATCCGGAGTGGGAGCGCCGCTATCTCTCGACCGATCCGGCCGAGCAGGCGTTCGGTGGGCGGGTCGAGGTGCTGATGCAGGACGGCACGCGAATCGTCGACGAGTTGGCGGTGGCCAATGCTCATCCGTTGGGGGAAAAGCCGTTCGGCCGCGACGACTACATCCGCAAATTCCGCACGATGACCGACGGCGTGATCTCGACGCGTGAGGCCAACCGCTTCCTGGAGGCGGCGCAGGACCTGCCGCGGCTGAAGGCCGGTGAGCTTCACGTGCTGAACGTGGCGCTGCCTGCCGGCGCGCTTGTGGCGGGCAAGCCAGGCATCTTCTGACGTATCGCGGCTCCTCGGCCCGGTCATTGCGAGGAGCACAGCGAGGACGCAATCTCGGTCAAGGCGCGCAACCCTGACCGAGACCGCTCCGTCGCTTGCGCTCCTCGCAGTGACAGGAACCAAGGAGACATCCGCATGAGCGACACGGCCACATTGCCCAACCGGGCGAAGAAGGGCGTCGGCCTATCCGGCGTGACTGCCGGCAACACGGCGTTGTGCACCGTCGGGCGCACGGGCAATGACCTGCACTATCGCGGCTATGACATCCTCGACGTGGCCGAACAGTGCGAATTCGAGGAGATCGCTTACCTGCTGGTGCATGGCGCGCTGCCGACGCGTGCCGAACTCGCCGGCTATAAGGCGAAGCTCCAATCGCTGCGTGGGCTTCCAGCATCGCTGCGCCAGGCGCTGGAAGCGCTGCCGCCTGCCTCGCATCCGATGGATGTGATGCGCACCGCGGTCTCTGCACTGGGCTGCGCGCTGCCCGAGAAGGAGGACCAGAACCAGCCTGGCGCGCGCGACATCATCGACCGGCTGATGGCCTGTCTCGGTCCGGCGCTGCTCTACTGGTACCACTACGCCCATAACGGCCGGCGCATCGAGGTGGAGACCGACGATGACAGCATCGGCGGGCACTTTCTGCACCTGCTGCACGGGCGGCCGCCCAGCGAGATGTTCGTCCGCGCCATGCACACCTCGCTGATCCTTTACGCCGAACACGAGTTCAACGCCTCGACCTTCACCTGTCGCGTGGTCGCGGGCACCGGTGCCGACATGTATTCGGCGCTCACCGCCGGTATCGGCGCGCTGCGCGGACCGAAGCATGGCGGCGCCAACGAGGTCTCGTTCGACATCCAGAGCCGCTACGCGACACCTGACGAGGCAGAGGCCGATATCCGTCGCCGGGTTGCCGATCGCGAGGTGATCATCGGCTTCGGCCACGCGGTCTATACGATTGCCGATCCGCGCAACAAGGTGATCAAGGAAGTGGCGCGGCGGCTGTCGCAGCATGCCGGGTCGATGAAGCTGTTCAACATCGCCGATCGGATCGAGGCGACGATGTCGGATGCCAAGAAGATGTTCGCCAACCTCGATTGGTTCAGCGCCATCTCCTATCACATGCTTGGTGTGCCGACTGCGATGTTCACGCCGTTGTTCGTGATCGCACGCACGTCGGGTTGGGGTGCGCATGTCATCGAGCAGCGCATCGACAACAAGCTGATTCGCCCGACTGCGAACTACACCGGTCCCGAAAATCTGCGCTTCGTGCCGATCGACAAGCGCGGCTGAACGACTCGTTCCTGCTGAAACCGCCGCCGTGACATGATGTCGCGGCGGCGTTTGTGTGTCTTCGATGCATCGCATTGCGCTTTGCGCGAAGTTTTTTCATCGCGCATGCGTCGAAACGGTTGCTTTTTGTTGACAGCCATACACGAGACAAGGAATAGCGGATTCGGTGCGTGTGCATGCGATTCGCAGAGTCGATGCTGCGCACGGCAACGGAAGGACGGTCCATTGACCGCAGACCAGTCCAGGTGAAGCAAAGTCGATCGAGCATCGACGTCGGATGCGGAATCGCGGATGCGGCGGACTCGACGGCACTGAGGTGCGCAGGGACTTTCGCCACGCTTCCGGGGCTTTGCGGCATTGGCGCGCGCGGCACACGGCAAGTCGCGCAGGATCGCCGGCCCGGGCGCGGCACGACCGCGCGACCGCAACCAACGCTACGAGAAGGAGCTTCTACAGGTGAGTAACGAAGAGACGCCAACCACTGAGCAGCCACGCGCGCTGGCGCTGGCGATGCGTGCAGGCGGCCGAAAGAAGGCCGCTCCGAAGAAAAAGGCCGCCAAGAAGGCTGCACCGAAGAAGGCTGCGGCGAAGAAGGGTGGTCGGAAGAAGGCCGCTGCGAAGAAGAAGACCGCGGCGAAGAAGGGCGTTCGCAAGGCAGCCGGGAAGAAGAAGGCGGCCGCGAAGAAGGGCGCCGGTCGCAAGAAGGCAGCCGGTCGCAAGAAGGCAGGTGGCCGCAAGAAGGCTGCTGCTGCTGCGGCTCCGGCCGCCGAATCCATGCCCTCGGGCAATTCCGAATCGATGAACTGAGAGTGCACCGCTCCCGGCTCCTGCAATGGGGCCGGGCCGGTCGTCAGGGGCGCTGCCGAGCGCCCTTTCTTTTTACCCAAATGTCGTGAGCAGATCGTCAACCTGACGTGGCGTCAGCAGGCGCGGTGCAGCGCCGCGCAGCAGCAGATAGAGCTTCGCAGCCTCTTCCAGCTCTTCGGCCGCGTACACCGCGTCGGTAAGTGTCCTGCCGGAGACAACCGGGCCATGATTGGCCAGCAGCACCGCGCGTGCGTCGCCGGCTGCACCGTGGATCGCCGGTTCCATTGCCGGATCGCCGGGGCGATAGTACTCGACGATCGGCATGCTGCGACCGACGCGCATGACGAAATACGGCGTCAGCGGCGGAATCGGATTGCTCGCATCGACATCGGGCAGGCAGGCGACCGCCGTCGCCATGGTGGAGTGCAGGTGCACCACAGCGCCGGCGTCAGGGCGCGCGCGATAGAAAGCGCGGTGCATGAACACCTCTTTCGACGGCTTGTCGCCGCCGATATGGCGGAAGTCGGCGTCCAGCCGGGAAATCCGCGCGGGATCCAGTCGTCCCAGGCTCGAGTTGGTCGGGGTGATCAGATAACCGTCGTCCAGCCGTGCGCTGATATTGCCTGCGCTGCCAACTGAAAAGCCGCGTGCGAACAGGCTGGTGGCGTGCTCCACCAGCAGGTCGCGGGCATCGTTCTCGTTCATCGCAGCACCTCGAACGCCTTAAGGAAGAAGTCGCGCGCGCCGAAATTGCCCGACTTGAGCGCCATCAGCAGCGGTGTGGCGCCGCCTTCGGCGTAGGTCCACGGGACGCCGGGATCGATCTCGGCGCCGATCAGCAGGCTGCGCACGTCGAGTCGCGAGACGACAGCGCCCGCGGTTTCGCCGCCGGCGACCACCAGCCGCCGCACGCCGCGTGAGACGAGATCTTCCGCGATGTGCGCCAGCGTCTGTTCGATCAGCGCGCCGGCGCCGTCGCGGCCCAGCTTCTGCTGCAGTGCTGCCACCTTGTCGGGGGGCGCCGAGGCCGCGATGACGATCGGCGTGACGCCAAGCTTGCCTTCCATCCAATCGCGCGCCGCGGCGACCATCGCCTTGCTGTCGGGTTGAGCGATAGGATCGAGCTGCAGCACGGGCACCATCTCGCGCGCCGCGCCTAGCTGCGCCAGCGTCGCCCGTGAGCACGAGCCTGCTATTACCGCGGCGTGACCCGTGAGCGACGGCAGCGCCGCCGCATCGCGTTCCGCCAGCAGTCCGGCGCGCCGGAAGTTCCCTGGCAGCCCCATCGCAACGCCTGACCCGCCAGTGATCAGCGCGTGCGGTTCCGCAGCCTCGCCGATTGCTGTCAGGTGTAAATCGCTCACAGCGTCGACAATCGCATACCGGCGACCCTGCTCTTTCAGCGCGGTCATCGCCTGGCGGATCGCAATGGCACCCTGCTCGACCGTCGCGAAGGGAACCAGTCCGACTGTGCCATCGGTCTGCCGCGACAGGACGCGCACCAGGTTGGCGTCGGTCATCGGCGTCAGCGGATGATGCTCCATGCCGCTCTCGTTCATCAGCATGCTGCCGACGAACAGATGGCCCTGGTAGACGCTGCGTGCGTTGGCGGGGAACGCCGGGCAGGCAAGTGCAAAGCCGCAGCCGAGTGCAGCAACCAGCGCATCGGCGACTGGGCCGATGTTGCCGGCATCAGTGCTGTCGAAGGTGGAGCAGTATTTGAAGAAGAACTGCCGGCATCCGCCGGCGCGCAGCCAGGCAAGTGCGGCGAGGCTTTCGTCGACCGCCTGTTTCACTGGCGCGGTGCGCGATTTCAGCGCCACCACGACGGCGTCGGCGTCGGGTGCGGCATCTTCGGGTCGCGGCACGCCGATCAGCTGCACCGTTCGCATGCCGCCGCGCACCAGCATGGAACAGAGATCGGTGGCACCTGTGAAGTCGTCCGCGATCGCGCCCAGCAGCATGGCGTTAGCCTCCCGGTGGCAGCACCAGTATGTCGCGGTGGCCGATGGTTATGGCAAGCCTGCCTCGCAGCGCCTGGTGCAGGCGCGCCTCCTGCCATGCGCCGATCGCGCCTGCGCGTGCCGGGTTCGCATTGCGCGCGGCGTCCGCGGTGCCGTCGATCAGCGCGCGCTGCATGCGTAGCGCAGTCCGGGGAATGCGCCATTCGGATGGCGCGGATGCCGCATGCATGAACGCGTGCGCCGCAGAGATGCCGAGTGCGGAACCGAAGCCCTTGTCGCGCCGCATGTCGCGGCGGAAGGCGGAGCGCACCAATGCATCGTACGCGTGACGCGGTCGCCAGACGTCGCGGCCATCGGCGGTGAGGCAGGCGAGAAATGGTACCCTCAGGTGCGTGCAGAACCGCGACAGCCATGCAGCGGACACCAGATCGAGCAGCGCAGAGCATACGATGGCATCGACGTTGGCTTGTTCACTATTGAACCGCGACAGGTCGCCTGCCATAGCTTGCAGGCGCCACAGTCCCTGTGGCGTGGTAACCCGCAGTTCGTCCTGGTCTGCCATCGCGGCGAAATGCCGGCGCCGTGCCCACGCGGCGGTGTGTCCGAACGCCTCGTCCAGCAATGCGGCATCGGCATCCAGCAGGATCCAGTCCTGTCCGCGTCCGATGATCGGCGCGAGGAAGCGGAACATGCTGCCGGTGCCGGCGCCAAGATCGAGCACACGCGGCCGGCGGGGCAGCACATCGGCAAGACGCCGTGCCAGTGCAATGCTGCGTGCCGAATGGTCGAACGGCTCGCGCAAGGCGAGCCAGTCGGCCGCAAATCGCTCGGTCACTCCACCAGGGCCTGAGCGAATTCCCTCGCCTGCGTCCGCCAATCGGGCAGCGACTGCCCGACCTGCCACGCCGCATCCGCCATCTGATGGCGCAAGCCGGTCCCGAAGATCAGCCGCCGCAGCGCCTTGGACAGATTCGTCGCGTCGCCGACGGGACAGACGACGCCTGCTCCCGCCGTGACCAGGTTGCCTGCGGCACCGCCTGCGGTCACCACCGCTGGCACGCCGCGCTTCAGTGCCTCGGCGATCGCCATGCCATAGCCTTCCCAGTGGGTCGCCAGCGCAAACAGATCGGCCTGTTGCCACAGCCCAGCCAGCGCTTCGCCGGTCACCTCGCCGGCGAAGCGCACGTGTCGTGCGATGCCGAGTTCATCCGCCAATGCGACCAGCGCGCGCGCATGTACCGGATCGCGATCCGGCGAACCCGCGATCGTCAGACGCCAGTCGAGATCGAACAGCCGCGCCATCGCGCGCAGCAGCAGGTCGTGTCCCTTGCGCGGCACCAGGGTGCCGATCGACACCACGTTGCAGCCGGGCCCGCCCGAGCCTGTGCTGCGCGGGGCATCGTCGGTGCCGGGCACCACCGTCCTGATCCGATCGCGTTCGACGCCAAACTCGCCCGTCAGCTGCTCGGCGGTCGCCTCGCTGGTCACCACGACGCGCGCCGCATGCGCCAGCAGGCGTTTCTCAATACGCAGGAGCGCCGCGCGGTCATCGGCGCCGAAGCCGGTCTCCAGTGAGGTGGGGTGATGAATGAGCGCCGCGGTGCGGCGCGCTTCGAGCGTGTCCGCCAGGTCGGCGAAGGCCGGCAACGCCAGCCCATCGATAATCGGCTGCTCCGTTCCGGCAATGCTGTCCCATGCCGCGCGCGCCGATGCCCGCGCTTCGTCGTCGGCCAGCGGGTGCGTGCCCGCAAGCTCGATCACGCGCACCACGTGACCCGCCTCGCGCAGGCCCGCGACGATGCGGCGGTCGTATTCATAGCCGCCGGACACCGCGTCGAACGGCGCCGGCACGATCAGCGCGAGCTGCATCAGCCGATCGCGGCCTCGTAGGCAGCCCACGCGTTCGGGCTTTCGCGCAGCAGGATCTTGAGCCCGGTCACCGCGCGCCCGGCATCGCCCAGCCTGCCATCGCGGCATGAAGCGGCGAGCAGGCCGTGGATATGGCACGCCACCTGCTCGGTCGTCGTGTTGATCCCGCTGAACGTCTTGTTTTCGTCCAGGTTGCTGTAGTCGAGCGTGTCTAGCACGCGCCGCAGCTCGGTCTTCGCCAGGCCGATATCGACCAGCAGCTGGTGATGGTCGAGCTGGGGCGCACGGAACTCCGCCTCCACGGCAAAGGTGGCGCCGTGCAGCTTCTGCGCCGGCCCGAACTCCTCGCCGCGGAAGCTGTGGGCGATCATGATGTGGTCGCAGACGGTAAGGCTGAACATCTACTCTGTCCCATAGGTGATGACGTGGCACAGGCCGCCAGGCGCGAGGATGCGTGGCATCGCCCCAGGCATATCCTCGAATCGCGTTGGTCCGTCCAGCAGCGCGTCGTATCGCCCATCGCCCAGCAGATCGAGCGCGATCGCCAGGCGTTCGGCGTGGCTGCGCCGGCCGCGCATCGGCGGCGCGACGGCACCCACCTGGGTCGCGATAATGCGCAGGCGTCGCGCGTGGAACGCCTCGCCCAGCGGCAGCGATGGTGCGACGTCGCCGTACCAGCTGGCCTCGACGATGCGGGCCTCGAACGCGGCGCAATCAAGCGCCAGACGCAGGCCCGCTTCACTCGCTGATGCGTGCACCACCAGCTCCTGGTCGCGCGGCGCCGCTTCTGGCGCCGTGAAAGCGCAGCCGAACTGATGCGCAAGCGCGGCGCGCTTCGGATCGGTATCGGTCATGGTGACCCGGGCGGCGGGAATGCGCGCCAGCAAGGATGCCGCAAGCAACCCGACCACGCCGGCGCCGATCACCAGCACACGCTCTCCTGGCAGTGGTGCCGCATCCCACGTCAGATTGAGTGCCGTCTCCATGTTCGCGGCCAACACCGCACGATCGGTCGGCACGCAATCAGGAACCGGGATGCACATTGTGGCCGGTGCCAGGAACGCGTCCTGGTGCGGATGCAGCACGAATACCCGCCGGCCATCCGCGAGGCCGACGGCGCAGTAGCCGTATTTCACCGGGAACGGAAAGCTGCCCGCCATCAGCGGCGCGCGCATTGTCTCATACTGGCTTTGCGGCACGCGGCCGGCGAACACCAGCGCCTCAGTGCCACGCGACACGCCGCTCGCCAGCGTGCGCACCAGGCGCTGTGTGGCATCGACAGGCGGCAACGTCTCGCTGCGCAGTTCGCCGCGTCCCGGTGCCACGACCCAGAACGCGCGCGCCTCGGTCATGCCGGCGGGCGAGCACGCGACAGCGGGATGTCCACCAGCAGATCGGCACCGACGCGATGCACTGACCAGTCGAACCGCAGCACGTCAGTCAGCGTCGCTGTCTCTGGCAGGGTAAAGGCTGGGATGCCGGACCCGATCAGCAGCGGTGCGATCGTCACGTGCAGCCGGTCCAGCGCACCGGCGGCCAGAAAACGCGAAACGGTGATGCCACCGCCCTCGACAAAGATCCGGCGCAGCCCGCGTGCCGCCAACGCAGCGAGCACGGCGAGTACATCCAGTCCCTGTCCGGCGCGCGGCAGCCGCACCACCGGCGCGTGGCCCACACAATCCTCGCCATCGGCATCCTGCGCGCACAGCAGCAGCGTCGCCGGGCCTTCGCGGAACAGGCGGTGGTCGCCGTGCAGCCGGCGATTGGTGTCCAATACGACACGCACCGGCGACGGCCCCTCGACCTGGCGCGTCGTCAACTGCGGGTCGTCGGTGCGGACAGTGCCGGCGCCGATCACCACCGCGTCGCAAAGTGCGCGCAGCCGGTGGGTGTGAACGATGTCCTCCTGACCGCTGATCCACTGCGACGCACCCGAAGCGGTGGCGATGCGGCCATCCAGCGACTGTGCGATACGGCCGATGACGTAGCAGCCATCAGGCGCAGTGGGCGGATCGAGCAACGGACCATACAGCGTCGAGAGACCCGCGTCGGCCGGGGCGCGACGCAACAGGCGGCGCCATATCTCCGGGGCCAGCGCAGTCATGTCGAGGGCAGTATCACGCCGGAGACGTCGGCCCAACCCCGGCGAACGACCCCAGGGGGAACAGCACCACACGACCGCGTGCGTCGCAAACGAGGCTCGGCCCGGGTGCCGCGCACCTTTTGCGGAATGTCGCGTAGTCCAACGGGCTAGTACATCGATGTCAGCACATTCGCGAGGCGCTTGCGCTCCTCCAGCGCCCGACCGGTGCCAAGAGCCACACATTGCAGCGGGTTCTCCGCCACGCCGACGGCGAGGCCGGTGGCATCGCGCAGCACCTGATCCAGCCGGTACAGCAGCGCGCCGCCGCCGGTCAGCACGATGCCCTTGTCGACGATGTCCGCCGCCAGTTCGGGGGGCGTGTTCTCCAGCGCCACCTTCACTGCATCGACGATCGCGCTCACCGGCTCGGCGAGGCTCTCGGCGATCTGGCGCTGGCTCACCAGCA
This sequence comes from Acetobacteraceae bacterium, assembly GCA_035701785.1. GTDB lineage: Bacteria > Pseudomonadota > Alphaproteobacteria > Acetobacterales > Acetobacteraceae > JAMXLO01. The sequence goes on along the minus strand of DASSRN010000186.1, from coordinate 6,583 downwards.
CCTCGCGCGGCACGCCGTTCATCAGGTCGCGTCCGCGCACTTCGCGCTGTGGTCCTGGGTCGCCATCATCCGACTGGCTGGCGGCGCCGATATCCATCTTGATCCGCTCCGCCGAGGGCTCGCCGATCAGCAGGTTGTGGCTGCGCCGCATGTAGCTGATGATCGCTTCGTCCATCTTGTCGCCGCCGACTCGAACGCTGCGCGAATAGACAATGCCACCGAGCGAGATGATCGCCACCTCGGTGGTGCCACCGCCGATATCGACCACCATCGACCCGGACGGCTCGGTCACCGGCAGGCCGGCGCCGATTGCTGCGGCCATCGGCTCTTCGATCAAGGCCACGCGGCGTGCACCGGCGCTTTCGGCGCTTTCCTGGATCGCGCGCCGCTCGACCGCCGTGGAGCCGGACGGCACGCAGACGATGATCAGCGGCGAGGCGAAGCCGCGGCGATTGTGCACCTTGCGGATGAAGTGCTTGATCATTTCCTCGGCGACTTCGAAATCGGCGATGACGCCGTCGCGCATAGGCCGACTTGCAGTGATGTAGCCGGGCGTGCGGCCCAGCATCTGCTTGGCTTCCTCGCCAACCGCCACCACCTGCTTTCGTCCGCGGACGTCGGCGATCGCCACCACCGACGGTTCGGCCAGCACGATGCCGCGGCCCTGCACGTAGACCAGGGTGTTCGCAGTACCGAGGTCGATGGCCATGTCGGCTGACATGAAGCCGAGCAGGCGGGACAGCATAGGGTCGTTGCCTTTATGCGCGGTGAAGGTTTCGGGCTTAGCCGCCAACCAGACGGCTAACAAGGGCTTGAACCCGCTGCCCAGGGATCGCCCCATTCCGGCCACCGGAATTCCCCCGGCTGCGCCGATATCCACCGTGTTCGGTTTAGGGAGGATTGGTGATGACCCGTAAGATCGCACTCGGACTGGCCCTGGGCAGCATGCTGACAATGCTCAGCGCCTGCGGCTCCGATCCAGGCACGCGTGCCGTGTCGGGCGGCCTGCTGGGCGCCGGCGCCGGTGCCGGCGTGGCAGCCGTTACCGGCGGCAGGCCGGCGACCGGCGCATTGATCGGTGGCGGCGTGGGCGCGGTGGGAGGTGCGGTCACCTCGCCGCGGTTCTGAGCCGCCGGACGATGCGCCGCATTGTCTCGACGTGTGTGCCGCCCGCCCCGGTCGGTCTGACGCTGGCCGGGTGCGGTTTCAACCGGGGTGACCGCGCGCTGTCCGGCGCCTGATCGGCGCCGGCGGTGGCGCGGCTATTGCCGCAGTGACGGGCGGCAGCCCGATTGTGGGTGCCGCGATCGGCGGTGGCGCCGGTGCGCTGGGTGGCGCGCTGACCAGCGGCCACGGCGTTAACCTGGGCAGGCCGATCTGGCGCTAGGCTAAGCCCGTCTGGCCAAGCGGCGCGCGGGCAATGCAGCCTGCCATTGCAAGCGAAGCAGTCCCGACCAGGTCATCTGATCGGGCTGCTTCGGCGTCGCGAAACTTCCCGCAAAAGCGATCGGCCTCACGCCTCGGTGCCGGTCGCCGTCCGTCAAGGTCCGGCATCCGGTCACTCCGCTGCCACGTTGGTGACTTCTTCGCTGCGTTGGAAAGGGCTGATGCGTGCTTCGAGAACAGGAATTTCCAAGAGAACGCACAATGAACGCAAACGACGGCTTTGAAGCAAATACCAGTTCTTCAGACTGGCACCCGGCCGACGTGCTGGCTGCGCTGAAAAAGCGCGGCCACTCGCTGGCGGGCCTGTCGGTCGCGAACGGCTATCATCCAACCGCTGCCGGCAAGGCGCTGCGCCAGCCCTGGCCGGCGATGGAACGCGTGCTGGCCGAGGCGATCGGCACGGTCCCGCAGATTATCTGGCCGAGCCGCTACGATGCGGAAGGCAATCCGCTCCGTCGCACCAGGGCGTGATCAAGATGAAACGCGCACAGACATTGTAGGTTCAGGTCTGTACATCGCGACGAGTTTTCAGGAGACGGTTTTCGACATGGCACAGGGAAGCGCATCCCATCCCGTCGGCATGGTGGTGGACGATGACGCGCTGGTTCGCGAGTCGGTCGCCGAGGTTCTCGAGGACGACTTGTGCGACCATGTCTATCGAGCTTCCGACGGGGTTGAAGGTCTCGAGATGCTCGACCGGCATCCCGACATCTCGGTGGTCGTCACCGACATGGCGATGCCGCGGCTTGACGGTCCGGCGTTCGCGTCGCGTGCGCGCGCGCTGCATCCCGGGGTCAAGGTGCTGTTCCTGAGCGGTCAGCATCGGCCTCCCCCGGGAGAAGAGTTTTTGCCGAAGCCGATACGCTTGGGTACGCTTCTGTCCACGGTGCGGCGGATGGTGGAGTGCAGTGATTAAACCGGATGCGTTTGGTCGCTCGGGATGACACTCTCGATCATGGCGAGCAGGGTGGTGAGACTGAACGGCTTCTGGATACATGCCTTGGGACTGCCGGATACCCGCTCCATCATGTCGGGATGACCGGACATCAGGATCACGGGCACGCCGGTATCCTCGGCCGTGGGGACCAGCTTCGGATCCAGGCCATCCGGCAACGTGCAGTCGAGCAGCATCGCATCGATACCGCCGCCCTTGAGGCACTCCATCGCAGCGGCTGAACTGTTTGCGCATCTTGTGAAGTAGTAGCCCTCAAGCGCATCCACCACGACGTCGGAGACGAGAGGGTCATCCTCGACGACCAGAATTCGCCTGACCGGACCAGAGTCCATTCCCACACCATCTCTTTTGCTGCGCCTAGCGTCCCAACGCGCCTTTCAATCTTCATAGAAGTGTTCGGGATGTTTCTGAAGTCCTGCGGAGAGGGATCGCGATTTGTTTATGGAACGATGCGGGCGCGATTCTTCTTCCAGAAAACTTAGGGCTTCACTTCTTGCCCAAGCGCCTGCTCGTAGACGCGGATTACCGAGCTGCTGTCATCGCTGCCCATTCCGCGTGCCCGCGCAATCCGCATCAGATTCATCACCTGCGGTGCGATCATCCCTGGGACGCCGAGTTCATCGGCCAGTTCCAGCGCCAGCCGCAGGTCCTTGTGTGCGAGGTCGAGCGCGAAGGTCGCCTCGAATGCGCGGTCGAATGCTTTCTCGGCGATGTTGCGAAACGCCGAGGAGTTGCCGCTGGCATTGCTGATCACCTGTTGCAGCTTGCGCAGATCGATGCCGGCCATTTTGCCAATCATCAATGCCTCAGCTGCGGCGGCGGCGTTGCAGAACGCCAGCATGTTGTTGACCAGCTTCGCGACCGATCCCATGCCGACCTCGCCGACATGCACCACCTCGCCGCTGAACGACTTCAGCAGCGGCAACTGCGCGTCAAACGTGGCGGTGTCGCCGCCCACCATTATGACAATGGTGCCGTCGGTCGCGCGCGTCACGCCGCCAGAGACCGGCGCCTCCAGCATCTGGATGCCCTTGGAGCGCATCAGGTCGTTGACCCGCCGTGCGGTGGCGGGCGAGTTGGTGGACAGGTCGATGTAGGTGCTGCCTGTCTTGGCGCTGGCTGCGATGCCGGCAGCGACCTCCTCGACATTGCGTGGCATCGGCAGCGAGGTGAACACCACATCACAGGTAGACGCGACATCTGCCACCGACGAGCCGGCGGTAGCGCCGAGTGAGGTGCACGCTTCGGTTGCCGACCGACTCAAGTCGAATACAACCACGTCGTGGTTCGTGTTCCGGATGATGTTGCGGCACATGGGCCCGCCCATGTTGCCGACGCCGATGAAGCCGACCTTCATTGCGGTCCCCCTGAACTGCTGCGTCCACAGCATGGCTGATTGCCTTGGAAGGGTCCACGGGAGTTAGGAGATCTGCGTCCGGAGCGGGTCAGACTTGCGTTTTGCCGGGATCATGCCACAATGGAGCAATGCTCCCGCCCGCAAACCCTGGCGCGATCCGCGCCATGCGAGCCAGCTGCACATGTTGTCTTCTGCTCCTGGCTCTCGCCGACTGTGCCGGCCCGCCACAGCAGCAGGCGACTGTCCCTGACCCGGAAGCGGCGCCTGCCGCCGCCGGACCATCCTGCACGCAGATCGGCATGGCGTCCTGGTATCGCGGATCCTCGCGGGACCGCTCCTCGGCGCATGACCCGGTGGCCGCCCACCCCAGCCTGCCATTCGGCACATCCGTGCAGGTCACAGCGCTGGAGACCGGTCAGTCCGTCGTGGTGCGGATCAACGACCGCGGTCCATTCACCCGCGGGCGGATCATCGATCTGTCCAGGGTCGCGGCGGACGCGCTGGGGATGCGGCACGACGGCGTGGCGCGAGTCCGGCTCGAACCTGTGGGTGGCGACGGCGAAGGTTGCCCGTTCCAGCACGTGCTATCGGACTAGGTCACCGCCAGAACGCCTCGCTCGCGATATGGGCGCCGTCACGTAGCGCCGCGAACTTCGCCCAGATCACCGTCGGGTGAACCTCCGGCCGGTAGGTTGCCTGCGAGGAGAAGCCGCAGTCGGCTCCGGCCACCACATTCTCGCGCCCGACCAGACGCGCGAACCGTGTCAGCCTCTCGGCGATCCACTCCGGGTGCTCGACGATGTTCGACGAGTGGGTGATCACGCCGGGGATCAGCACGGCGCCGTCAGGCAATTTTGCCGTTTCCCACAAATGGTATTCGTGCTCGTGGCGCGCGTTCGCCGCCTCGAAGCTGTAGCCGCCGGCATTTACCCGCAGCATGTAGCCGGCGACATCGGCCAGCGCCGCCTCGTGGATGCGCGGGCCGTGGTTGATGCCGTAGCAAGTGTGGTAGCGCACCTTCTCGCGCGGAATGCCCGCCAGGCTGGCGTTGAGCGCGGCGACGTAGATCTCCGCCCGCTGGACGCGCTGTGCGGCGTCAAAGGTCGGATCGCCGAACAGGTCGGACAGGAATGGGTCGTCGATCTGAAGGATGAGACCCGCCTCGACGATCGCCTGGTATTCGCTGTGCAATGCCGCGCCGACCGCGTGAAAGAACGCTTCGTCGGTGTTGTAGTATTCGTTCTCGCCGACGCCGCTGGGTGCCACGGCTGGCATGAAGGCCGCGACGTGCGGCACGCCGATGAGTGCCGCCTTCAGGTTCGCGATGTCGCGCTGCAACGCTGCCTCGCCGCGATAGCGGATCGGCCCGGTGCACATCAGGGGCACCACGGGTGCTGCTGCGCCGCCGAGCATCGCAGTGCGGAAATACTGCTCGTAGTATTCCGGGAACGCCGTCACCTCGGCGGTGAAGGTCGAGCGCCGGCGGTCGGGGCGCGGCTCGAAGCCGTCGAGCCGCTCGCTCACATAGGTGAAGAAGCCCGGCTTCGACTGCTCGCCGTCGCAGACGATGTCGATGCCGTTCGCCGCCTGCTGCCGCACGCACTCCGCCACTGCGGTGCTTACGCGCGTATCGTAGGCGCCCCCATCGTATGCCTGGCCGGCGAGCCGCGCCTTCATCATGTCGAGCAGGTCGTGCGGTCGCGGCAGGCTCCCGACATGCGTGGTCACGATCCGATCGGTGTTCTGCTGCCCAGCCATCGCCACCCTCCGCCCTGTGCGCGGAGGTTAGCAGCACCAGGCCGCCAGCAGAATCCTACGCCGGCACGCGCGCGGCCGCCGGCAGCGGCCTTGGCCGCCTCTGCGCCAAATCGTACCACTGGTTTGCCAGGTCGCCGACCAGAATCGCGAGCGCGACACAGGTCCAGACCACGATCTCGGTGATCGCGAAGCTTGGCGGCTGATCCAGGCCTGTGACGCCCAGGATGAAGCGGATCTCGAAGAACGTCAGTGCCACGGCATAGCTGCGCGTCATCCACTGGCGGTGTTGTGGGATCATCCGCCTGATGGCAAACGCCACGCCGATCCCGGTGGTGGTCATCAGCAGTACCGCGTCCACGATGGCGGCGACGGTGAACGAGCGCGACGAACCCAGCGGTTCCTCGGTGTACTGGATGTAGGCGCCCAGCGGCGCAAGCAGCAGCGCGCCGGCGACATAGATGCGACCGACAATCCGGTGCAGCCTCGCGTATCGCGCCCGCAAGCGATCGGAGAACTGGAGTGGTGCGAGGACCAGGGCACAGCCACCGACAACGCCATGTGGCAGCAGCCACCATCTGAACGACGCGTAGTGGTTCCACACCGGATGGGCGGAATCGAACAGGAATGACTCGTTATGATAGAACACGTAGAGCATCATGACGGCGATGAATGCGAACACCACGGTCTTGGTGCGGAACAGTGATCCGATTGCGGCTTCGACCATGAAACTCCCCCGTTGCTGAACTGCATTCCATGCAGCGTCACGCTGACGTCTTGTCGCGTCAGCTGAGTAGGAGGCTAGGTCAGCGGTTAGCGCCGCGCCACTTTCGGTAAAGATCAAATAGAGACACAGCGGCACGCAGCAGGTGAATTGGAAAACTATAGGCAACCTGGCCGAGAAATCAGTCGTTCGTCACCGACACGCGTGCCCAGGAAAGATCCGGGTCGAAGGTCGTCATCTTTGACGCGATATGCGCCGTCTCGGGTCCAAGGTCCTTCTGATAGACGTCACCATCAGGGCCGACGATGAACGTCATGATGCCGCTGGATTCGAACACCGCCGGCCA
>DASSRN010000185.1:0-6837 GCA_035701785.1 Acetobacteraceae bacterium | reverse complement strand
TGCCTGGCATCCCGCGCCCGCGCTTCCTGATGCTGCGGCGGACATGCGTCTATCCAAGCGAGGACGACTGGCAGGTGCCGGTGCAGGTCTCGATCGAGCACGATCGGCGGTTCGAGAGCCTGTTCCGCAACGTCGGCGGAGTGAGCGACGGGTTCCCCGAGCCGGTGGACTGGGCGCAGGTGGCGAACCCAGATGCGTACCGGCCGGAGACGATCCTGGACAGCATGGTGTTCGGCACGCCCGAGCAGGTGGTGGCGAAGCTGCGGCAGTACGAGGCGGTCGGCGTGGACCAGTTCTGCTACGGCACGTCGTTCGGGCTGCCGCACGAGATCGCGTTGCGCTCGCTGGAGCTGTTCATCACGGAGGTGATGCCGCACTTTCGCGGATGACGAGTGGGCGGTGCGGCTATCTGCTGTTGCTGACCGTCACCGTGTGATCCTGGCCCAGCCACTTTTCATCCGCCAACGTCATCCAGGTAAATACCATTGTATTCCCGGGTGGGACGCCGTCGGTCGGCAGGTTCACTGTGTGGATGCCCAGGCCGGTGTCGCGTGTGCGCACGTCGTTGCGGGTCTGCCAGCCGTCGGTGCTCCAGTGCACCAGCGCTGGCTGCGGCAGATCGAGCCGTAGTATCCGCCCGGCCGGCACCGAGGGCGTGCGCCAGTCGGGGCGCCAAGGCCGGCAGCGCGCGACGTGCTTCTCGCGCACATAGCGTCGCAGCGGCTGTGGCGGCCGGTCGAACAGCGTGCCGTCGGCCAGCGAACGCAGCAGCTTGATGTGCTCGGCATGCGCCCAGACGAGAGGCATGGCTGAACCACTCGGCTCGCCGGGCTGCAATTCCAGTGCAGGGATTGGGGCAGCGTCCCATACCTGTTCGGGCAGCAGCTTGCCGGGGCTGCCGCCTGCCTCCATCGCTGCCAGCAGTCGCTCCGCCTCGGCGCGGTTGCCGGCGGCCAGTTCATAGTGGGCACGCTCGCCGGCCAGCAGCGGCCAGACGCGACCGACGCCGGTGCCGTCGAAGGGCGCGCCGTCGTCGTGCTCGCCATAGCCGTCGCCGTTGTAGCGCCGCCAGCCCGGACCGTACGGCAGCTGAACGCGCAGCACGTGGTCGATCACCTTCACCGTATCGACCATGCGCGGATCGTCCGCCGCGCGCAGCCCGAACCGCACCAGCGCGAGCGCGTCGGTGCTGATCAACTCGTCGGCCTCGAACGCACTCATGCCGGCGAAGCGGTTGCGCACCTCGACCTGGCCGCGCAGTTCGGTGCGTGCCTCGCCGGGCACCTCGGGGGCGATGCGCACGTAATAGCCGGCCACGCCGACCTCGCGCGTCAACCGCGTGTCGGTGACGTAGATCCAGTCCTCGATCTGCTCGTTCCAGGCATCCGCCGTGTCGCGCAGAAAGTCCGCGACGTCGTCCTCCTCGCACGCCTCGGCCAGTTCGGCGGCGGCCAGCAGTGCCGCGATCTGCACCGCCAGCGTGAACGGGGTGTAGCCGGCATTCTCCTCCCAGCGGTCCTGCCCGGTGCGCGGCCCATGGCGGATGACGAAGCCAGCGGCGCGCGCCACCATCGGCCAGAACGCCGGCAGCGCCGGTCGCGCGATTGCGCCCTCGCGCCAGGCCATGTCGAGCAGCAGCATCGGGAAGGCGCACTCGTCGAGCTGCAACCCGTGCCAATAGGGCGTGCCGTCCAGCCAGCAGTTCTGCGGCCAGCTGCCATCGTCCTCCTGGACCGCGCGCAGGTAGCGCACCACGCGCAGCGCTTCCTCATGCGCGCCGCAGGCCAGGAAGGCGCTGGCGGTCTGCGCCAGGTCGCGCGGCCAGACCAGGTGATAGCCGCCCAGGTCGTCGTCGCCCTTGCTGCTGCCCCATGGGATCGACAGGCTCGCGATCAGCCCACCCGGGAAGGTGGGGCTTTCATGGCAACGCAGCACGGTGGTGCTGACCCGATAGACGTTGTGCCCGTCCACCTTGCGATCCAATGAGCGCAACCGCGCCTGCCAACTGCGCCAGGCGGTGGCGTATTCCTCGACCTGGTGCTCGAACGGCGTCTGCAGGCTGGCGCGCACGCGGAACGCAGCCTCCGGGGCGCTGCGACCGAACCCCACCACCAGGCGGAACTCCTCCAGTGGTGCGGCGATCTCGGCAGTGAGCGCGATGTTCCCATCGGCCGCGCGGTCGTACTGGCCGGTCAGTTGGCCGTCCTGGTGCAGCATCTGCCAGCCGTCCGAGGTGCCGACGAAGCCGATGGAGCAGGCCAGGAAGGGACGCGAGCAGCCGAAGGCGAGTTGCGTGCCGTCGCCTTCGGCGAACATCAGGCGGTGGCCCTTGTAGTCGCCGATCCAGCCGGTGTTGTGCGCGCCGCCGTTCACCAGATGCGGGGCCAGCAGCGCGAACAGCCGTAGCGGCGAGCCGTCCAGCACCTCGAGGCGGATGCGCTGCGCCACCACGTCGGCGCGCGGGTCGGACAGCACGTCCTTCAGGATACGGAAGCGACCGCCGAGATGGGTGTTCACCAGCCGGAATGCCGGCACCCCGTCTTCCATCCGCTCGAGCGCGAAGGTGCAGTCGCGCTTCTCTTCGGCGAAGAACCCATCCGGGCCAGTGACGATCATGCCGAAGTCGCGGGTGCAGGCCTGGTCGACGCGCGGGTAGTAGATTTCGTCCAGGATGCCGTGGCTGAGGGTGAACCAGACGCGGCTGACGGGTGACAGGGCGGTGCCGACGCCGCTCTTGGCGCTGGAGGTCCAGCGCGGGGCTATGCCGGGCCATCCTGGTGCGTCGGTCACGCTCGCCTCCTGGTGCTGTGGGAGTGTAGGCTGGCGGACCGGATGGTTTCACCACAGACACAGACACGCAAGCGACGATGGCAGGACATTCCCAGTTCAAGAATATCATGCACCGCAAGGGCGCGCAGGACGCTCGCCGCGGGCGGCAGTTCGCCAAGCTGATCCGCGAGATCACGGTGGCGGCGCGCCAGGGCCTGCCGGACCCGACGTCCAACCCGCGGCTGCGCGCGGCGATGGTGGCGGCGCGCCAGGCCAACATGTCGAAGGACACGGTGGACCGGGCAATCAAGAAGGCGACCGGCGGCGCAGGCGGCGAGGATTACGTCGAGGTGCGCTATGAGGGCTACGGTCCGGCGGGTGTGGCGATCATGGTCGAGGCGCTGACCGACAACCGCAACCGCACCGCGTCCGACATCCGATCGGCGTTCGCCAAGTGTGGCGGGGCGTTGGGCGAAACCAACTCGGTGAGCTTCCTGTTCAACCGGATGGGCGTGATCCGCTACCCGGCATCGGCTGCGTCGGCCGATGATGTGCTGGAGGCGGCGATCGAGGCGGGTGCCGACAATGTCGAGAGCGATGCCGAAGCACACGAGGTGACGACTGCAGCGGAGGATTTCTTCGCGGTGCGCGACGCGCTGGAGGGGCGGTTTGGCGCGCCGGAGAGTGCGCGGCTGGACTGGCGGCCGACCACCAGCGTCACACTGGACGAGGAGCGCGCGGGTTCGGTGCTGAAGTTGATCGATGTGCTGGACGACAGCGACGATGTGCAGAACGTGTATGCCAATTTCGACATCCCCGATGCGGTGATGCAGAAGCTGTCGGCTTAGCCACCGCGGACAGTCCATCGGGCAAGTGCCGTGCCGTCGCCATTACCATGGTTCCAGATGTCCCCGAGCTTGCGGTCGAAAGCGGGCCGGGAAAAACGTCCGCACCCGCCATCCGGATACACCGTGAGCTCACCAAAGTAGATGCGCGAGCCGACGTCGTAGAGATCAGCGCGTATGAAGTTCAACCCCTCTCCAAGGCGCTCCGCTGCGGTGATCATTTCGCCAAGGTTCGTGGGGCGTGGAATGTCGCCTGCGGCATCGGGATATTCGAGCTCGACGTCAAGCTGTTGCCAGTCACGGGTGAACAGGCGTTGTCGGTGGGTGCCGAAGCGGTCAATATGAATCTGGATTATTTCGACGCGGCCGTGGAACACGAATAGCTTGTAATCCGGTGGTACCGTATCGCTCCCGTTTTCAATGAATTCTTCGACGAGAATCTGCGGCTTGATCCTTTTGTAGGCCCACTCACGGGTTTCCTGGTACCAGCTGAACTGCAACCATGCCTGGCATGTCTCGATCAGTTCGGCGGCATCAAGAGAGGATTTCTCCGTAACGATCCTGACCATCTGCGAGCCGTGAGTTGCCTTGACCACGAAGCGGTCTGGCAATTCGGCCAACGGGATCGATTCAGGTCGCGTCGTGAGGAAATAGAGCTTCGGCAGAATGGAACTGCCAAGTTGTTCTGCCACATAGGTCCGTACGGCGGCCTTATCGGTCAATTGCGTCCATAGCGGGCGGCGATCAAAAAGCAGCCGATGCAGGATTTTATCATTGAAGGTCTGCGGCCTGAGCAGTCGCGGAAATTTCCCGTGAGCTTTTGAATGATTGCGAATCACCAGGAACCAATCCGGTAAACTCCACCTGATTGTCTGCTTCAAGCGCTTCTGTAGTCGCCCGCCGTTGAGCACGATTCACTCCCTGAGCTGGATCACAATATGCAACCAAACCGCAGGATTGGCCAACAAACCCAGGCGCGAGATCCAGCCCGATTCGTGCCAGGAACGCGCGTAGATTGGTTGATCGGCACTCCGTTCTTCACGACACCGGATCTGACGAAGATCAATCAATCCGGCCGCAACGCCTGCGTTGCATCACTCGTGAGTGATGCCGACGTGCCCTTCGTTAAGCGGGTTGGAGCGACGCGAACACGCCACACATGATCGGGCATGCAGAACGAGCCAATGGACGGGCACGAACATGGAACCCCGGAACTACCCGTGCCCCTATGCCCGGAGCACGTTACCTGGAGCCATCATGAAGCGGTGACTTTGCTGCGCACCTATATGGGAACCGAAGGTAAAGTCCGTCGGCCAGCAGATAGGAGCGCTCTGGCTGCAAACGACCCTGCCGCTGAAAAAACGCCTGCACCCAATGGGTCGGTTGCGAGAACTGTACTGAAGTTGGCCATCCTGATGGAAACGGCTGGCGTACTGGCCTTTTTCGTTTGGGTGCTCAGCGGCGGTTGAGGGTTCTTTATGCATTCGCTCATCATAGTGCACATAAGAACGACACCCCGAGACGGTGCTTCAGCGGCGCCTGCCGCCAGTAGCAAGCCCGGTGGAACGCGGGCCTTCTTGAGCGGCGAGGCGGCAGCCCGTGGGGTTATCCGCCCTACTCTTCCCAGGCGGAGCAGTTGAATTCACTTTACAGTTGTCACAGCCCTTTTCTCCTTAACCAACTTACAATACCGCTGCGATCCCAGTACGAGTTTACCTTTTAGCTTTTAGCTTCGGACTCTTTATTTTTGTCAAATCTCGTCAGCCTAGTGGATAACCCGGACAGAAGCCTTCGGGCCCTGGCGCTGGGTGCAGTGCGCGGCAACGCGGCAACAATGATCACCGCGGATATATGTGCACCCAGTCCCTCGGCAGCGCCTCCTCGTTCTCCGTCTTCAGCCGGATCTGGATCAGCCGCCAGGCGCCGTGGTCCACGTGATACAGGAACCGGACGAACAGGAACGCGCGGTCGAAATCGATCTTGTAGATGACGTCCTTCTCGGTCCGGCCATAGTCGCGCGCATAGGCCAGGTCGCTGTACTGCCCTTGGCCGAGCCCGTTTGCTACCTGGAATGTATCCTTCAGTCGCGCAGCCGCGCGGCTGTCCATCAGCACACCCGCAGCCTGTGCCGCACCATCGATATCGCGGCGCGCCAGCAGGTTGGCGATATCGGCACTCGTCTTCAGCGCATCGAACGTATCAGTCGCCTGCGCGAAAGCTCGAACGCTCCACAGCGATGCGGCGGCCAACAGCAGGCGCCGCCGCATCGCCGAAAACCTAGCGCACGACGGCGATCTGCTCGCGCCGAAGCTGCACCGTCAGCTCATCCAGCGCCTTGCTGATGCGGGTCAGCATCTCATCCACTTCGGCCTCGGTGATGACCAGCGGCGGGCTGAAGCACAGGATGTCGCCCGGCACGGTGCGGCCGATGACGCCGTTCTCTTCCACCAGCTTGGTCAGGCGACCGCCGATGCGCGCGGCAGGCTCGAAGTTCTGGTGCTTCTCCTTGTCCGCCACCAGCTCGATCGCGCCGATCAGCCCGACGCCGCGCACCTCGCCCACCAGCGGATGCTCGGCGAAGCGCCGCCGCAACTCCTTCTGCATATGCGCGCCCACCGTGCGGACGTGCTCGCCGATGTTCATCTCGTCGTAGATCTTCAGCGTCTCGATCGCGACCGCCGCCGGCACCGGATGGCCGGAGTAGGTGAAGCCATGGCCGAATGTGCCGATCTCGTGGCTCTGCTTCGCCAGGCCCTGGAACACCCGGTCGTTCACCATCACCGCGCTGATCGGCAGATAGGACGACGACAGCGCTTTGGCGCACGTCAGGATATCGGGCTGCATGTTCAGCGTCTGGCTGCCCCAGTAGTTGCCGGTGCGCCAGAAGCCGCAGATGACCTCGTCGGCGACGAACAGCACGTCGTATTTGTGCAGCACCGCCTGGATCTTCTCGAAATACGTGCGCGGCGGCACGATCACCCCGCCGGCGCCCATCACCGGTTCGGCCCACATCGCGGCCACCGTGTCGGGGCCTTCGGCCAGGATCAGCTTCTCCAGCTCATCGGCGCAACGCGAGGCGAACGCCTCCTCGCTCTCGCCCGGATTGGCGCTGTGATACCAGTGCGGGTTCATCGTATGGATGAAGCCGGGCAGCGGCACATCGAATGCACGATGGTTGTGCGGAATGCCGGTCAGCGACGCCGAAGCCAGCGTGATGCCGTGA
>DASSRN010000184.1:0-2198 GCA_035701785.1 Acetobacteraceae bacterium | reverse complement strand
CCCCCAGCGGGAGGCGCCGCCGATCTCGGCATGCGCCTTCACCCCGCGCACGATGTCGGCATTGGCGCGGCCGGCGCGGATGGTCGCCTTCACGTCCACCTGATCCGGGCCGTACAGTGCCGGGTAGAGGTGGCCTTCGAGACCGCCCACCAGATACGCAGAGATGAAGCACAGCACGCGCGTCTGCGATGGCTGAACGACAAAGTGGCGGAAGCCCGGGATGGTCATGCAGCTGGGACCACCCTGGTCCACCACGGTGGTGACGCCGGACCGCACGCCTACCATATCGGCGTTCAGGCCGAAGCGGCCCGTGACGTGCTGATAGACATGGGCGTGGGTATCGACCATGCCGGCGATGACGATCTTGCCGGCGATGTCGATCACCTGCGTGGCCGCTGCCGGCAGTGATGCATCGATAGCGGCGATGCGGCCGTCGGTGACGGCGACATCGGCGATGCCGTCGCGGCCCGAGGCGGGATCGATCACCCGGCCACCACGCAGCAACAGGTCGAACCTTGTGTCCATGACGGTGTCCTTGCGCGTTGTGGGAATGACTGTGCGCAGTATGCTGGCGCGGTTACGAATGGTGCAAGCGGAAAGGGGGGTGGATGCAGGAGACGCGCGGCGAAGGCATCGGCCAGTCTGTGCCGCGGCTGGAGGATGATCGCTATCTGCGCGGAAAGGGCGAGTTCATCGCCGACATCCGCCTCGCCGGTATGCGCGATCTTGCCTTCGTGCGCAGCCCGGTCGCGCATGCGCGCATCCGCGCGATCCGCAAGCCGCATGGTGCAGAGGCTTCGGTGTTCATCGCGCAGGATCTGATCGGCGTGCAGCCGATCGTCGCGGTGTCCGGCCTGCCGGGGTTCAAGCCATCTGTGCAGCCAGTGCTGGCGACCGACAAGGTGCGGCATGTCGGTGAGGCGATCGCGGTGTGCGTTGCCGCGAGCCGTGCGGAGGCAGAGGACATCGCGGCGGACGTGGCGGTGGAGTTCGATGAGCTGCCAGCGGTGGTGGACATGCGCGCGGCTTTGCCTAGCGACATCAGGCTGCACGAACACTGGAGCGACAACGTCTTCCTGGAGACCTTCGTCGAGGTCGCGGCTGAGCATTTCGCGAAGCCGGCGCCGATCGTGGTGCGGCGGCGGTTGCGCACGGCGCGGCAATGCATGTCGCCGCTGGAAGGTCGCGGCGTGGTCGCGACGTGGGATCGGCGGCTGGAACAGCTGCTGGTGTACAGCTCGACGCAGCTGCCGCATATCGTGCGCACCGGACTTGCGGGTTGCCTGGGGCTCGATCAGGCGCGCATCCGTGTCGTTGCACCGGATGTAGGGGGCGGCTTCGGTTACAAGGGCATCCTGCTGCCCGAGGAGGTGTGCGCAGCGTATCTGACGCGCCGGCTTGGCCGGCCGATGCGCTGGATCGAGGACAGGCGCGAGCAGCTCACCGGCAACGCGAATTGTCGCGAGCACGACTACGATATCACGCTGCATGCCGAGAGCGACGGCACGCTGATCGGCATCGATGCCGAAGCGGTGGTGGATGCCGGCGCCTACTCGGCTTATCCGTTCTCGGCCTGTCTGGAGGCGGCGCAGGTGGCGTCGATCCTGCCGGGTCCCTATCGGATGCCGGCGTATCGCTGCCGCACATTCTCCGCGGCGACCAACAAGCCGCCGATCCTGCCGTATCGGGGCGTTGCGCGCGCCGGCGTCTGCTTCGCGCTGGAAGTGGCGCTGGATGCCGTTGCGCGCGAGGCCGGGCTGGAACCGCACGAGGTGCGACTGCGCAACCTGGTGCCCGCGGCGGCGATGCCGTTCGAGAACATCACCGGCAAGTACTTCGATAGCGGCGACTATCCCGAATGCCTGCGTCGCGTGATCGAGGCGATGGATCTGCCGGCGGTGCGCCGGCGTCAGGCGGAGACCAGCGGCGCGGTGCGCCTTGGCTTCGGGTGCAGCATCTTCTGCGAGCAGGCGGCGCATGGCACGACGGTCTATGCGGGCTGGGGCATTCCGATGGTGCCAGGGTTCGAGCAGGCGGTCGCGCGTATGACGCCGGATGGCGGGCTGGAGCTGCGGGTCGGCATCCAGAGCCACGGCCAGGGACTCGAAACGACTCTTGCGCAGGTGGCGAACGAGATCCTTGGCATCCGGCTCGGCTCGATCCGCGTCGTGCATGGTGACACGGCGCTGACGCCGTAC
>DASSRN010000183.1:0-4994 GCA_035701785.1 Acetobacteraceae bacterium | reverse complement strand
CAAGCCCGGGCATCGGGTCAACGTGCTGACCCACTGCAACGCGGGCTGGCTGGCCACGGTGGACTGGGGCACCGCGCTGGCGCCGATCTATCAGGCGCATGATGCCGGCATCGACCTGCATGTCTGGGTGGACGAGACCCGGCCGCGCAACCAGGGCGCCGCACTGACTGCCTGGGAACTCGGCCGACACGGCGTTGCGCATACGGTGCTGGCGGATAACGCCGGCGGGCACCTGATGCAGCACGGCGAGGTGGACCTGGTCATCGTCGGCACCGACCGCACCACGCGGCGCGGCGATGTGGCTAACAAGATCGGCACCTACCTCAAGGCGCTGGCGGCGCACGACAACGGCGTGCCGTTCTGGGTGGCGCTACCGTCCAGCACGATCGACTGGACGGTGAGTGACGGCGTTGCGGAGATCCCGATAGAGCAGCGGGGCGCAGCCGAAGTGACCGATGTGACCGGGCGCACCGCCGACGGCACGATCGCCACGGTACGCGTGGCACCGGTAGACAGCACCGCGGCCAACCCGGCATTCGACGTCACGCCGGCTCGGCTGGTCACTGGTCTCATAACCGAACGTGGACGGTGCGCTGCAAGCGAGGCGGGGCTCGCCTCGCTGTTCCCCGAGCGGGCGCGTTTCCACGCGTGATGCGCGGCGCCGCCGCTGCCCTTTGCATCGTAACGGCAACTGCCTGCACTGCACCGCCGGGTGCAGTTACGGATGTGCACGTGCCGCCCTTCGCGCGCGTTCCCTACCAGCCGTTCTCGCGCAGCGCCGTTGTGGCGATCACGCTGCGCGAATGGCGGCTGTTCGGCTCGCAGGTGGACGACGATCCGCCAGGCAGCTATCGCCCGGCGTCATCGGACGACAAGCCCGAACGCCAGCAGGGCCTGTGGCAGCGTGTCGGCGAATATTGGTGGCTGGCGATGAACCCTGGCGCGCCGGAAGCAGCCTGGACCGGCATGCACGACGGCAATGGTGTCGTGTTCCCGGCGAGCCAGGACGCCAGCTATGCATGGTCGGCGGCATTCGTATCCTACGTGATGCGCATTGCTGGCGCTGGCGCGGGGTTCCCCTATTCTGCCAGCCACTCGGACTACATCAACCTCGCCAAGCAGATGCGGCTTGGGCAGACGGTGAACTGGGTCGTCGTGGCCGAGGCGCCCGACGCCTACGCGCCACAGCCAGGCGACCTGATCTGTGTCGGCCGCGGCGCCGCGCGGGACCTGCGCTACGACGATCTGCCGGCCGGGCACTTCCCGGGACATTGCGACATCGTGGTGGACACCTCGGTGCCCGGGCAGATCAGCGCGGTCGGCGGCAACGTCGACGACGCCGTGACGCTGAAGCACGTTCCGGTCACGCCAGACGGGAAGCTCGCCGCACCCGATGGTCAGGTGCTCGACAGCCGCTACCCATGGATGGTGGTGCTGCGCCTGAACGTCAGCGGGCCCCTGGCCGCGTGCGTCAGCTGCGAGCCCCCTGCAAGGACAACCGGCGCCGCCGCGGCTTCGGCTTGATCTCCAAGTCGCCCGTCGGTTCGCCTTCAGCTTCGACCGGCTGCTCCACCTCCGCTACGGCTGGCTCAGGTGCCGGCGCGGCCGGGGGTGGTGCTGTCCTGTCGGCGGCGGCGGCACGCGCCTCGTAATCGGCGGCCATGCCCAGCAAGCGCTGCCTGGAGGCCTCACGCTCGCTCGTTTCAGCCATTTCGCGGAAGCGCGCTGCCTCCGAACGTAGAAACTGTGGTGTCATTCAGAATAGTTCCAAGAGCGGTATGATCGTCTATGATGCCGCAAACCTAGCGCTGCCGCCAGGGCAGTCCCTCAGCTTTCCAGCCTGTCGTGACGCCGCGATGACCGGCGGCGTCCACCCCTCCCTCGAACCCATCCGCCACGTTGTAGGCATGGGGAAATCCCGCCGCCTGCGCCGCCTGGGCTGCGGAATAGCTTCGCTGTCCGCTGCGGCAGATGAAGTAGATATGGTGGTCCGAAGCGAAACCCGCCTGCTGCAATTGGTCGGTGAACGCCTTATTGAGCACCATCGTCGGGTAGAGCTGCCACTGGATCGGCACCACCTGCTTGCCGAGTGTCGATAGATCCGGCAGCCCGACGAAGCTCCACTCCGCATCGGTACGAACATCGACCAGCTGCGCCTTCGTATCGCGCCGGAGGGCTTCCCAGACCTGTCGCGGGGGCACATTCTCGACCATGACTGGCTCTCCGGCTGCACGAGGATGCTGATGACCCAACTCTATCACGGCACGCGCTGGCAAGAGGACCTCGCCGCCTCGATCGGGCATACGCCGCTGATTCGCCTGCGCCGTGCCTCGGACGCCACGGGCTGCAACATCCTCGGCAAGGCCGAATTCATGAATCCCGGCGGATCGGTCAAGGATCGAGCCGGGCTCTACATCATCACCGACGCCGAGAAGCGCGGCGCACTGAAGCAGGGCGGCACAATCGTCGAGGGCACCGCCGGCAATACCGGCATCGGGCTCACGCTGGTTGGCAATGCGCGCGGCTACCGTTGCGTTATCGTGGTGCCGGAGACGCAGAGCAAGGAGAAGCTCGACTTCCTGCGCATGATCGGTGCCGACCTGCGCCTGGTGCCGGCCAAGCCGTACCGGGACCCGGGCAACTACGTGCACGTCTCGCGCCGGATGGCGGAGGAGACGGGCGCGCTGTGGGCCAACCAGTTCGACAACGTTGCCAACCGGGAAGGCCATCGCACGCATACCGGGCCGGAGATCTGGGAGCAGACCGAGGGCAAGGTCGATGCGTTCACCTGCGCCTGCGGCACCGGCGGTACGCTCGCCGGGGTCGCGTTCGCGCTGAAGCAGCGCAATCCGAAGGTGCGGATCGTGCTGGCCGACTGCGAAGGCAGCGGCCTCTTCGGCTGGGTGAAGAGCAACGACCTGAAGATCGAGGGCAGCTCGATCACCGAAGGCATCGGAAATTCGCGGGTCACCGCCAACATGGACGGTGCCCCGATCGATGATGCCGAACGCATCCCGGATGCCGAAGCGCTACAGCACATCTATGAGGTGCTGATCCACGAAGGCCTGTCGGTCGGCACCTCGTCAGGCATCAACATCGCCGCGGCGGTGCGTGTGGCGAAGCAGCTTGGACCGGGCCATACAGTGGTGACGATCCTGGCCGATGGCGGCTCGCGCTATCAGTCCAAGCTGTTCAACCCCGAATTCCTGCGCTCAAAGAACCTGCCGGTGCCGAACTGGTTGGCATAATACAAGGAGAACCGATGACCCGGATCGCGATCGGCGGATTCCTGCACGAGAGCCATTCGTTCGCACCGCGCCCGACGCGGTACGCGGACTTCGTGCACTGTGCCGGATTTCCGTCGCTGTGCGAGGGCGAGGCGATGCTCGACGCGGTGCGTGGCACCTCGGTGCCCACCGCCGGCGCACTACCAGTGGCTGAGGCGGCTGGTGCAACGGTCGTGCCGTTGGCATGGACCATGGCAAACCCTGCCGGCCCGGTGCAGGACGAAGCCTTCGAGCGAATCGCCGCCCTGTTGTGCGCCGGGCTGTCGCACGCGCTGGATGCGGAACCGCTGGACGGCGTGTATCTCGACCTGCATGGCGCCGCGGTGGTGGACAGCTTCCCCGACGCGGAAGGCGAACTGCTGCGCCGTGTGCGGGCTATCATCGGGGATCTGCCACTGACCATCAGCCTCGACCCGCACGCCAACCTGACCGCGCAGATGGTGACTCTGGCCGATGCCGCGGTGCCGTTCCGCACCTATCCCCACGTCGACATGAAGGCGGCCGGGGCGCAAGCGATGCGGTTGCTGCTGCAACGGATCAAGCGCGGCGGGCCGCTGGCGCGCGCGTTCCGACAGCTGTCGTTCTGGATCCCACTCGGCAGCCAGTGCACGATGCTGCAGCCGATGAACGAGGTGATGGCCGAACGCGCATCGCTGGCTCAGCGAATGGATGTTGCGGAACTCGCGTTCTGCTTCGGCTTTCCTTATGCCGATTTCCCCGACTGCGGACCAGCGATCGCCGCCTACGGTGACACCCAGGCCAAGGCCGATGCCGCGGCCGACGCGTTCGCAGCGCATGTCGCGGCGCGCGAGGCCGATTTCGTGCAGGACCTGTTGCCTGCGGCCGAAGCCGTGGCGGAAGCGAAGCGGCTCGCGGCGCGTGCAGGCAAGCCGATCGTGATCGCCGACACGCAGGACAATCCTGGCGGCGGCGGGCACGGCGACACCACCGGGCTGTTGGCGGAACTGGTGCGGCAGCAGGCGAAGGGCGCAGTGCTGTGCCTGATCAACGATGCGGAAAGCGTCGCGGCGTGTCTGAGTGCTGGCGAAGGCGGTTCGGTAGAGCTGTCACTCGGCGGCAAGTCCGACGGTCTCCCGCTCACCTGCTCGGCGCGCGTGGTGAAGTTGACGGACGGCAAGTTCACGATGACCGGGCCGATGGGCGCAGGCAATCCAGGCAATCTCGGGCCGTGCGCCCTGATCGACATCGAAGGCGTGCGGGTGATGGTCGTGTCGCACAAGGTGCAGGCATTGGACCAGGCCATCCTGCGACATGTCGGGGTAGAGCCGAGTGAGTGTCCGATCCTGGTGCTGAAGTCGTCAGTGCATTTCCGGGCGGATTTCGGGACGATCGCCGAGAAGATCATTGTGGGTATTGCCCCGGGTCCGGTGGTGGCCGACCCGGCGATCCTGAACTTCCGTTACGTACGCGCCGATGTGCGACGACGTCCGCGCGCTGCCTGATGGGGGAATCGTCATGACCTATCGCGTGCTCGATCCCACCAATGAGACGGCGCCGCCGCTGGGCGCGGTAGCGCCGCGGCCGACCTCCCTCGCCGGCGCGACCGTCGGCATCATCTCCAACGGCAAGCGCGGCACGCACGGGTTCTTCGCCCATCTCGACCGCATGCTGCGCGAGGAGTTCGGCGTGGCCGACGTCGTGCTGCGCCAGAAGTCCAACTACAGCGCACCGGCGGACCGCGACATC
>DASSRN010000182.1:0-4896 GCA_035701785.1 Acetobacteraceae bacterium | reverse complement strand
CGACTTCAATCTGCTATCGGATCAGCGCGACCTGGAACGCATGATGGACGGTGTGCGCCGCTTCGGCGCAATGCACCTGACGCCGACGATGCAGGCGGTGACCACCGATCCATTCCCGGCCAGCTACAGCGACAAGGTCCGTCAGGTCGGACTGGTGAGCAAGAAGAACAAGTATATCACCGATGCGCTGGCGAAGGCGCTGGACGGGCCGCCAGCGTTGCGCAGCTACCTGATCAGGAACCTGATCATGGAGGGCGTCACGCTGGAAGGGCTGATGCGCGACGACGAACAGCTCGAGGCGTTCGTGCGCAAGGCGGCTGTGGGTGTCTGGCACGCGTCGTGCACCTGCCGCATGGGCAGCGAGGACGATGCGATGGCGGTCACCGATCCCGCGGGTCGCGTGCGAGCGGTTGATGGTCTGCGCGTGGTCGATGCGTCCATTTTTCCGGTGGTACCGTGCGCCAACACCAACTTTCCGGTGCTGATGACGGCGGAAAAGTGCGCCGATGCGATCCTGGCCGGAGCTTAGGGAGACAACGATATGAGCGTTCTGCGTGGCAACAACGGACCGCGCTACAAGCATAGCGCCGACGATCCGGCACCGTATGACACGATCACCGTCGACAAGCTGACGCCGATCCTGGGCGCCGAGATCGGCGGCGTCGATCTGTCGCAGCCGCTTGGCAACCAGACCTTTGAGGAGATCCACCGCGCGCTGGCGGAGAACCTGGTGATCTTCTTCCGCGACCAGCATATCAGCGAAGAGCAGCACCTCGATTTCGGCCGCCGCTTCGGCAAGCTGCACATCCATCCCGCAGCGCCGCATGCGCCGGGCCATCCTGACCTGATGGTCATCCACACCGACAAGGGTTCACCCCGCGCCAACGGCGAGGGCTGGCACAGCGACGTGTCGTGCGACGAAGAGCCGCCGATGGGCAGCGTTCTCTATATCCGCAAGTGTCCGCCGCGTGGCGGCGATACGCTGTTCGCGTCGATGTACGCTGCCTACGAGGCGCTGTCTGAGCGGATGAAGCGCTACCTGGACGGGCTCACCGCGGTGCATGACGGCGAGGACGCCTATCGCGGCACCTATGCCAACTACGGCGTCGCCGACAAGCCCAGCTATCCGCGCGCCGAGCACCCGGTGATCCGCACGCACCCGGTGACGGGGAAGAAGGCGCTGTATGTCAATCGAGGCTTCACCAAACGCATCGTCGGCGTGCCGCGCGACGAGAGCAGCGCGATCCTGCACTACCTGTGGGACCTCGCGGAGGACCCGCTTTTCCAGTGCCGTTTCCGCTGGCAGGAGAACTCGATCGCGTTCTGGGACAATCGCTGCGTGCAGCATCGCGCGATGTGGGACTACTGGCCGCACACGCGATCGGGCCATCGCGTCACGGTGCAGGGCGACAAGCCGGTCTGAACGGCGTCAGTCGATCCGCTGGTAATCGAGCCGGCGCGCCAGCCAGCAGCCAACCTGCACCCCGGTGATCGCACCAGTCGGGTCGCGGCGGAACGCCAGCGTCCAGTCGCCTGGCGGCGTATGGTCCAGCGCACGCGGACAGGGCAGCACCCACACATCGGCGGCAACCGGTCCCAATGCTTCCATGCGTGACTGGCCCAGGAAGCCGGAGAATGCGCCGTACAGAACGCCCCCGGCGTCGACCACGGTCAATTCCGCATCCAACTCGGCACAGTGGAAGCGCCCGACGATGTCACTGGAGGACGTGCCGGTAATCGGCAGCAGACGCGAGGTCTGGTTTTCCTGCGTGCGGTCCATCCAAAGTCCATCGGCTGCCGGACGCAGCCGGACGCTGCCATTGTCGCTGACAGCGCTGCCATCCGGCTGTGTAGCAAGCAACTCGGGGAAGTGGCCGTAGCGCAACCGCACCCGCCCGTCGCGCGCGTCGATGCGCACCGCGAGGCCGGTCTCCGGTTCGATGTAGCTGCCCAGCCATCCTGGCGGAGGCGCGGTGGCGGGCGGCGGTTGCTTTTCGTCCAGCGCGGCGCCGAGTAGCTCAATGGCGGCGTCGTGCGCGTCCGACAGATGGTTGAACAGCACGACGACAGAGACGCGCTCGGACGGAACGTAGAGGCGAGAGCTGCGCCAGCCGCGCAGTGCACCGCCGTGGCCGGTAAGCGCGCGACCGAACGCAGTGCCGCGGTTCAGGCCGAAGCCATACACGGCCGGGTTGCCGTCGGCAAAGCTGACCGGTACGGACAGCCGTGTATACAGCGCGGTCGGGTCGTCGCGCGTCGCGTCGATGTAACGTTCCCAGGCGATCATGTCGTCCAGGCTGGCGCCGAGACCGGCGTCGCCGGTCCATAGGATGCGATTCTCCGCCACACGGAAACCGCCGGTGGCCAACTCTTCGTAGCCCTGCGTGCCGTCCGGCATCGCGCTGGTGTCGGCGGCGAGCAGGGCCGTCGCCATGCCGGCGCGCTCGAACACGCTGCTCCGCAGCAGTTCGGCGAAGCTGCGGCCGGTGCGCTCCTGCAGGATCTCGGAGAGCAGGCGGAAGTTCTGGTTGACGTAGGAATGGCGGGTGCCTGGCACGAAATGCAGCGTGCGCGTGCCGGCGATCACGCGGGCCGCCTCGGCGTCGCCGAACGGTGCCTCGACCGGCGAGCCATGCAGCATCGCCACTGCCCAGTAGTCGCGCAGGCCGGACTGGTTGTGGCAGAGATGCAGCGCGGCCGGCGCGGACTGCTGAAGGTGCGGCACACGCGCACGCACATCGCCGTCCAGCACCGATGGATCAGGGAAGGCATCGAGCACCACCGCGCAGGTGAACTGCTTGGTGACCGAGCACATGCGGAACAGCGTGCGCGGCGTGAACGCGATGCGCCTCTCGGCGTTGGCCCAGCCCCAGGCGTGACGCACCACAACCTCGCCCTGGCGCAGCACGGCGACGGCGCCACCGGGTCCGGGATATTGCGACGGCAGATCTGAGATGGCGCGGTCCAGACGGGCGGCGAAGGAGCTCATACCGCGACTGTCGCCCGTGTGCCCGAAGGCGTAAAGCGCAATCAGCGCCAGCGCGGCAAGCGTATGGTGAACTGGCTGTATTCGCCTGGGTTGCTGTCGACGGTGATGCTGCCGCCGTGGCGCTGCGTGACGATATCGTAGCTGATCGAGAGGCCGAGCCCCGTGCCTTCGCCGGTCGGCTTGGTGGTGAAGAACGGCTCGAACAGCCTGTGGCGGACATCGTCGGCGATACCTGTGCCGTTGTCTCGCACTTCGATCTCTACGGCGTCGCCGACATCGCGCGTGGCGACCGTGAGCGTCGGTTCAAAGGCCGGCGGCGCGCTGTTCTGCTGGCGCTGGCGGGCGGCGTAGAAGCCGTTGCCGAACAGGTTGAGCAGCACGCGCGTCATGTCCTGTGGCACCAGCTCGATCGGCGCGATGTCGGCGCCGAATGCGCGGTCCAGCGTGACATTGAAGCTCTGATCATGGGCACGCGCACCGTGGTAGGCGAGGTTCAGCGCCTCCTCGACCAGCGCGTTGAGATCGACCTTGCGACGATCACCCGACCCGCTGCGTGAGTGGTCCAGCATGCCACGCACGATGCCATCGGCGCGCTGGCCATGTTCGTTGATCTTCGCCAGGTTCCCGGTGATCGTGTCCACCACCTCCTGAACCTCGGCTCGGTGGTGCGCGTCCAGCGTCGGCAGCATCGGCGCCAACGTCTGCTTGAGTTCGTTCAGCAGATCGATCGACAACAGGGAAAAATTGTTGACGAAGTTCAGCGGGTTCTTGATCTCATGGGCGATTCCCGCGGTGAGCTGGCCAAGGGAGGCCATCTTTTCGGACTGGATCAAACTGGCCTGCGCCGTCTTAAGCTCGCGATAGGCCGCTTCGGCTGAATCGCGTGCCGTGCGGATCTCCGCCTCGCTCCGCTTGCGCTCGGTGATGTCTGAGAAGATCAGCACGAAGCCACCGTCCGGTACCGGATTGTGGCGGATCTCGATCACCCGTCCGTCGGGCCGTGCGCGCTCATAGACGTGGTGGTGTGACACGCTGCCCATCAGGTGCCCGACCAGAGACGCTGCATCGTCGCCAAAATCGCCGCGCTGTGCCAGGTAGCGAAGGTGCTCCTCGTAGGTCGCGTTCCTTGCCAGCAGGTCGGCAGGAAAGTCGAAGATCTCCTGGAATTTGCGGTTCCATGCGACCAGGCGCAGCGCCGCGTCGAACATCGCCACGCCGTCACCCATGTTCTCGAACGTGGCGCTAAGCTCGTACTGGCGCTGCGCCAACTCCTCGGTGCGGAGACGCAGATCGCCCAACAGCCGCGCGTTCTCCATCGCGATCACCGCCTGGGCCGCAAACGCCTCGATCAGCGCGATCTGCTGCGCGGTGAAGGCGCGGACCTCCTGCCGATACACCGTGATCAGGCCGACAACGTTATCGTCACGGCATAGCGGCACCGAGAGAATGGTGCGAATACCCCCAAGCTCGACCATTGCGCGGGTGCCCGGGTTGCCGTCGAGGTAAGGCTTCTCCAGCGTCAGATCCAGGTTCTGCAGCGCCCGCCGCGTCCCAAGGGCTCGGGCGAAGGTGCCCCCGGGTACCGATGTCGGCGGAGCATGCTCCCTGAACGCCGCATAAGCAGCAGGCACCCCGCGCTGTGCGGCGGACTGGAAGCTTTTGCCGTCGTAGGTGTAAAGCGACCCGAAGGCGGCGTCGCATAGCCGCATCGCCTTTTCCAGCATAGCGTCAAACACCGGCGCGAGATTGCCAGGCGATGCGTTGATGACCTGTAGCACTTCCGCGGTAGCGGTCTGCTGTTCCAGCGCTTCACGTTGCTCGATCAGCAGCCGTGCGTTCTCCATCGCAATCACCGCCTGCGCGGCGAAATTCTCCAACAGCGCAATCTCCTTGTCGGAGAACGGTCG
>DASSRN010000181.1:0-2886 GCA_035701785.1 Acetobacteraceae bacterium | reverse complement strand
AGGCGCATGCCATCGGCATGTCGGGGCTGCTGGTGAAGTCCACCGTGGTGATGCGCGAGAACCTCGAGGAGATGTCGCGGCAGGGCGTCGAGATCCCCGTACTGCTGGGTGGTGCGGCGCTGACGCGCAACTACGTCGAGGACGACTGCGTCCGGGCCTATGCCTGCGGTCGCGTCGCCTACGGGCGGGATGCGTTCGACGGGCTGCACCTGATGGATAAGGTGGTCGGCAACGGGTTCGACGACTATCTCGCCGCGGTGCAGGCCAAGCGCGTCGGCAAGGCACGCAACCCGTCGCGCACACTGGGTCAGGCGGACGGGCGCGCGTTCCGGCCGGTGGATGTCGGTGCGGTGCAGGCTCGGCGCCAGCGGCTGACCCGCGATGTGCCGATTGCAGCGCCCCCATTCTGGGGCGCGCGCGTGATCGAGGCGGCGCCGAAGGCGATCGTGCCGTTCGTCAACGAACGCAGCCTGTACCAGTTCCAGTGGGGGTTCCGGAAGCAGGGCCGCTCGCTGGAGGATTTCCTGGGCTGGGCGAAGCAGGAATTGCGACCGGTGATGCGGCGCATGCTGGCCATGTGCGAAGCAGAGGACATCCTGAAGCCGCAAGCCGCCTATGGCTACTGGCTGGCAGCGGGCCAGGGCAACGATCTGATTATCTTCGCGCAGGACGGCTCGACCGAGCTTGCGCGCTTCACGCTGCCGCGACAGCCCAAGGAGAACGGCGAGTGCATCGCCGACTTCTTCCGCGATGTGGACGATGCCGAACGCGATGTGATCGCGCTGCAGGTGGTGACGGTCGGGCAGAAGGCGTCCGACATGGCGCGCGTCTGGTTCGAGGACAATCGCTACCAGGACTACCTCTATCTGCACGGCCTGTCGGTAGAGATGGCGGAGGCCATGGCCGAGTACGTGCACAAGCGCATCCGCGCCGAACTGGGCTTCGCCGGCGAGGATGACCGCGACATGGAGAAGATGCTGTCGCAGGGCTATCGTGGTTCGCGCTACTCGTTTGGCTACCCGGCCTGCCCGCGGCTCGAGGACCAGGCGCCTATCCTCAAGCTGCTGGACGCCGAACGGGTCGGCGTGTCGCTGTCCGACGAGTTCCAGTTGCACCCCGAGCAGTCGACCAGTGCGATCGTCGTGCTCAACCCACAGGCCAAGTACTTCTCGGTTTAGCTCTGCCGCGGAGGTGCCTTGCGCCGGCCGCAATTGCGCTCCATCAGGAGGCGCGGTGGGGACGGGAGAATCGAAGGCGATGCGACAGGCACGGCTCTGGCTAGGGTTTGCGGCGGTCGGATTGGTGCTTCAGGCCTGCGCGCAGCAGGGCCCGTCGGGGCCCACCGCGCGGGTGTTCGCTGCCGACATGACGGGCGCAGCGAAAGTGTGTTCGGCGCCGCCGGTGACCCCAGCGGCGGGACAGACGCAGGACGTCGCGATCAAGCTGGGCAATGACGGCGGATGGTGCGCCATCACCGTGAACAACAACGGCAGGCCGTTCGATGCCGGGCTGCTGGCCGGCGCACCGCAGCACGGCAAGGTGCTGATCCACACCGTCGGCAATGACAGCCGGATCGACTACACGCCGGTCCCACGCTACGCTGGCACTGATTCATTCAGCGTCCGGCTGCTGCCGGGCGACGCGGTGATCCGGGTGGCAGTGACCGTGACGCCCTGAGGGTCAGTGGCGTTTGGCGGGCGCCTTGCGTGCCGGCACCTGGGCGACCTGCGGACAGATGTCGACCGTCGCTGGCACCAGGTCCTTGCCGGCAGCATAGGCTGGCAGATCGTTCGCGCTGCGCAGCGCCATCACCTCGCTGAACAGCATGCTGTTGCGATCGCAGAAGTCAGTGCCGAGTTTCGTCCCCGCGGATGATTCGCCGTTGGCGAGGTCGGTCGTAAAGCGGTCGTGCTCCTGCTGGGCACGCTTGCCGTACATGCGCTTGAACACGTCGCCGACCGCCTTCTCGTTGCCCATCAGGTCGGGCTGGAAACGGCGCACGAAGGCATTGTATCGGTCATCCTGTCGGCATCCGGTCGCCAGCACCATGAGTTCGCTGCGCAGGGCGGCGACTTCCACGACTGAGCGCTCCTGCGGCTGGAGACAGTCGAGCTCGGCGTGCGCCTGTTGCACGGCGAGCAGGGAGACGGCGGCGAGGCTGGACAGCAGGCGACGCATGGTCGTTTTCTCCGAAGCAAGCTGAAACGACATACCGAGAATGGATGGCGATCGCAAGATCCGAGGGCGTGTTCAGTACGTTATGGGATGTCGCTGGGACCGCAGGTGAAGATGCCTGGCGGTTTCGCAGGATTGGAGGCTCTGCTAGCATCTGGCTGGCACGGAGGGATGGCCGAGTGGCTTAAGGCGCACGCTTGGAAAGCGTGTGTGCGTGGAAGCGTACCGTGGGTTCGAATCCCACTCCCTCCGCCGCAAAATCCGATTAACTCTTTGGAACCACGCCTACTTCTAACCTGCCTTGGTGCCTCAGCATACTCTCTGGCATACACATTGTGTCGCATCCAAATTAGCGGAACCCTTCAAGGGAACTGAACGTCCCGGTAATGCCCTCGGCGCCCCAAGCACCTCGCGCACCAGCAGAGCGGTCGGCCACCAGCGGGGTGCGCCGCCAGCACGGCATGGCGCGGCTCTCCAGACACGGACTCCAGGAAGCGTAGCCGGCCTGGGTCAACCGTCTCGTTTCCAAGTGCCCCGTTTCCCGTAATCACCCTATCAGCAGCAGAGACGGCGTCTCGATTGACGACATGGCGGCTCCAGTGCCGATGGAGTGCCGCCGCTCCCACCCCGAGCTGAGCAGCACTGCGGCGAACACTATGTCCTTGCCGCAGCAGGTCCTCCGCCTCCCGGCGACGCGGATGGGCGAATACT
>DASSRN010000180.1:0-4673 GCA_035701785.1 Acetobacteraceae bacterium | reverse complement strand
GCAGCGCGCTCGATCATCATAGAATCGTAAGGTTCTCGTCGTTACCAGGCCACAGGAGCGTCCGATCCGCCTCGCTATAATATCCGACGTTCACGCGAACCTGCTGGCTCTCGAGGCGGTGATCGCGGACATCCGAACCCGCGGCACCGACGTCACGATCAACCTGGGGGACAACCTTGCTGGGCCGCTTTGGCCACGCGAAACCGCGGAATTCCTCGACACGCTCGGATTGCCGACGGTGCGAGGGAACCACGATCGCTGGCTGCTCGATTGCGATGCCGCGGGCCTGTCCGCCACCGACCGCTTCGCCTGCGCCGCGCTCACGCTGGAACAGCGCCGCGTTCAGCACGCCTTGCCGACGTTCATCGAGCCGGCGGACGGTGTGCTCGCCGTGCACGGCACGCCGGCGGACGACAGTTCATTCCTGACCGAGGAGATCCATCGCGACCGCATGATCCCGGCACCGCGCGAGCTGATCGTGCAGCGCCTGGGCGCGGCGATGGCGCGTCAGGTGGTGCTGTGCGGGCATAGCCACCGCCAAAGTGCGATGCAGGTTCCGGATGGGCCGTTGATCCTCAACCCGGGATCGGTCGGCTGTCCCGTGTTCGCCGATGTACCGAGTTCATGCGGGCTGGAACTCCGCTCTCCACATGCCCGCTACGCCATCCTGACGCAGCGCGGCAAGCGGTGGTCGGTGGAATTCCATGCCCTTGACTACGACTGGGACGAGGCGGCCTGCCGTGCGCGCGATATGGGCTTTGCCAATTGGGCCGAGGGACTGGTTACCGGTGCGGTGACCTGACCGTAGCCGGGCGGTCAGCGTACCCGGTTGTAGTCGTAGTCCTCGCGTTCGCCGCTTCCCGCGCGCAGTCCGGCCGGCATCGGCGCGCGCGTCTCGTTCACCTTTGCGTGCACATCGAGTGCGGCCTGGTCCTGCCAGAGCTCCAGCAGCGCCAGCTTGTCTGGGTTGAGCACGCTCTGGAACACCTCGAACTGCTGACAGCCTGGCTCCTGCATCACCTCGGCGCAGCGCGACTTGAACGCCTGCGCAAGTTCAGCGCCCTTGCCGGGTGCCGCGTTGATGCTGACGACGAGACGAACGGGCATGCTGGTTCTCCTGTGCTTGACCGCCGGAGTAGTGATGCCGGTGCGTCGCGCGTCAAGCTTGGCGGGACCGCGACTTCAGCTGTGGTCCATGATCGTCCAGGTGAGCGCGACCTTGCCGGTCCCGTGCATGTTCTGCAGTGGTGCCAACAACCGGTTCTCCGTCTCCTCGGTCGGCTCCCACGGGCACAGATACCAGTATTCGATGCAGGCCTGCCGGTAGGCCGGCTTGCTCGCCAGGATGCCGGCAGTCAAGGCGATCTGGCTCGCCTTGCCCATGCTCATCGAGCAGGCGGCGCTGGCGCCAATCCGCGTCACGTCGGTCTGCAGGCTGATCTCCAGCGCGTAAACCCGGTTGACGATGCTGCCTGCACCCAGGAACTCGATGGTGGCATCTGGCCAGCGGATCCCATCCCTCCGGTGGCCGCGCTGCCACTGGAACCAGGCTTGCGACTGCGAGGAACGCGGACCTCGCGTACGCTCCATGGATACCCCAACCACCGGAATCCCTGTCTCGTCTTCGATCATTTCCAGGATCGGGACCAGGCGCCGCGATATGCATCCGCCCAGCGCCTGCTCATAGGTTTTGCCACTGCCGCCGGCCGCCTCTTTCAGGTCACGCCGCGCGCTGGCGTCCTGCACCTGAATCCGCCTGGTTGCCACCGTCGCCACGCATGCCTCCCTCGAAGCTTGCGGAGCATCGCCCGGCGCGGGCCTGCAGACAGCGAACCGCTTCACACCACGATCAGAACCCGCGCTTAGCCGCGGTGATCAAGCCCGATATCCAGCACCTGCGCGCTGTGCGTCAGCCAGCCGACCGACAGCAGGTCCACCCCGCTTGCGGCGATTGCCGGGGCCGTATCCGGCCTGATACGGCCGGACGCTTCGGTGATCATCCGCCCGTCCACCATGCCGACCGCCTGGCGCAATACGTCGGGGCTCATGTTGTCGAGCAGCACCGCATCAAGCCGGAGCGACAGCGCCTCCTCGAGCTGGGCCAGCGTGTCCACCTCGAGCTCGATCTTCACCATGTGGCCGACGCCGGCCCGCACGCGCTCCACCGCCGCCCGCACGCCACCTGCGATCGCCACGTGGTTGTCCTTGATCAGCACCGCATCATCCAGGCCGAAGCGGTGGTTCGAACCGCCGCCCACCCGCAAGGCATATTTCTGCGCCGACCGCAGGCCGGGCATCGTCTTGCGCGTGCACACCACGTGCGCCTTGGTGCCCGCGATGGCATCGACGATGCCGCGTGTCGCGGAGGCAACGCCCGAGAGGTGGCACAGGAAGTTCAGCGCCGTCCTCTCGGCAGTGAGGATGCCGCGCGCCGGCCCGCGCACTGTCGCAATCAGGTCGCCTGGCGCCAGCCGCTCGCCGTCGGGCCGCTGCACGCTGCACTCGATCGTCGGATCGATCAGGCGAAACGCCGACACCGCGAAGTCGAGGCCGGCAACGACGCCTGGCTGGCGCGCCACCAGCGCGCATTCGGCACGCACCGTCGCCGGCACGATCGCATCGGTGGTGATGTCGCCGGCGCGCCCCAGGTCCTCGAGCAGCGTGGCGCGCACCAGCGGCTCGACCATGACCAGGGGCAGAGGGGGTGGCGTCATGGCTCTCTCCGCCCTGCTATTTCACCGCCAGCATGCGCTCGACCGCCTGGCGGGCGGGCACCGCCACCGCCGGGTCGATGGTGACCTCGTGGCGCATCTCCTCCAGCGCTGTGCGGATATTCGCCAGCGTGATGCGCTTCATGTGCGGGCAGAGATTGCACGGCCGGACGAAATTCACCTCCGGATGGTGCACCGACACGTTGTCGGCCATCGAGCACTCGGTGATCAGCACCACCTTCGCCGGCTTCTGCTTGCCAACATAGCCCGACATGTCGGCCGTCGAACCAGTGAAGTCGGCCTCCGCCACCACGTCCGGCGGGCATTCGGGATGCGCCAGCACGACGACGCCGGGATTGTCGGCGCGCAGCTCGCGGATCTGCGCGGCGGTGAACCGCTCGTGCACCTCGCAATGGCCCGCCCAGGTGATGATCTTCACCCCGGTCTGCGCGGCGATGTTCTGCGCCAGGTACTCGTCCGGCAGCATGATCACCTGGTCGACGCCCAGCGACTCGATGACCTTGCGCGCGTTGCCGGAGGTGCAGCAGATGTCCGATTCCGCCTTCACCGCGGCCGACGTGTTGACGTAGGTCACCACCGGCACGCCAGGATAACGCTGCCGCAATAGCCGGACGTCCCCGGCGGTGATCGAGGCGGCGAGCGAGCAGCCGGCGCGCTGGTCGGGGATCAGCACGGTCTTGGCCGGGTTCATCAGCTTCGCCGTCTCGGCCATGAAGTGCACGCCGGCCAGCACGATGACATCGGCATCGACCTTCATCGCCTCGCGCGCCAGCGCCAGGCTGTCGCCGACGATGTCGGAGACGCAGTGGAAGATCTCCGGTGTCATGTAGTTGTGGCCCAGGATCACCGCGTTGCGCCGGCGCTTCAGCGCCAGGATCGCCTCGATGTCGTCGGCGAAGACCGGCCACTCCATCGGTGGGACGAAGGCCTTCACCCGGTCGTAGAGCGGGGCGGTGCGGGCGATGGTGGCGGCGTGTGACATCCGACTTCTCTCCCTTATGCTCTATCTGAGCATTTCATGGTGTTATACTAGTGCTGAGCATAAGGGTGTCAAGGGATTTGCCGCCGGACGGATTTTTGTTGTGGCGGGCTTGACCGGGGTCGCGTCGCGGCCTAAATGCCGCTCCCGCCGCGCCGGACTGCGAGATTGCCTCTTGCCAGGGCGGTGTGGCTGGGTTAGGCTTCTTGTTCTGCGCCGGCTTCGGCGCACATCAGAGCAAGTCATCCGGTGGGCCCGTTCTGCGGGGCCGTTGGCGACTTCGCTCCGGTCTTTGACAGTTGCATAGGCTAGGAAGGGATACGTTGGCGGCGCCTTTGGGCTTCCGTGCGCGAGCGCGGGGCTGATCGAGCGGCTGGACTGGCGGTCTGGGTGAATATGAACCTGGACTTCGATGGTCAGGCCGTAGAGGCGTCAGATGCGTATCTTCTTTGATGCGTACAGTTACGCTTTGAAGGCCGCTCGGTTCGTCTGTGGTGAAGACCATGATGGCGTGCCGGG
Source organism: Acetobacteraceae bacterium (assembly GCA_035701785.1). GTDB lineage: Bacteria > Pseudomonadota > Alphaproteobacteria > Acetobacterales > Acetobacteraceae > JAMXLO01. The sequence continues at coordinate 443 of DASSRN010000180.1, read as the reverse complement.
TGGACCATACGAGTTCGGGTCTGTTCGTTGAGGAGTTCTGGGGCGACCTGCCTCGGGCTCTGAGATGAACCTGAGAGTTTGATCCTGGCTCAGAGCGAACGCTGGCGGCATGCTTAACACATGCAAGTCGCACGGGCAGCTTCGGCTGTCAGTGGCGGACGGGTGAGTAACGCGTAGGTATCTATCCTTGGGTGGGGGATAACCACGGGAAACTGTGGCTAATACCGCATGACGACTGAGGTCCAAAGGCGCAAGTCGCCTGGGGAGGAGCCTGCGTCCGATTAGCTTGTTGGTGGGGTAAAGGCCTACCAAGGCTCCGATCGGTAGCTGGTCTGAGAGGATGATCAGCCACACTGGGACTGAGACACGGCCCAGACTCCTACGGGAGGCAGCAGTGGGGAATATTGGACAATGGGCGAAAGCCTGATCCAGCAATGCCGCGT
>DASSRN010000179.1:0-7706 GCA_035701785.1 Acetobacteraceae bacterium | reverse complement strand
CGAGGCGCTCAAGGAAGCAGGCGACTGGCCGCCGCCGTACAGCTACCTGTTCACCGACTTCGTGCCGATGCTGCGCGAACGTGGTCTGCACGACGATGAAATCTTCAGCATACTTGACGACAATCCACGACGCTTCTTCGCCGGCGATCCGCTGCCGCTGCCCAATCTGTGACCTCGCGAGGAAATGCTGATGCAGGCTGACTACGTGATCGTTGGTGCCGGCTCCGCCGGCTGCTGCCTGGCCAATCGCCTGACCGAGGATCCCGGCACGCGCGTCGTGCTGATCGAGGCCGGCGGGCGCGACTGGAATCCACTGATCCACATTCCCGCCGGCTACATGAAGCTGCTGGAGCACCCGACGCTGACCTGGGGCTTCAAGGCCGAAGCGGATCCGGGCACCAACGGACGCGCCATCAACTACCCGCGCGGGCGCGTACTCGGCGGGTCGAGCTCGATCAACGGCATGATCTACGTACGCGGCCAGCCCGAGGACTTCGACCACTGGGCGCAACTCGGCAACCGCGGCTGGTCATGGGACAGCGTGCTGCCGTTCTTCCGCAGGGCGGAGAACTGGGAGGGCAAGGAAGATGACGTGCATGGCAAGGGCGGGCCGCTGTTCACCTCGCACGGTCGCGACCGGCCTGAACTGTGCCGCGCCGCGGTCGAGGCGGCGAAGCAGGTCGGCTGCGAGTACCGTGAGGATGTGAACGACCTGCCGGCAGGCGCCGGCGATGGTGTCGGCTGGGTGCAGCAGACGCGTGGCGGCAGGCGGCGGGCGAGTGCGGCGCGCAGTTATCTGCGGCCGGCGCTGAAGCGCTCCAACCTTCAGCTGGTGACCGGCGCCCTGGTGCATCGCGTGGTGCTGGACGGCACGCGTGCCATCGGCGTGGAGTTCTCGCGCAACGGCAACACCGAGCGGATCGATGCCGCGCGCGAGGTGATCCTGTCCGCCGGCGCGATCGGTTCGCCGCATATCCTGCAACTGTCCGGCATCGGCGATGCCGAGCATCTGGAGCGCGTCGGCATCCCGGTGCAGCACGTGCTGCGCGGTGTCGGTCGCAACCTGCAGGATCACTACCTGGCGCGCGTGTCCTGCTCGGTGCAAGGCGCGCCAAGCCTGAACCAGCAGTCGCGCGGTGTCGGTCTGGCGGGGCAGGTGCTGCGCTATCTGGCGACCGGCAACGGCATTCTTACCTATGCAGCGTCGCTGGTGGCGGCGTCGGTGAAGGTATTGCCCGAGTCAGCGACGCCGGACGTGCAGTGCCTGTTCGCGCACGGCAGCTACGCGCCTGGCGTGTCGCGCCAACTGGACCGCCTGCCCGGCATGACCTGCGGCATGTGGCAGATGCGCCCGCTGAGCCGCGGCTATGTCGAGGCGCGCTCGCCGCGCCCGCAGGAGCAGCCGGCGATCAATCCGCGCTATTTCAGCGACGAGACCGACTGCCGCGCCGCGGTGGGCGGCATGCGCTGGATCCGCCGGATGTTCGCCGCGCCGGCGCTGGCGAAATACGTCGTGGCTGAGACGGTGCCCGGTCCCGACGTGCAGAGCGACGACGAGTGGCTGCACTACGTGAAGCAGACCGGCGGGACGGTGTTCCACGCGACCTGCACCTGCAAGATGGGGCATGACGTGATGGCAGTGGTGGACGACCGGCTGCGCGTGCACGGGCTGGAAGGGCTGCGGGTGATCGACGCCTCGGTGATGCCGGCGGTGACATCCACCAACACCAATGCACCGACCATCATGATCGCCGAGAAGGGTGCCGCGATGGTGCGCGAGGACGCACGCATGGCGCTCGCCGCTTGACCGCGCAGTCAGCCGGCATAGAAGGACCCGCATGACAGTCTCCATTCGCGCCATCGATCCCGTCTCCCGCCCGTTCTTCGCCGGCGAAGTGTCTGGCGTGGACATCACCGGGCCCCTGTCGCCATCTGAGGTCGCAGTGATCTCAGCCGGCATGGACAAGTACGGCGTGCTGGTGTTCCACGACCAGTGCTTCGACGATGACACGCAGCTCGCGTTCAGCCGCAACTTCGGCGCGCTGGAGCAGGCGACCGGCGATATCGCACAGGGCCATGAGCGCCGGCTGTCGATGGACGTGAACGACATCTCCAACCTGGACAAGGACAATCAGCTTCTGGCGCGCGACGACCGGCGCCGGCTGTTCGGGCTGGGCAACCGGCTGTGGCATTCGGACAGCTCGTTCAAGGCGGTGCCGGCAAAGTATTCGCTGCTGTCGGCGCGGCGCATTCCCTCTGCCGGCGGCAACACCGAGTTCGCCGACATGCGCGCCGCCTACGACGCGCTGGACGACGACACCAAGGCGGAGTGCGAGAACCTGATCTGCGAGCACAGCCAGCTGTTCTCGCGCGCGATTCTGGGTTTCGCCGACTTCACCGATGACGAAAAGCGGAAGTTCGCACCGGTGCGGCAGCGACTGGTGCGGCGCCATCCGGTGACCGGGCGCAAGTCGCTGTTCCTCGCCTCACACGCCGGCGCGATCCTCGGTTGGCCGGTGCCCGAGGCGCGCGCCTTCCTGCGCGACCTCACCGAGCACGCGACGCAGCGGCAGTTCGTCTACGCGCATGTCTGGAAGCAGTCGGACCTGGTGATGTGGGATAACCGCGTGACGATGCATCGAGCGCGGCCGTTCAACAATGCCGAGGTGCGCGACATGCACCGAACCACGGTGGCGTGCGAAGCCTCGACGATTGAGCAGGCGGCGTAGCTGACGTTGGGCCAGCTACGCCGTTGATGTCATTCCGCGGCCGGGCTCAGCGTGTCCGCCGCCTCGTAAGGCAGCCGCTTCACCTTGTCCATGTTCATGCCCTCGATGCGCAGCAGGCGCGTGGAGCCTTCGCGGCGCGGCGAGTGCAGCACGCCGACGTCGTAGAGATACGCATCGCCCGGCAGCATCGAGTAGTCGCGCACGTGCTTCGCCTTGCCGGGTGTGCTCTCGGTCGGGCGCGCCAGGCAGTCCCAGTCGGTCATGATTGTCTCGCCGGCAGCCTGGCCGTAGATCGCCCAGGACGGCCCGTGATCATGCGGCTTGCTGCCTTTCGCGCCGACATAGCCGTGCGCCAGGATGGTGAATCCCAGTTCCGGGTCTTCGTACAACACCTTGCGTTCCGGCGTGCCTTCCGGAATGTACTTCGCAACGAAGTCGCCATCCTTCAGCACGTCCTTCACCAGACCGCAGACCGTTCGGCGCCCTTCGGGGCCCGGCTGGTTTTTCAACGCGTCATGGCATTGTGCGGCGAACTGTTCGAGTGTGGTGCCCATTGGCATCGGTCTCCTGGATTGGGTTATTCGCGTCGGTACGGGTAACAGTGGGCGCGGTCGAGCGAGAGGTCGAAATGCTCGCCCAGCGCCTCGATCGCATCGGCATGCTGCTTGTAGGGGTCGCTGTTACTCGGCCCCACGATGATGCAGCCAAACGAGCGGTCGCGGCGTCCCCCTGGCGGCAGCATTGCTGTGACCAGCGGCGCGCCCTCGTCGTTGCGCAGCGTCAGGAACAGCGGCATCTGGCGCTCGATATGCGCGCGCTTGCCGATGTCCTGCTCGATGAACACCGAGGTCAGCGGCTTGTAGCTCTCCGCCGCCTTGTCCCACTCGCGGCGGAAATACTTCTCCACCGCGTGGCGCATCAATTCGGATTCGTAGGCTGCCTCGCCCTCGCTGACCAGCCGAAACCAGGTCCTGTCACCCGGAGCATCACAGACATACTCCATGTGTTTTCCTCCCACCCGGCTTGGATTGGCTTCCAGCGCCAGCTTAGGATGGAGACACTGAGAGAATCAAACACCGCAGGGGAAACGGATGGCGAACATCGCCGGGGACGCGTTTGACTACGTGATCGTGGGCAGCGGCGCCGCCGGGTCGGTGCTGGCGCACCGACTGACCGAACAGCCGGGCGCCACGGTCTGCGTGCTGGAAGCCGGCCCGCCCGATCGCCACCCCTACATCCATGTGCCCGCCGGATTCATCAAGATGCTGTTCAACCCGGACTTCACCTGGCAGTTCAGGACTGAACCGTCCGAGGGCAGCGGCGGCCGCGCCATCCTCACCACGCAGGGCCGCACCCTGGGCGGGTCCAGCTCGATCAACGGCATGATCTACAACCGTGGCCAGCGCGCCGACCTCGACAGCTGGGCGCAGCGCGGCAATCGCGGCTGGGGCTATGTCGACATGCTGCCCTACTACAAGCGCACCGAGCGCCGCATCGGCATCGGCGATGACCGGATCCACGGACGTGAAGGTCGTCTGCCGGTCACCGACATCGACTGGTTCCACCCGATCTGCGAGGCGTTCATCGCCGGCGCCGTCGGCATGGGGATCCCGCGCTGCGTCGACTACAACAGTGGCGACCGACAGGCCGGCGTCGGCTACTTCCAGCGCGCCATCAACCGCGGCTGGCGGCACTCGGCGGCGCGCGTGTTCCTGCATCCTGCCAAGGCGACCGGCAGGCTCGATATCCGCACCGATGCGCGCGCCGCCGCGGTGCTGTTCGAAGGCAAGCGCGCGGTCGGCGTGCGCTACGTCAACGACCGCGACCGCAGTCAGCAGCGCGTGGTGTCCGCGCGGCGTGAGGTGATCCTGTGCTGCGGTACCGCCAATACCGCGAAGCTGCTGCAGATCTCCGGGGTGGGATCGGCGGACCTGCTGGGCTCGATCGGCGTGCCGGTGGTGCACGAACTGCGCGGCGTCGGCGAGAACTTCCGCGACCACTACGCCCCGCGCCTCGTGGCGCGCGTGAAGAACAGCACGACGATCAACGAGATGGCGCGCGGCGTGGGGCTGGCGGGGCAGATCATGCGCTGGGCGATGGGCAGGCCGTCGGTACTCGCGCTGAGCCCATCGCTGGTGCACTGGTTCTGGAAGTCGGACGAAGCGATGGAGCAGCCGGACCTGCAAGGCGTGTTCAGCCCGGCGAGCTACAAGCAGGGCTTTGTCGGCATGCTGGACGACTATCCGGGGATGACCTGCGGCGTGTGGCAGCATCGGCCGGAGAGCATCGGCTATGTGCATGCGCGGTCGGCCGATCCGTTCGAAGACCCGATCATCCAGCCGAACTATCTGTCCGATCCGATGGATCGTCGCGTTTTGGTCGCAGGTATGAAGCTTGCGCGTGGGCTGCTGCACACGCCGGAGCTGGTGCGTTACTTCGACGGTGACGTGCTGCCAGGGCCGGAGGTGCGGAGCGACGACGAGTTCCTGGGCTATGCGCGGCAGTACGGCTCGACCGCGTATCACCTGATCGGTACGGCGCGGATGGGGCCAACGACCGATCCGACTGCGGTGGTGGATGACCAACTGCGGGTGCACGGCATGCAGGGTCTGCGGGTGGCCGATGCGTCGATCATGCCGAGTATGCCGTCGGCCAACACCTATGCCACCACCATGATGATTGCGGAGAAGGCGTCCGACATGATCCGCGGTCGACCACCGCTGGAGCCGGTAGAGGGGATCGCCGCGTAGCGGCTCTGCGCAGCCGCAGGTGTGGTAGCGGTATCCAGCTTGTCTCCTTGCTGGCACGGGCTAAGATCGTCCGCAATCTTTCCCGATCCCACAAGGAGAGCGTCCCATGGCAGTCACGATGTACAACGGCTTTGTGCCGGTATGCCTGCAGTTGCTCGGTGGTCTCAAGACTGTGCTGCAAAAGGCCGAGGAGCACGCCACTGCCCAGAAATGGGATACCAACGTGGTGCTGAACCTGCGGCTGTTTCCCGACATGTTTCCGCTCGAGCGGCAGGTGCGGCAGGTCTGCACGCATTCTTGCGGAGCCGGCCGGGTCGCTGGGATCAGCCTGCCGTCTTTCCCCGACCAGGACAGCAGCTTCGCCGAGATGCGGGCGCGCATCGACAAAACCGTCGATTTCCTGAAGGGCCTGCGCGCGGATCAGCTCGATGGCAAGGACGACACGGTCATCAGCGTTCCGGTGGGTGGCCAGCCGCGCGAGTTCAAGTGCCAGAACTACCTCTATCATTTCGCGATGTTGCAGGTGCAGTTCCACGCAACGACAGCGTACGACATCATCCGCAGCACCGGCACCAATATCGGCAAGCGCGACTATCTCGGCCCAATGCCGTCATAAATCGGAGGAGACGGAAACATGGCACAAAAGGGTCGTGCGATCTTCATGGTGTACGTCGATATCGACGCCGCAGACGCGCAGGAATTCAACGAGTGGTACAATAAGGAGCATCTACCGGAATTGCTGTCGGTGCCCGGCATCCTCTCAGCCGCCCGCTACGAGGCAGTCAAGGGCGGGCCGCAATACCTGGCATGCTATGAACTGGAAAGCGTGGCAGTGTTGCAGACGCCGGCGTTTACCAACCGGCCGCGTACGCCGTGGGGCCAGAAAGTCTCGCCGTCCGTGATCGGCAAGAATCTGACACGCATTGTCGGCGAACAGATTTACCCGGGCGGTATAGAAATGCCGGAGCGTGGCATGGCGCCGGTATTGCAGATTGGCCGCATGTCCGTCCCCGCATCGGTCGATGCGGAGTGGAACGCGTGGTATAGCGGGGAGTATGTGCCAGGCTACCGCAAGGTGCCGGGCGTGATCTGCGCCCGCCGCTATCGGGTTCTCGAAGGTACCAGCGGCTACGGCACGGTCTACGAATTTGCCAGTACGGCGGTGCCCGAAAGCCCGGAGTGGAAGGAGCAACAGCAACATTCCTCGCCCAATTCTCCGCGCATGCGACAGGCCATGACACATGCACCGGGTTCCCCCGGGGTGTACGTGCGGGTGAATCTCTAGGATGCGCTGGCTAAGCTGAAGTCTTGGCGCTCGCGTCGCAATCGTAGCGAAGCATGGAGGGCGCCGCTGGCGGCGAGCGGCGCCCTGGGCATCAGGCGGTAGCCGTCACACTGCGATCTCATTCAGATCCTTGCGCGCGTTTTCCGGGCTGTAGAACCAGATGATCGCCGCCATGATCACAAGAAGCACGGGGATCAGCAGAAACGCGGCAGCGAAGGAGCCCGTGACGTTCCGTAACCACACCGACACGAAAGGCCAAAGCACAACGCCGATGAAGAACGCCACGGACCAGGAAAATCCGTTGCCGACGCCGCGTGTACGGGTCGGGTACATCTCGGCGGTGTAAGCGGTCACCGGCCCCCAAACGCCGATGAAGCCGAACGACCAAGCCATGCCCAGGAGCCATAAAGCCAACTTGTCTTGGGCGAAGATCCAGATGGTCAGGAAGAACGCAGCTTCCAGCAGCAGAATGCCGAAGCCAAGCCGGCGCCCAAGCCGGTCGATCATCCAGCCGCCCAACCAGAAGCCGAGTGTCGAGAATAAGGCCCACCAGATGTAGAAGCTGCCGTATTCGGCGGTGGTCCAGCCGTGCTGTTGCGACAGGAACAGCGGCATCCAGTACCCCACGGTGCTGTAGGAAACCAACGCCATACTGGCGACGAAGGTCGCCATCAGTGTGTTCCGCCGGAGATCAGGCAGGAATAGCTGCCGGATGCCTGGCTTCCGGGCCTTGTCGATCCAATCCTGGTCCTCGGCGCTCAGAGCATGGCCGCGCGCCAGTCGTGCCTGGATACGAGACTTGCGGTCCTGCGTGCGGACCCAATAGGGCGATTCGGGACACAGCAGGCGAACATAGACTGCGAGGAGCGCCACGGCAGCCGGCAGAATGTAGGCCATTCGCCAGCCCCACCCAGTCACCACGAAGGTCACGATCGTTCCCGC